>NZ_LNTD01000134.1 GCF_001462455.1 Cellulomonas sp. B6
TCAGTCTAAACACGGAGCGCCGCCATCGCCCCTCACAGGGAGGCGTGATGCTCACCACTTGAAGCGTCAACCTTTGCGAGGTACTCTCTACTTGTATCGACAACTAAGTGGTGGTCACGGGTGCACCCTCGGATCATTTGAACTGACTAGTCAGTCTAAACACGGAGCGCCGCCATCGCCCCTCACAGGGAGGCGTGATGCTCACCACTTGAAGCGTCAACCTTTGCGAGGTACTCTCTACTTGTATCGACAACTAATCGGAGGTCACCGTGAGCACCACGACGTCCGCCGGACCCGCCGACGAGCGCGTCCTGGCCGCCACCACCTCGATGGACGCCGTGACGCTGCACGTCGGCGACCTCGAGGCCATGACCACGTACTACGCCGACGCGATCGCGATGGAGCCGCTCGAGGAGCGCGTGCGCGGGCAGCAGGTGCACCGCGTGCTGGGTCGCGGCACGACGCCGATGGTCCGGCTCGTGCACACGCCGGGCCTGCCCGCCGTCGACCCGCGCCAGGCCGGCCTGTTCCACACCGCGTTCCTGTTCGACGACGCCGCGAGCCTCGCCGCGACCGTCTACCGTGCCGCGCAGGACCCGCGCAGCCGGTTCGTCGGCTCGTCCGACCACCTCGTCTCCGAGGCGTTCTACTTCACCGACCCCGAGGGCAACGGCATCGAGCTCTACACCGACCGCGACCGCAGCCTGTGGCTGCACCGCGACGGCGAGCTCGTCATGTCCACCGAGTTCCTCGACCCCAACGGCTACCTGCGCGAGCACCTCACGCAGGAGGCGCTCGACGCCGGGCCCGAGCTGGCCGGCAAGGTCGGCCACGTGCACCTGCAGGTCGGCGACATCGCCACCGCCGAGGCGTTCTACCTCGACGCCCTCGGCTTCGAGGCCACCACGCGCGGCTACCCCGGTGCGCTGTTCGCGTCCGCCGGCGGGTACCACCACCACGTCGCCATGAACACGTGGAACAGCCGCGGCGCCGGGCCGCGCGCCTCGACCCTCGGCCTGGGCGACGTCGCCGTGACGGTCCCCGGCCGCGCCGACCTCGACGCGCTCGTCGGGCGTCTGCGCGCCGCGGGACTGGCGTTCGGCGACGACGGCCGCGCCGTCTCGCTGCGCGACCCGTGGGGCACGCAGGTCACGGTGTCCGTCCCGGGCACGACGACCGACGAGCTGCTGGCCCGGTGAGCACGCTGCGCGCCGTCCGCTCCCCCGCGCCGGGCGCGGACCCGGCCGCCCCGACGGTGCTGCTGCTGCACGGGTTCGGCTCGCACGAGCACGACCTCGCGGGCCTCGCGCCGCACCTGCCGTCGGGCCTGCCGTGGGCGGCGCTGCGCGCACCGCTCGACCTGCCGCACGGCGGCGCCGCGTGGTTCCCCATCACGACGCCCGGCACGCCCGACCCCGCACCCGTCGCGGCGGCCGCCGACGCGATCTGGGCGTGGGTCGACGCCGAGCTCGGACCGGGCGCGACCATCGCGCCGCTCGGGTTCTCGCAGGGCGGGCTCATGGCCACCGAGCTGCTGCGCACGCGACCCGCGCGCGTCGCCGCGACCGTGGTGCTCGGCGGGTTCGTCGCGGGCGGCGAGCGGCCCGGCGACGCCACGCTGGCCGGCACCCGGCCCCCGGTCTTCTGGGGCCGCGGCGAGCTCGACACCGTCATCGCGCCGCACGCGATCGAGCGCACCGCCGCGTGGCTGCCCGCGCACAGCACCCTGACGGCCCGCACCTACCCGGGCCTGGCGCACGGCATCGACGCGACCGAGCTCGCCGAGGTCCACGCGTTCCTCACGACGCACGTCACGGGCTGAGGGCCCGCGCCGCGGTCAGGCCATCCGCTTCTCGAAGCGGAACATCAGGTCGTCGTCGTGGTCCTGCCCCGCGCCCGCGCCCGGCGCGTGCGGGTCGGGGTGGCCGGGGTGGAAGAACTCGACGGCGTGGAAGCCGCACACGTTGACGTAGAAGTGGATGTTGCGCACCTCGAAGTGCGGCGTCATGGTCTCCCACATGCGCGTGCGCGGGTAGCGCCGCTCGACCGCACGCCAGGCGGCGCGCCCGATCCCCCGGCCGTGGTGCGCGGGGTCGACGAAGAAGAAGTCGAGGCTGCCGCGTTCCGCCTCCCGGTCGACGCTCACCACCGCACCGCCCACGCGCTCGCCGTCGACGAGCACGTGCAGCACCTCGGCTCCGGGCGCGGCGAACGACTCCCGCAGGTCCTCGTCGGACGGGATCGGCTCGGCCGTGCCGCTGGCCGCGCCCGGCGTGACGGCGAGCGCGAACGCCGCCTGCACGCGGCGCGCGAACGCGTCGAGGTCCGCCGGCTGCGCCTCGACGAGCTCGACCGCAATCGCGGCTCCTGCCGTCATGCTCCTCGCCCTCCTCGCAGGTCGGCTCACGACCGTCGCCGGGTCCCGACCGGTCTTCACCGATCGTCGCGCAGCCACCTGTGCGCCGCCCCACGTGCGCAGCGGCGGCCGGCCCTGGGCCCGGCCTGCGACGATGGGCCGCATGGACGCTCCGGCCCTCATCGACCTGGACACCTGGCCCCGGCGGCAGCACTTCGCCCACTACCTGCGCGCCGTGCCGTGCACGTACGCGATGACGGTCGAGGTCGACGTCACCGCGTTCGTGGACGCGGTCCGCGCGGCGGGGCGCCGCACGTACCTCACGCAGGTGTGGGCGATCGCGTCGGTGGTGAACCGGCACGACGAGTTCCGCATGACGCTCACGACCGACGGCGCGCCGGCCGTGTGGCCCGTGGTGCACCCGTCGTTCACGGTGATGCACCCCGGCAGCGAGACGTTCGCGAGCCTGTGGGTGCCGTTCGACCCGGACTACGCCGCGTTCCACGACGCGGCCGCCGCCGTGGTGGCCGCGCACGCGGCGTCGGGCGAGCTGTTCCCGCAGGGCCTGCGGCCGGCCGCCACGTTCGACGTGTCGAGCATCCCGTGGACGTCGTTCACGGGGTTCACGATCACGGCGACGCCGGGCACGCACCTCGCGCCGATCGTCACGCTGGGCCGGTACGTCGAGCGCGACGGGCGCGTGCTGCTGCCGCTCGCGGTGCAGGTGCACCACGCGGCGGCGGACGGCTTCCACACGGCGCGGCTCGTGGAGGAGCTGCGGGCGCTGCTCGCCGACCCGTCGTGGGTGGCCGGCTGACAGCGACCCCTATCATCGCTCCATGACGATGAATCGTGGGGCGGCCGATCCCGACGACGCCGCGGACGGCACGCCCGCCCGGCGCGACCTGCGCCTCCCGCCGCTCGCGGTGGCCGCGCTGGCCGCGGTCGCCCAGGCGCTGCTCACGCGTCGCGGGCGTCGCCCCTCGCCGGGCTCGCTCGTCGCCGCGGGCGTCGTCGCCGCGGGTGCCGCGTGGTGCGCGGCCGACCCGGTCCTGCGGTTCCGCCGCTCCCGCACGACCGTCGACCCCACCGTCCCCGCGGCCGCGTCCGCACTCGTCACCGACGGCGCGAACCGGCTGACCCGCAACCCCATGTACGTCGGGATGCTGCTGGGACTCGTCGCGCACGCGGTCGCGCGGCGCTCGGCCGTCGCCGCGCTGCCCGCCGCGGCGTTCGTCGCGGCGCTGCACCCGCAGATCGCCGCCGAGGAGCGCGCACTCGGGGAGCGGTTCGGCGAGGCGTACGCGCGCTACCGCGCGACGACGCCGCGATGGGTGGACGCGCGGTCGGCCGGTGCGGCGTGGCGCGCGCTGCGCGCGCATGCGTGAGCCACGGCCGACCCGGCGCGCCCCGCCCGTTCCCGTCCCCGCCGCAGGCGTTTCGATCGCCGCAATCCGTTGCGACGATCGCAAAGGATTGCGTACGGTGAACACATGGAGAAGCGCGACGCGATCGACGACATCATCGACATCGTCCTGCCCGTGCCCGCCCCGGCGCCCGCGGACGCCGACGAGCTGACGCGGGTACCGCTGGAGGCCGTGCGCGAGGAGGTGGTGCGGCAGCGCGAGGTCTTCGAGCGGTACCTGCGCGTCGCCGACGGCGACCGGTCACCCACGCGCCAGGACGTGCTGCTCGCCGAGATCGAGCGGGCCCGCACCGAGATGCGCGAGGCCGAGGACCGGCTGCGCATGCTCATCGCGTACGGCCGCGAGTTCGTGGCGCCGCAGCCCTACCCGCTCAAGACCCTCGCGGCGGCCGCCGGGATGTCGATCTCGGGCACGCGCAGCGCGTACACGTCCGACGAGGTCGCCGCCATCGCCGAGCGCACCGGCCGCCGGCCCGTCAGGAGCACGGCGCTCGACGCGTAACCGGGTACGGACATACGGGGGGGCGACGCGGGCCCCGCCGCGGCGCCGCCCCGGGCACGGCGCAGGGGCAGGGGCACGGGCACGGGCACGGGCACGGCAGGATGACGACGTGACCGCCGCGCCCGCTCCCGACCACGTCGAGCTCAGCACCGACGACCTGCGCGCCGTGGCCCGGTACGCGGCGGACTGCGCCGCGCAGGTGCTGCCCGCGTTCGAGGCCGCCGTCCCCGACGACCCGCGGCCCCGCGAGGCGCTCGCCGCCGCCCGCGCGTTCGCCGACGGCGCCGCGCGCAGCAACCGGCAGCGCACGGCCGCGGTCGCCGCGCACCGAGCCGCCGCCGCGGTCGACGACGAGGTCGCCCGGCTCGGCGCGCTCGCGTGCGGCGACGCAGCGGCGGCCGCCTACCTGCACCCGATCGCGCGCGCGACGCAGGTCGGCCACGTCCTGCGCGCGGCGGCGTGCGTGGCGCGCGTCGCGGAGCTCCGGGCCGTCGCCGCCGGTGACGACGCCGGTGGCGTGGCCGACGAGGCCGTCGTGACGCTCGCGGGGCTCGCGGCACCGCCCGTGCCCGCAGTGCTGCGCCGCTACCCGCCCGCACCCGCCGGGCGGCACCCCCTGGCGGAGCTCACGAGCGCGCTCGACGCCGCCGTCCGCGCGCGCGTCTGACGCCCCGGCCAGGCGACGGCGACGGCGACGGCGACGGCGACGGCGACGGCGACGGTCAGGCGAGCACCTTCGCGACGACCGCCGCCACGCGCCGCGCGCGCGTCTCGGCCGCCTTGGCCCCCTCGACGGCCGTGACGTGCGCCTTCCGCGCGCTGGGAGACAACGCGTCGAACGCGGCGCGCGCACCGGGTGCGGCGTCGAGCGCCGCGGCGAGGTCGGCCGGCACCTCGACGACCCGCGGTGCCGTGTCGAGCTCGAGCGTGACCTCGATCGGGTCGCCGCCCGCGAGGCCGGTCTCGCGGCGGTGCGCCGCCGAGAACGGGATCAGGTGGCGCCCGCCCATGACCGCGAGCGTCGAACGGTACGTGTGGCCGTTCACGGTCACGACCACCGGGGCGCGCTTGCCCGCACCGAGCGCCTCGACGACCGCGGGCGGCACCTCGACCCCGGTGTTGCTGCCGTCGAGGAGCAGGGTCGTGGTGAACGTCTGCGGGGCCATGCCCGCATCGTCGCGCGCGGCGCGGCCGGGCACCACCGGGCAGCCGCGGCACGCCGCCCGGGCCGACGAGCCGTCTGCCCGGATCCCTCAGCCGCGCGGCGGTGCGACCCCGCGCCTCGAGGCCAGCGCGAGGAGCTCGTCCTGCAGCTCGACCATCCGGGCCACGGAGGGCTGCACGCCCCAGAACGCCGAGAACGCCGCCCCGTCGACGGCGCAGACGATGAGCGTGGTCGACGACGTCGGCAGCCCGTCCCCCGCGAGGTCGTGCTCCCACCGCTCCGCGTCCCGTGCGGCGGCCTCCTGCGCGGCGGGGATCGAGGACAGCCGCGCAGCGAGCTCGGCGTCCTGCCGGGACAGCCCGACCCCGGTCGTGAACGGGCGGAGCCCGGCACGGACGTAGGCGCGGGTCAGCCTGCCCGGCGTCGTGTCGTCGAGGTCGAGCGCCGCCTGCACCTCGGCCCGGAACTGCTCCTGCTCGTTGGTGACGAGCGTGACCAGCAGGGCCTCCTTGTCGGCGAAGTGGTAGAGCACCCCACCCTTCGAGACGCCGGCCCGGGCGGCGATCTGCGCGATCGTGGCGTTGACGCCGACCTCCAGCACGAGCTCGGCCGCTGCCTGGAGGATCGCGTCGCGCGTGTCGGCGCGTGAGCGCCCTGCCACCCGACCCATCGCCCTCCGTCCTGCGTCGTGGTTGCGTCGCCGCCTCAGTGCGCGACCGGCGCGGTGCCCGCGTCGCGAGGGATGGCCCGCCACGCGATCACCGAGGCCACCAGGAGCAGACCGGCGGCGATCACCGACGTGGACTGCATGGCCGTCGTGAACGCGCCGTGCGCGGCGGCCATGACGTCCTCCCGGTCGCCGAGCACCGCGGTGGCCGAGGCCAGGGAGTCCTGCACGCGCGCCGCGTCCTCGGAGCCTAGCCCGCCGGGCGGGACCAGCCGTGCGCGGTAGATCAGGGTGAGGGTGGAGCCGAGGAGCGCGATCCCGAGCGCGACGCCCATCTCGTAGGCGGTCTCCGCGACGGCGGAGGCTGCGCCCGCCTTCCGCGCCGGGACGGCGGACAGGATCGCGTTGGTGCTGAGCGTCTGCGTGACGCCGAGCCCGAGGCCCAGCGGGACCAGTGCGAGGACCAGCCACACCAGGGACCCGCCGCTCTCCGCGACGGCGAGCATCACCATCGCGGCCGCCGCGAGTGCGAGGCTGACCGCGATGCCGGGGCCCGTGCCCAGGCGTCGCAGGACCCAGCCCACGACCACGACGGCGGCGGCGGAGAACACCGCCACGGGCAGCTCGGTCAGCCCCGCCCGCAGGGGCGAGAGCCCGCGGACCAGCTGGAGGTACTGCGAGAAGAAGTAGAGCGTGCCCGTGAGCGCGAGGATCGCGACGAAGTTCGCCAGGATCGACGCGGAGAACGCGGGGAACCGGAACAGGTTCACGTCGATGAGCGGCGAGGCGGACCGGCGCTGACGGCGCACGAAGCCCCATCCCGCCAGCAGCGCGAGCACGAGGACGGCGACCGTCGGCACGGTGACCCCCGTGTCCACCCAGCGCTTGACGACCCACACGATCGGCGTGATCGCCAGGAACGACAGGCCGACCGACACCAGGTCGAAGCGCCCGGCGTCCGGGTCGCGGGACTCCGGCAGCAGGACGGCCCCGGCGACGATCACGACGAGGATCACGGGGACGTTGATGAGGAAGACCGAGCCCCACCAGAAGTGCTCGAGCAGGGCGCCGCCCACGAGCGGGCCGATCGCCGCGCCGCCCGCGGCGGCCGCGGCCCAGACGGCCACGCCGCGCGCCCGCTCCTTGTCGTCGTCGAACAGGTTGCGGACGATCGAGAGCGTGGACGGCATGATCGTCGCGCCGGCGACGCCCAGGGCGAGGCGCGCGGCGATGAGGGCCTCGGCGCTCGGCGCGAACGCGGCGACGACGGAGGCGACGCCGAAGGCCGCGGACCCGATGAGCAGGAGCCTCTTGCGGCCGACGCGGTCGGCCAGCCCGCCCATGGAGACCAGCAGGCCGGCGATCGCGAGCGAGTAGACGTCCCCGATCCAGAGGACCTGCGCGGACGTGGGGGCGAGGTCCCGCGCGAGCGAGGGGATCGCGAGGTACAGCACCGTCCCGTCGATGGCGAGGAGCAGCACGGCACCGGCCAGCACGGCCAGCGCGAGCCAGCGGCGAGCCCCGGTCGGCGGC
>NZ_LNTD01000135.1 GCF_001462455.1 Cellulomonas sp. B6
CAGGTGTCGAGCTCCACCGTCCCAGGCTAGACGTCGGCCGGGGGTGCGTCCTCGCGGGCGGCCGCTGCCGGGGGCGGGGCCTGCGTCGCGGGCAGCGGACGCGCGGCGCCGGTGACGAGCAGCCCGAGCGCGACGGGCGCGAGGATCACGAGCAGCGCGTCACGGTAGCCGACGTGCTCGGCGAGCAGCCCGAGCAGGGGCGGGCCGGCGAGGAACGCCGAGTACCCGATCGTCGAGACGACCGCCACGCGCTGCGCGGCGCGGCGCGGGTCGTCGGAGGCCGCGCTCATGCCCACCGGGAACCCGAGCGCGGCACCCGTGCCCCACACGACCACGCCGAGCAGCGCGAGCCAGAGCTGGTCGGCCAGGCCGAACAGCAGCAGCCCGGCGGCCGCGAGCGCGGCGCACAGCCGCAGCACGGCGACGCGCCCGTACCGGTCGAGCAGCGCGGTGCCGAACAGCCGCATCGCGGTCATCGCCGTGACGAACAGACCGAAGCCGACGGCGCCGGTGGCGTGCGCGGTGCCGAACCCGTCGACCACGGCGAGGCTCACCCAGTCGTTGGCCGACCCCTCGGTGAGCGCCGCGGCCAGCACGACGAGACCGATGAGCAGCGTGCGCGGCTCGAGCCACGCGCCGAGCGCGGCCCGCGCGCCGCGGGGTGCCGAACCCTGCGCGTGACCCGCGTCGGGCCCGTCGGCGTGCGGCTCGGCGGGGGTGTGCACGAGGAACGCGCGGACCGCGACCGCCACGGCGACGGCGGACAGCACGACCATCACCGGCAGGTGCACCTGCACGGGGACGTGCGCCCAGGCCGCGAGCGCCGCGACACCGGCGGCCGCCATCGTGCCGAACGAGAACCCCGCGTGGTAGCGCGGCATGACTGTGCGCCCCAGGCGCTGCTCGACGAGCGCCCCCTCGAGGTTCATCGCGGCGTCCCACACTCCGGTGCCGACGCCCGCGAGGACCAGGCCGACCCCGACGACGGGGATCAGCCCGAGCGTGACGCCGAGCGACGCGACCACGTACCCGGCCGCGTTGAGGACGGCGAACCCGAGGACGGTGCGCCGCGCACCGAGACGCTCGACGACCAGCCCCGACAGCGGCAGCGAGAGCAGCGACCCGACCGCGCCGACGAGCAGCAGGACGCCCATGCGCTCGGGCGTGAGGTCGAGCGCGTCCCGCACCGCGGGCAGGCGGGACGCCCACGAGGCGAAGTTGACCCCCGAGAGCAGGAAGACCGCGAACACGGCCGCGGACGCGAGCCGGACCTCCCGGGGGTCGGGCGTGCGCACCGCGCGGGAGCCGGTGGACCCGGCGGTCATCGTGCGCTCCTCGGGCCCGCCACGGCGGTCTCGGGGTCCGCGATGTCGACGCCGGGGCCCGTCGCGGGCGACCCCACGCGCTCCGGTCCGGCGCCGTCCGGGCGGGCGGGCTGCGGGCAGGTCGGGACCGTGCCGTCGGCGGCGGCCCGCGGCGTCGGGAGCACGACGGACGGCCCGGACGGCTCGGGTTCCCCGGACGCCCCAGGCTCCGCGGACGTCTCAGGCTCCCCGGACGTCCCGGACGTCCCGGACGCCTGAGGGGCGACCGTGCGCGACACCGCGACGCTCGTGAGCATGGCGGCCACGATCAGCACGAGCGCGTGCCGCGCCCCGACGTGCTCGGCCGCGAGCCCCAGCACGGGCGGGGCGACCAGCGAGGCCATCGACGCGAACGCCGACACGACGGCGACCCGCCCCGCGGCGCGCGTGGGGTCGTCGGACGCCGCGGCGATGCCGATCGGCACGGCGAGCGCGGCGCCGAGGCCCCACAGCACGACGCCGACGCCCGCGAGCGGCAGCGACGGAGCGAACCCGAACGTCAGCAGGCCGACCGTCGAGGTCGCGCCCGACGCGCGCAGCACCGCGACGCGGCCGAACCGGTCGAGCAGTCGCGTGCCGAGCAGGCGCACGGCGGTCATCGACGCGACGAACAGACCGAGCACGGCGCCGCCGACGGACTCGCTCGTGGTGAACCCGTCGACGACCGCGAGCGAGAGCCAGTTGTTGGCGGCGCCCTCGGAGAACGCGGCGGCGAGCACGACGACGCCGACCAGCAGCGTGCGAGGTTCGCGCCACGCGCCGAGCGCCGAGCCGATGCGGCGCGCGCCGCGGCGGGCGCGCGACACCGGGACCGGCGCGACGGCCGCGTCGGCCTCCCCCGTGGCGGGGGTGGCGCGGGCGGCGAGCTCCACCGCCGTCGCGGGCAGCACGACACCGCGGACGGACGCGAGGCGCCACACCAGGACGAGCGCGGCGGTCGCCGGCAGCTGGACCGACACCGGGACGCCCGCGGCGGACGCGAGCGCGCTCGTGCCGGAGCCGAGCACGGCGCCGACCGAGAACGCCGCGTGGAACTGCGGGATGATCGTGCGCCCCACGGCCCGTTCGATGCGGGCCGACTCGACGTTGATGGCGACGTTGCCCAGCGCGACGGCGACGCCGTTGAGGAAGATGCCGCAGGCGAGCAGGACGCGCGAGCCGACCGTCGGGCCCGTGCCGAGCAGCACGAGCGCGGTCGCGAGGACGACGGCCGAGAGCACGAGCACGCGCCGCGTGCCGAGCCGCTGCAGCACGACGCCCGACGCGGTGACGGTCAGCAGCGACCCGACGGAACCGACGAGCAGCAGCACGCCGAGGTCGGACGTGCCGAGGTCGAGCAGGTCGCGGACGGTCGGGATGCGCGCGAGCCAGCTCGCGAACGCGAACCCGGCGAGGGAGAAGAGTCCGACGAGCAGGAGCCGCGCGCGGGCGACGCTCGGCGGGGCGTGGCGGGTCACAGGGGCGCTCCGTGGTGCGGGTGACGGCGGACGGAGAGGGCCTCGGTCCGGGCTTCTCGAATCGATTCGATCCGCATGCGCAGCGGGTCGAATCGATATGAGGGGTCCTCGACATTCTGCGGGTACGCTGACGCCGACGTCAACGACCGCGACGCACGTCACCCCGCCTCCGGAGGTACCCGCCCTGTCCGCGCAGCGCACGACCCTGGCCGACGTGGCGGCGGCCGCGGGCGTCTCGGTCTCCACGGCCTCGCTCGCGTTCTCGGGCTCCGGGCCGATCGCCGACGCGACCCGCGAGCGCGTCCTGGCGGCGGCGCGCTCGCTCGCCTACGCCGGGCCCAACCCGCTCGGGCGCCAGCTGCGCCGGGGACGCTCGGGCATCGTCGGCGTCATCATGGGCGACGCGCTGCGCCGCGCGTTCCGCGACCCCGTGTCCTCGCAGGTGCTCGACGGGCTCGCGGCGACGCTCGGCCCGCTCGGGCTCGGCGTGCTCCTGGTGCCCGGCCCGCACGACGCGTCGCAGCCCGCGGTCGACCCGCTGCTGGAGTCCGCCGCGATGGACGTCGCGGTGCAGATGTGGGGCGGGACCACCGACGACCCCGTCCTGGAGACCCTGCGCCGCCGCGGCACGCCGACCGTGCTCGTCGAGGGCACCCCGCAGCCCGACGTCGCGGCCGTCGGGATCGACGACCGCGGCGGCATGGCCGAGCTCACGCGCCACCTGCTCGACCTCGGCCACACCCGGATCGCGACCGTCACGCTGCCCTTCGACCGCGGACGCTCCTCGGGCCCGGCCGACGCGGCGCGCCAGTCCCACCTGGTGTGGGAGATCACGCGTCGGCGGCTCGCGGGCGTCACCGACGCCGGTGTCACGCCGACGACCGTGTACGAGACGCCGGCCTCGCTGGTCGAGAACGGCGCCGCCGCCGGACGTGCGCTCCTCTCCGGCCCGGACCGGCCGACGGCCGTGATCTGCCAGTCGGACCTGCTCGCGTCGGGCGTCGTGCTCGCGGCACGTGAGCTGGGGCTGCGCGTCCCGCAGGACGTGTCGGTCGCGGGGTTCGACGGGCTCGACCTCGCGTGGCTCGCACCCGACGTGCTGACCTCGGTCGCGCAGCCGCTCGCGGAGAAGGGCGCCGCGATCGGCGCCGCCGTGTCCGCGCTGCTCGAGGGCCGCATGCCCGAGCCGCAGGTGCTGCCGGTCGCGCTGCGCGCCGGGACGACGACGGGCCCCGCGCCGCGCTGATCAGGCCACGCCGGTCACGACGTCCCTCGCACGACGTCCGGCGCACGTCGTCAGGCGCACGACGTCCGGCGCACGTCGTCAGGCGCACGACGTTCGGCGCACGACGCGCGCGGCGAGCGCGCGGCGAGCGCGCGGCGCCGCGCGCCAGCGGGACGCCGCGAGCGACGGCCGCGAGGAGGCGGGACGGCTCAGAGGAGGCAGGACGGCTCAGCCGAGCCGCACGACCGCCTGGGCCTTGCCGAGCACGCGTGCGCCCTCGACCGTCACCGTGAGGTCGACGCGCGCCGTCCCGGCCTCGAGGTCGAGCGCCCCGACGGTCGCGACGACGTCGACGTGCGCCTCACCCGGGTCGGGCACGGGCACGGGGCGCGTGAAACGCGTCTGGTAGTCGACGACCGCACCGGGGTCGCCGGCCCAGTCCACGACGACGGCGACCGCCGCGCCCATGGTCCACATGCCGTGCGCGATGACGCCCGGCAGGCCGACCGATGTCGCGACCCGCTCGTTCCAGTGGATCGGGTTGAAGTCGCCCGACGCGCCGGCGTAGCGCACGAGCCGCGCGCGGTCGACGGCGACCGTGCGGCGTGCGACCTCCTGGCCGACCTCGAGGTCGGCGAGCACGGGGGCGGTCATGCGGCGTCCTCGGGGCGCACGGCGAGCGTCGAGACGACGGTCGCGACGGGCGCGCCGGACTCGTCGGCGATCTCGCAGCGGGTGGTGACCATCGACAGCCCCGCGCGCTGCGTCACGGAGTCGACGTGCAGCGTGGTGAGCAGCCGGTCCCCGGCGTGGATCGGGCGGTGGTGCGTGAAGCGCTCGTCGGCGTGCACGACCCGGCTGAAGTCGACACCGGCCGCCGGGTCGTCGACGTACTGCGCCTCGGTCCGCTGCGCGACGACCACGGCGAACGTGGGCGGCGCCACGACGTCGGGGTGGCCCAGCGCGCGGGCGGCGGCGACGTCGGTGTGGGCGGGGTGCGTGGCACCCGTCGCCTCGGCGAACTCGCGCAGCTTCTCGCGCGCGACCACATACACGTCGCCGGGCGGGTAGGCCCGCCCGGCGAAGGAGGTGTCGACCTGCACGTCAGCGTGGCTGCCGGCGTGGACCCGCGTCAGCGGGTCTCGCGGTGCACCGTGTGCTTGTTGTCACGCGGGCAGAACTTCTTCATCTCGAGACGGTCGGGCGTGTTCCGACGGTTCTTCTTCGTGATGTAGTTCCGCTCCTTGCACTCCGTGCAGGCGAGCGTGATCTTCGGGCGGACGTCCGCGCTCTTGCTAGCCATGTTCGTGTCACCTCTCGCGCCCCGCGGGGGCTGCGTTCTTCTCCTGGCGCGCGCCGGCCGACGCGCGCTGCTGCGACGGATGTTCGCCGGACGTGGTAGCGGGAGCGGGATTCGAACCCGCGACACCACGATTATGAGCCGTGTGCTCTAACCACCTGAGCTATCCCGCCACAGCGGTCATGCCCCGGGCGGCCGCCGCGAGGACGGCCGACCCGTGACACACCACAGAGCCCCGAAAGGGAATCGAACCCTTGACCTTCTCCTTACCATGGAGACGCTCTGCCGACTGAGCTATCGGGGCAGCGCGGATCAGAGTACACGGGCCACGGGGCACCTGCGAAATCGGGGTCGCGCGACCGGTCGCCGGCCCCGCCCGACGCTCCCGCGTCGGTCGTCGGAGCGGGCGCGGCGACCCCGCACCGCCGCCCGACGCGCGTCGTCGACCTAAGCGTTTTGGCTCGTCGCGGGCGGCACAGCCCGCGTGTCACGATCCCGCGCATGTCACCCCTCCGCCGGCGCCCCGACGCCCGCCCGACCGCCTCCTGCCCGCGCACCACGCCGCGTCGACGCGTCCCGCGCCGGGACGCGCTCGCCGCCGGCCTCGCGGCCGCCACGCTCCTCGTGACGGCCGCCTGCGGCACCGGCACGAGCACCGACACGGACGCCGGGGTCGACCCGTCCGCGGCGGACTGGCCCGCCGCCGTCTCCCCCGCCGATGCCGACGGCGACGTGTGGGCCGTCTGGACGGCCGTCGACGCGAGCGCCGACGCCGACGCCGTCACGGCCGAGGTCGCGCGCCTCGGCGAGCAGGGCTACGACGTCCAGCCCACCGACCCGGCGTGCCAGGACGGCGCCCACGAGCAGCTCGCGGCGCTCACCGGCATCGCCGAGCCCGTGGCCGTCGGCGTGCTGTTCGCGTCCGAGGAGGACGCGGGCGTGTTCGACACGCGCGACGAGGGGACCACGGTCTCCGTCACGTCCGGCGCCTGGACCTGCTGACGCACGCACGCACGGACCCCGGCCCGGGTCGGCGCGGGGACGACGAAGGGGACGTCCTCGCGGAGGACGTCCCCTTCGGTGCGTGGCGGGTGAGGGATTCGAACCCCCGTAGGCGTTGCCAGCTGATTTACAGTCAGCCCCCTTTGGCCACTCGGGTAACCCGCCAAGGGGCGCGGGCCCGGTGCGACCACCCCGGGGAGCCGTACGAGTACGACGATCCGGTGCGTCCGCGTGAGCCGCGTGCGGATGGAAGGATAGCAAGTCCAGGAGGGGGCTCGCGCCACCCCGGCCCGCACGGGCCGGTCCGGCGCACCGCACGCCCCCGTCCGACGGACGATCAAGGCCCCCGCACGGGGCGCCGGGAGGAGCAGGACATGGCGAGCGAGTCGTCGTTCGACGTCGTGAGCAAGGTCGACCGCCAGGAGGTCGACAACGCGCTGAACCAGGCCGTCAAGGAGATCGCGCAGCGCTACGACTTCAAGGGCGTCGGCGCGTCGATCGCGTGGAGCGGCGAGACGATCCTCATGGTCGCCAACTCCGCCGAGCGCGTGCTCGCGGTGCTCGACGTCTTCCAGTCGAAGCTCATCAAGCGCAACATCTCGCTCAAGGCCCTCGACACGGGCGACGGCGAGCCCAAGCCCTCGGGCAAGGAGTACCGCCTGCCCGCCACCATCAAGGAGGGCCTGAGCAGCGAGGTCGCCAAGAAGCTCGCGAAGCTCGTGCGCGACGAGGGCCCCAAGGGCGTCAAGACGCAGATCCAGGGCGACGAGCTGCGCGTCTCGGCCAAGAGCCGTGACGACCTGCAGGCCGTGATCGCGCTGCTCAAGGGCGCCGACGTCGACGCGGCGCTGCAGTTCACGAACTACCGCTGACCTGCCGCCCGGGCGCCCGGGCGCACCGACGACGCCGGGCACGGAGCACCGCGCCCGGCGTCGTCGCGTCAGTAGCGCGTGACGCCGCCGCCCGCCATGGCCTCGAGGCGCGCGATGCGGTCGGCCATCGGGGGGTGCGTCGCGAAGAGCCGCCCGAGGCCGCCGCCGCGGAACGGGTTGGCGATCATGAGGTGCGACACGTCGACCAGGTCGCGCTCCTGCGGAAGCGGGCGGACGTTCGTCCCGGCCTCGAGCTTGCGCAGCGCCGACGCGAGGGCCAGCGGGTCCCCGGTCAGGCGCGCACCGTCCTCGTCGGCGTCGTACTCGCGCGTGCGGGAGATCGCGAGCTGCACGGTCGTGGCCGCCAACGGCGCCAGGAACACCATGAGCAGGCCCGCGAGCGGGTTGCCGCCGCCGTCGCGACGATCGCCGCCGCCGAAGAACAGCGCGAACTGCGCGAGCGACGTGATGACGCCCGCGACCGCCGCCGCGACCGACGACGTGAGGATGTCGCGGTTGTAGACGTGCATGAGCTCGTGCCCCAGGACACCGCGCAGCTCGCGCTCGTCGAGGATCGCGAGGATGCCGTCGGTGCAGCACACCGCCGCGTTCTGCGGGTTGCGGCCCGTCGCGAACGCGTTCGGCGCCATCGTGGGCGACACGTACAGCCGCGGCATCGGCTGCCGTGCGGCCGTCGAGAGCTCGCGCACGATCCGGTACATCGCGGGCTGCTCGAGCTCGCTCACGGGCCGCGCACGCATGGCGCGGATCGCGATCTTGTCGGAGTTCCAGTAGCTGTACGCCGTCATCGCCAGGCCGGCGAGCGTGAACAGCCACAGGTAGCGCGGCCCGCCCACGAGCCACCCGATGCCGAGCAGGACCGCCCACAGCGCGCCGAACAGCGCCGCCGTCTTCAGGCCGTTGTAGTGCCGGTGACCCATCGCAGTCTCGTCCTCCCCGCGGCCGGCGACCCTCCGCCGCCCGCACCCGTGACAACGCGAGCCGCGCGGGCGGCGTTCCCGACCGTCCGGACGAGGACGCACGAGGGCCCGGACGGCGTGCCGTCCGGGCCCTCGTGGCGCGTCGCGGGGCGTCAGCCCTGCGGCAGCTCGCGGCCGAGCGAGATCGCCACCATGTGCTCGCGCGGCACGAGCTTGACCCGCTCGCGCCCGTGCGGCTCGCCGAGCGACCTCTCGTACGCGTCGAGCAGCTCCCAGCCCGACCAGTCGACGGGCTCGGCGCCCCGCTGCGTGAGGAAGTCGAGCACGGCCTGCGGGTCGCGCTCGGTGGCGGTGAAGAACGCCTCGCCGCCCTCGGCGACGTCCTCGCCCAGGTGGCGGATCGTCTCGGACGCGTCGGACTTGGTGTGGCCGATGAGGCCGACGGGCCCGCGCTTGATCCACCCGGTCGCGTAGACGCCGGGCAGGTGCTCGCCGTCGACGTCGATCACGCGACCCTCGCGGTTGGGGATGACGCCCGCGACGTCGTCGAACGGGATGTCGACGAGCGGTGAGCCGAAGTAGCCGACCGCGCGGTAGACGGCCTGCACGGGCCAGTCGTGGAGCTGCCCCGTGCCCGTGACGTTGCCGTCGCCGTTGAGCGCCGTGCGCTCGGTGCGCAGGCCCACGACCTTGCCGTCCTCGCCCAGCACCTCGACGGGCTGGTGCAGGAAGTGCAGGTGGATGCGCCGCGAGGCCGTGAGCTCCTCGGGCTCCTTGAGCGTCCAGTCCGTGAGGGTCTTGACGACCTGCTTGGTCTGGTTGCTCGAGTGGATCGCCGCCATCGAGCCCTCGTCGAACTCGAAGTCCTCGGGGTAGACGATCGTGTCGACGTCCGGGACGTGGCCGAGCTCGCGCAGCTCGAGCGGCGAGAACTTGGCCTGCGCGGGCCCGCGTCGTGCGAACACGTGCACGTCGGTGACCGGGCTGGCCTTGAGGATGTCGTAGACGTTGGCCGGGACCTCGGTGGGGAGCAGGTCGTCGGCGTGCTTGGCGAGGATCCGCGCGACGTCGAGCGCGACGTTGCCCGCGCCGAGGACGGCGACGTGCTGCGCCTCGAGCGGCCAGGTGCGCGGCACGTCGGGGTGGCCGTCGTACCAGGACACGAAGTCGGCGGCGCCGTACGAGCCCTCGAGGTCGATGCCGGGGATGGGCAACGCGGCGTCGCGGATCGAGCCGGTCGAGAAGATCACGGCGTCGTAGAACGTGCGCAGGTCGTCGAGCTTGAGGTCGGTGCCGTAGTCGACGTTGGCGATGAGGCGGATGTCCCCGCGCTCGAGCACCTTGTGGAGCGCGACGATGATCTGCTTGATCCGCGGGTGGTCGGGCGCGACGCCGTAGCGCACGAGCCCGAACGGCGCGGGCAGGCGCTCGAACAGGTCGATGCTCACGTCGAGGTCCGTCTTGGACAGGATGTCCGCCGCGTAGATGCCGGCCGGACCGGCGCCGACGATCGCGACGCGCAGGGTCGGGGTGCTCACGGGACCAGGTTGCCTTCCGCTGTGGGGAGCCCTCGCACGACGGGGCGCCCTCGAGGGCCCCGGCGGCCGTGCGCCTCGCCGTCGGCGCGAGAGCGATGCCCGGCAAGTCTAGGACGTGAGGGCACCCTTGCTCGACGTCCACTCCACGATACGGACATCCCGCGATGCGGACGTGATGAGAACCGATGGCCGGCGTCCCGCGCCGTACAGTCGCGACGTGGACGCACCCTCCCCCGGCCGCCGCGGCGGCCTCGCCGCCGGCGTCGGCGCGTACCTGCTGTGGGGTGCGCTGCCGCTGTACTTCCCGCTGCTCGCCCCGTCCGGGCCCGTCGAGATCATCGCGCACCGCGTCGTGTGGTCCCTGCTGCTGTGCCTCGTGCTGCTGCGCGTCACCGGCACCTGGGGCGCGTTCCTCGTGATCCTGCGCGACCGTGCGCTGCTCGCCCGGCTCACGCTCGCCGCCGTCCTGCTGGCGGTGAACTGGCTGGTCTTCGTGCACGGCGTGACCACCGGCCACGTCGTCGACGCCGCGCTCGGGTACTTCATCAACCCGCTCGTCACCATCGCGCTCGCCGTGCTCGTGCTCGGCGAACGGCTCCGGCCCGTGCAGTGGGCGGCCGTCGCGTGCGGCACGGCGGCGGTGGTCGTGCTCACGGTCGCGTACGGCCGGCTGCCGTGGATCGCGCTCGTGCTCGCCGGGAGCTTCGGCACCTACGGCCTCATCAAGTCCCGCGTCGGGCCGCGCGTCGCCGCCCTGCCGGGCCTGGCCGCCGAGACCGCCGTGCTGGCGCCCGTCGCGGTCGCCTACCTCGTCGTCCTGCACGCGCTCGGCCTCGGCACGGCTGCGCTCGACTGGCACGGCCTCGCGCTGGTGGGCACGGGCGTCCTCACGGCCGTCCCGCTCCTGCTGTTCAACTCGGCCGCCCGGCGGCTGCCGCTCGCGACCGTCGGGCTGCTGCAGTACCTGGCACCCGTCCTGCAGCTCGCGATCGGCGTGCTCGTGGCCGGTGAGCGGATGCCACCCAGCCGCTGGTGGGGGTTCGGCCTGGTCTGGGTCGCGCTCGTGGTGCTCACGGTCGACGGCCTGCGGCACGCGCGGCGCCCGGTCCCCCGGGCCGTCGACGGCACCGCGACCTGAGGCGTCGGCGCCGCCCACGGCACCGCCGCGCGCGGCGCGCCCGCGAGGGATCAGGCGTCAGTCGTCCTCGACGCGCACCTCGCGGTCACCGAGACGCACGGTCCACCCCGCACGCACCACGGCCGGGGTGCCGGCCGGCAGCACACGTGCGACACCGTCGGGGTCGACGACGACGGTGCCGTTGGTCGACCCGCGGTCGGCGACCCAGATCGCCGCGTCCTGCCCGGCCTCCGCCTCCTGCGGCCCGAACTCGGCGTGCACGCGCGACAGCGACCGCCCGGCGTCCTGCAGCGCGACGACGTGCAGGATGTCCTCGCCGTCCTCGGCACGCGGACCGCGCCCCACGAGGCCGCGACCGACGACCCGGACCCGCTCCCCCGTGTCGAAGCTCAGCGCGAGCGTCCCCGTGCGGCGCCGCAGCGAGTCGGGGTGCCGCACGCGGGTGTGCTCGAGCTCGGCGAGGTCGTCGTCGGCCGTCACCCCGAACGACTCCGGCACGGCGGGCGGCTGGGCGGCGGGCGACGGCGCGACAGGCGGCTGGGCGGCGTTCGACGCTCCAGGACCGCGCCCCACGGTCGGCGGCGGCGGCAGCAGGTCCGCAACGGGTCGTTCGGGCCGGTCAGCCGGTCGCGGGGACCGCGGGGCCTCCGCGACCAGGTCCGGCGCAGGGGCGGACGGCGG
>NZ_LNTD01000136.1 GCF_001462455.1 Cellulomonas sp. B6
CCGCTCGGTTCCCCCTGGTCCCCCGCCGATCTCCCCTGCGTCCTGCTCCGAGACATCTCGACTCCCGTCGTCGAATATGTAAGGACTACGTACTAATCGGACGAGTACGACGCTAGCGGTGGACGAATTGGGCGGTCAATGATGTGGTGACTTCCCGAAGGGCGTCGGGTGACTGTGTGGGAACGCGACCGCAGGGGTTCCCGTGCAGGTCAGCGCCACGCGGTGACACGTTCGGATGAAACGCATGCCCGCGCGGCGGCGAGCGCTACGCCCTACCGCGGACGGGTGTCGTCCGTCGCGAACCCGGACCGCGACCGCCGCTCGTCGAGCGTCGAGCGTCTGGAAGAACGTCACCTGCCACCCGACGGGCCCCGCGACGCGGGCGTCGACGGTGCGGAACGGCGTCGGTGGTGCCAGGACCCGCGCACCCACCGCCGCCGACGCGCCCAGCTGTCGATCCACCCGGGCGTGCCCGCTCAGCGCAGCGAGTCCCGCACCCTACCGAGCTGGACCAGCAGGTCCGGGATCACGCCGTGCGCCGTGGAGACCAGCACGTCGGTGTCGGTCGACCAGTGGCCGTGAACGATCCGGTTGCGCAGCCCGGCGGCGCGACGCCAAGGAACCTCCGGGTGCTGCGCCCGCGTCGCCTGCGACACCTGGTTCGCCGCCTCCCCGAGGACGGTGAAGTTCCACAGCAGAGCCTCACGCACGGTGGCGTCCCGCTCGACCGCGGCTGCGTCGAGGCCCGAGGTGAGCGCAGCGATCCGCGCAGCAGCCTCGATCATCTCGGCGACGAACAGCAGGTCAGGCTGCATAGAGCGCCCGAGCCTCCGTCTCGATGCGCTCGCGCAGCAGGGGGTGCACGGCTCTGCGTGAGACCAGGTCGACAGGACGTCCGAGGATCTCTGACATCTCCTCGGCGGCATCGACGATCTCCCAGGTGACGCGCCGTCCCGGGAGCAGGTCATAGAGGACGTCGACGTCGGAGTCTATGCGCTCCTCGCCACGCGCCACCGACCCGAAGACCTCGAGCCTGGCGAACCCGTACCTCCCGCACAGCTCGACCAGCGCGAGGTGCTGACGCTCGTCGAGCCGGATCATGGCGACAAGCTAGTCCCCGACCGTCGTCGGTGGGGGGCGAGCCGTGCAGGCTCACCAACCTGGGCAAAGCGACCAGTTGTCGATACACCCTCGGCCGACATCGGCGAGCACTTGTCCCGACACTGACTAGCAAGATAACTTGTCGACGTGGACAGCGACCCGATCGTTCTTCACAGCGCCTACAGGCACGGCGTATCAGAGGACTCGATCAGGCACGCGCTACGCAACCACGTCGACCTGTTCGACGTGGGAGACGGGATGACGATGGTCATCGGTCCGGACCGCAGCGGCGGTCTCATCGAGGTCGGCGTCGTCGAGCGCTACGACGACCTGTACGTCGCTCACGCCATGCCAGCACGACCGAAGTTCCTGAGGTGATGCCGATGCCCCGCTCGCTCGACGAGATGATGGCCCAGGCCGATGACCTGGCCGACCGCTTCGAAGCGTACGAGCCCGAGCCCGGTGACCGCGACACGGTCGCTCCTCTCACGCAGCTGCGGCTCGCTGCCCTCAAGCGCGCCGAGGCCGAACGTGAGATCGCCGAGGCCGTCGCGAACGCCCGACGCTCGGACACGTCGTGGAAAGCGATCGGCGCTGCTGTCGGGACGAGCGGCGAGGCAGCGCGTCAGCGGTACGGCAAGCGCGCGTCCTGAGAGACAGCCACTCCCGCCAAGCCCAGTCAGGAAGCGCCCGTCGCCCTTCGAACCGCTTGAGGTAGCCGAGACCCGCCCGGCGCACGGCCTCGGCCGGGGTCCGACGTCGCCGGGGCGCGCGGGTCGGCTCGTCAGCGCCCGTCATCGCCAGCCCCGACCCCGTGCGGCACGCGACTCACGGGACGACGACCGTCATCCCACCGGCACCCGGCCGCGCGAGGCCCGCGAGCGCGTCCGCCGCGTCGTCGAGCCCGACGGTCCGCCCCACGAGCGAGGACGGCGCGAGCCGGCCGTCGGCGATCGCCGCCAGCATCGCCGGGTACTCGTGCGCGGCCATGCCGTGCGAGCCGTGCACCGACAGCTCCCACGCGACCACCCGGTCCATGGGCAGCGCCGTCCACGCGTCGTCGCGCAGCAGCAGCCCGACCTGCACGTGACGGCCGCGGCGGCGCAGCGCGAGCACGCCCGCCTGCGCGGTCGCGGGGCTGCCGAGCGCGTCGAGCGACGTGTGCGCGCCGCCCGCGGTCGCGTCGACGACGCGCGCGGCCAGGGCCGCCGGGTCGTCGTCGCCCGGGTCGAGCACGACGTGCGCCCCCGCGTCGCGGGCCGCGGCGCGCGCAGCGGGCGACGGGTCGACCGCGACGACGTGCGCGCCCGCGGCCGCCGCGACCATGACGGCCGACAGCCCGACGCCGCCGCAGCCCAGCACCGCGACCTCGTGCCCCGCGCGCACCGCGGCGTGCACCGTGACGGCGCGGTACGCGGTCGCGAACCGGCAGCCCAGGGCCGCCGCGGCCACGGGCGACAGGCCGTCCGGCACGCGCACGAGGTTCGTGTCCGCGTGGTCGAGCGCGACGAGCTCCGCGAACGAGCCCCACTGCGTGAACCCCGGCTGCGTCTGGTGCGGGCACACCTGCTGGTCCCCCGCGCGGCACGTCGCGCACGCGCCGCACGCCATCACGAACGGCACGGTCACGACGTCGCCGGTGCGCCAGCCGCGCACGTCGGGGCCGACCTCGACGACCGTGCCCGCGAGCTCGTGCCCCGGCACGTGCGGCAGCCGCACGTCGTCGTCGTGGCCCTGCCACGCGTGCCAGTCGGACCGGCACACACCCGTCGCGGCGACGCGGACCACCACGCCGTCGGGCGGGCACACCGGGTCCGGGACGTCACGGACCTGCGGGAGCACCCCGAACTCGTCGACCACCAGCGCGCGCACGGGCCCATCCTGCCCCGCGCGCCGACGGACGCGCCGCGGCCGGGCCGACGCACGGCGCGTCGACCCGGCCCCGGCTCACGACCTCGGCCCTCAGGACGCGAGGAACTCCAGCAGCGCGGCCGTGACCTCCTGCGCGTGCGTCCACAGCAGGCCGTGCGGCGCACCCTCGACCTCGACGTACGTCGCGGACGGCAGGAGCGTGTGGAACGGCCGCCCGGTGGCGTCGATCGGCAGGATCCGGTCCCCCGTGCCGTGCAGGATCAGCGTCGGGACGTCGATCGCGGCGATGTCGGCGCGCAGGTCGGTGTGCCACGTCGGCACGACCTCCCACGCGGCCCACGGCGCGGCGCCCGCGGCGACCTGCCACGAACCGCGCACCGCGGCCTCGCTGATGCGCGAGCCGAGGTTCTCGTCGAGGTTGTAGAAGTTCTGGAAGAACTCGTCGTACCAGGCGAACCGGTCGCGCCGCGCGTTCGCCGCGATCTCGTCGAACGCGCTCTGCGGCAGGCCGTGCGGGGTCTCGTCGGTCTGCAGCAGGAACGGCTCGATCGACGCGAGGAACGCCGCCTTCGCGACACGGCCCGAGCCGCGCGTGCCCAGGTACCGGCCGACCTCGCCCGTGCCCATCGAGAACCCGACGAGCACGACGTCGCGCAGGTCGAGGGCCGTCAGCACCGCGTCGAGGTCCGCGGTGAACGTGTCGTAGTCGTAGCCCTGCGTGGCCTTGGTGGACCGGCCGAACCCGCGGCGGTCGTAGGTGATGACGCGGTACCCGGCGTCGAGCAGCGCGACGGTCTGCTTCTCCCACGAGTGCCCGTCGAGCGGGTAGCCGTGGATGAGCACCACGGGCTGCCCGCTGCCGTGGTCCTCGTAGTAGAGCTCGACGGTCTGGTCGGTGGCGGTGCTGGTGACGTACGGCATGCCCCTTGCCTTCCTTCGTCGCGGCGCCCGGCGGTCGCGGACGCTCAGCCCCCGGTGTCCCTCGGGGACGAGGGCATCGTGCACGACAGGACCGTCCCGCCGCTTCTCGAACGCTTCGAGACGCGCGCCGCCGGTGCCGGCGTCAGAGCGTCGGGTCGACGTCCTGCGCCGGGCGCCAGGGCCCGACCCGGACGGTCGCGCCCGCGAGGACGTCGAGCGACGTCGGCAGCACCAGGTCGGCCACGGGCGCGCCGGGCACGGCCCGCACGCTCACCCGGACCGCGACGTCCGGGTCCTGCGACGTCGACATCGCCGCCCAGCGCACCTCCGCGTCGACCGCCTCGCCGGGGGCCAGCACGACGGTGGGCGGCACGTCGGGCGCCGACACGTCGGACAGCTGCGTGAGGTCCGGCGTCAGGGTGCCCGAGGCCCGTGTGAACGCGAGCGTCGGCACGCCCGTGACCGTGCACGGGGCGGCGGCCGTCGAGGTCGCACGCAGCCCCATGAACCGCGAGCCCGCCGCGGCGTCGGTCCACATGACCGCGACCGTCAGGTCCGCGCCCGCGCACGCCGGCAGGCCCGCCGCGGCCGGGTCAGGCACAGGGACGGCGGTCGCGCCCGAGCCCGACGGCGCGCCAACCGCCCCGCCGACGACGCCCGCGACCCCGCCGGCCGGTGAGTCCACCTGGTACCCGATCACCCGGGGGGCGCCGGTCAGCAGCGCGTCGAGCCGCGACACCACCAAGGCCCGTTGCGCGTCGTCGCCGACCCCGATGTCGAGACGGTCGTCCGCGGGCTCCCCGCCGCTGACCACGACGTGCCACACGCCGTCCCACCGCGCGACGTCGAGGGCCGTCGTGATCGCCACCGCGTCCGGCCAGGAGCCCGCGTTCACCTGCCGCACCTCGACGAACTCGTCCATCGTCTCGACGGTCGTGGCGGGCAGCGCGCGGCCGGCCGTGGCGGCGACCGCCGCCGCGACGTCCGCACCCGTCGCGACGCTGACCAGGCCGCCGTCCGGCGAGAGCCACACCTCGGCGACCCCGGGGACCTCCCGCAGCGCGACCGCGTCCTGCGCCGGTGTGACGTCGCCACCCGGTGTGAGGACGACGGTGAGCGAGCGTGCGACGTCGCCGACGCTCGGGTCCCACCCGAACGGGGCGTCGTCTGGGGTCACGGCGAGCAGGGCGCGCGCGGTCGCGACCACGTCCTCGCGCTTGACGCGCACCTCGACGTCGACTCTCCACGCCGCAGGGTCTGCCGCGCGGGCCCCGTCGTCCGGGTCCCCGGTCGCCTCACCCGCCAGCACGCACGTGAGCGTCACCTGGCGGTCCCCGAGGGCGTCGTGCACCCGCTGCGCACCCTCGGCGACGACGGCCGGGAGCCTCGGGGGGCCGTCCCCGACCACCAGGCACGCGGTCGATCCCGGCCAGACCCGCACGAGCACGGCGGCCACCAGCAGCAGGAGCACGGCGACGACCGCACCGACCACGAGACCGCGCCGCTGGTGCACCTCGGCCGGCGGGACGTCGTCCGGCGCGGGAGTGGTCACGACGACCGACCCTACGGCGGACGCACCCCGGCCGGGCGTGAACGGCGCCCGTAGAGTCCGTGCACGTGAGCACGTCCACCGCACCCGCACCCCGCATCGGCGTCGTCGTCACCGACTCCTACCCGCTCGAGGACCTCGACCACGACACCGCCCCGCTGGTCGCCGCGCTGCGGGACCGCGGCGCCGACGCGCACGCGACGGTGTGGCACGACGCGACGGTGGACTGGGCGGGGTTCGACCTGCTGGTGCTGCGCACCCCGTGGGACTACCCCGAGCGGCTCGCCGAGTTCCTGGCCTGGCTCGCGCACGTCGAGCAGGTCACGCACGTGCTGAACCCGCCCCCGCTGGTCCGGTGGAACCTCGACAAGCGGTACCTCGCGCAGCTCGCCGACCACGGCGTCGCGGTCGTCCCGACGACCTACCGCACGGCCCTCGACGACGTGCGCGCCGACCTCGCGGCCACCGACCCCGCCGCGCTCGTCGTGCTCAAGCCCGCGGTGTCGGCGGGTGCGCGCGACACCGGCCTGTTCCGCGCCGACGACCCGCGCGCCCTCGACCTGGCCGCCCGGGTCCTCGACGGCGGTGGCGTCGTCATGGTGCAGCCCGAGGTGCGCGAGCTGTCGGAGGGCCGCGAGAAGGCGTTGTACCTGGTGGACGGGGTCCTCACGCACGCGATCGCCAAGGGCGCGCTGCTCGCGCCCGGCGGCGGGCTGATCGGCGGCGTGTACGCCGAGCACCCCGAGCGGGTCGACGTCACGCCCGCGGAGGCCGCGTTCGCCGAGCGCGTCGTCGCCGCGGTCGACGCCGCCACGGGCCTGGGCGTGCCGCTGTACGCGCGGGTCGACACGGTCGACTCCGCGGCGCACGGGCTCGTGCTGCTCGAGGCCGAGCTGTTCGAGCCCGCGCTCAACCTGCACGTCGTGCCCGAGGTGACGGCCGTCGTCGCCGCGGCGGTGCTGGCGCGCGTCCGGCGCTGACGGGCGTCGCTCCGGCCGGCCGCGGTCAGCGCGCGCCGCGCGCCAGCTCGGCGAGCAGCAGCACGTCGTGGCCGTCGGTCCACGTGCCGTGCCGCACGACCGCGAGCCCCGCGGCCGCGACCTGCGCGTCGAGCGCCTCGACCGTCGCGAACTCGGCGTGCCGCTGCGGGTACGGCGGCTGCGACCCCGGCTGCTCGCGGTGGTGCTGCGCGGGGTCGTAGCTCGCGAACGTGGCCGTGACGACGCGGCCCGCGGGCCGCAGCACGCGGGCCCACTGCGCGACGACCGCGGGCGTGTCGGGGATGAGGTGCAGGCCCGTCACGCACGTCACGAGGTCGACGCACGCGTCCGGCAGCGGCAGGTCCCGCGCGTCGGCCTCCCGCAGGTCGGCCTGGGGCAGGTGCGTGCGCGCGACGGCCAGCATGCCCGCGGACACGTCCACGCCGACCAACCGCAGGTCCGCCCCGCCGGGCCGCTCGCGCAGCGCCCGGAGCACCAGGCCGGTGCCGGTCGCGACGTCGAGCACGTCCGTGACGCCGTCGAGGTCGACGAACGCGGCGACCGCGGCCGCGACGTCGCGGTGCATGGCGCTGCCGTCGTACGACGGCGCGCGGTGGTCGAAGCGGTCCCGGACGGCCTGCACGACGTCGTCGCTCACGCTGCGAGCCTAGGACCGGCGACGCCCGCGGCACCGGGACCGTCGGCCCGTGCGCGCGGTGCGCCCCGGGGCGTGCTCGTCGGCACGCGTCAGCCGAGCCGCACGCCCGGGACGCGCGCGACGTCGTCGAGCGTGAGCAGGTCGGCGCTCGTGACGACCCCGCGCCCGCGCGCGGCGGCCGCGGCCTCGACCGCGCGCGCGGCGAGCAGCCCGGTGGCGGCCGACTGCCCGCGACCGTGCGCGGCGACGCGCTCGCCCGTGCGCCGGTTGACGGCCCCGACCTCCCAGCGGTCGTCCCCGACGTGCGGCACGCGCGCGACGAGCGCGCGCAGCGCGGGGAACCGGCCGACCAGCGCGAGCGCGGCGGTCGTGGCGGCGCCGCCGGCAGCGAGGTAGCTACGGACGGTGACGCCGCGCGCCCGGCCGACGAGCACGTGGTCGGGGAAGTCGGCCCGCAGCAGGCGCCGCGCGCCCGAGCGCGTCGGCAGCACGCGCGCCGAGCGCAGGTTCATGACGGTGCCGCCCTCGGGCGGGTCGTGCAGCGCCGCGCCCGCGAGCCCGGCGGTCCACGCGACCGCCGCGTCGCCGTGCGTCTCACCGGTGCCGAGCAGCACCGCGACGTCGATCTCGTCGCCCGGCCGGGCGTCGAGCGACGCGACCAGCACGGTGCTGAGGCCCGGCACGAGCCCGGCCCCGAGCACGAGCGTGCCGCCGGGTGCCACGGCGGCCGCGAGCGCGTCGAGGTAGCGGCCGGTCGCGGACGCGTCGACCAGCGGGGTGCGGCCGACGGCGCGCGCGAGCGCGGGGTCCTCGACGGCGGACGCGTGCAGGACGACGTCGTGCTCGGCGGCGGCCTCGCGCACGCGGGCCAGGCCGTCGGGAGCGCGCAGGTCGAGGCGCACGTCCACGCCGGGCCCGGGCCTGCGGCCGGCGCCGGTGACGTGGTGCCCGGCGGCGCGCAGCGCGCCGGCCGCGACCGCGCCGACGGCGCCGCGCGCGCCGAGCACGAGGGCCCTCATCGGGGCGTCCCGGGCTGCGCGGCGCGCGGTGCGCGCGACCCCCGCAGCGCGGTGTAGGCGCGGGTGAGCGCGGGGACCGCGACGAGCACGGCGACGGGCACGACGACGGCCATGAGCAGCGCGGTCGCGGCGACGTCGGGCCAGCCGTCGACCACGGGCCGCAGGAGCGCCCGGGCCACGACGACGAGCGGGAAGATCGCGAGCCAGGTGACGGCGATGCGGGGCAGGAGCGGGAGAGGACGCACGAGAACTCCAAACGATCGGTTGGAGAGACGGTAACCCCGGCGCCCGCGGAAACCAAACGGTCGGTTGGAGTCGCGTAGGGTGGCGCCGTGGCATGGGACACCGCAGGCACCCGACGTCGGCTGCTCGACGCCGGCGCACGGCAGTTCGCCGCGCGCGGCTTCGCCGGCACGACCATGGACGCGCTCAGCCGCGACGCGGGCGTCAACAAGGAACGCGTGTACGCGTACTTCGGCGACAAGCGCGGGCTGTTCGGCGCCGTCCTCGCCGACCGCCTCGGCGGCCTCCTCGACGGCGCGCAGGTCGAGGGCACCGGCCCGGCGGCGGTCGGCGCCTGGGCCGGCGAGCTGTTCGACCGCTACCGCCGCACGCCCGACCTCGCCCGGCTGCTGGCCTGGGAGAGCCTCGAGCTCGACGAGGCCGCGTCGGCCGACCACCGGGCGGCCACGTGCCGCGACCGCGCGACGCACCTGCGGGCCGTGCTGCCCGGCCTGGACGCCGCGCGCGCCCAGCACCTGCTGCTCAGCGTCGTCACGCTCGTCACCGGGTGGTGGACGCTCGCGCGGCTCGGCGACGTCGTGCTGACCGCCGGCGCGGGCGCCGACCCCGACGACGCCGCGGACGCACGACGCGCGGCGCTGGTCGCGCAGGTCGAGGCGCTCGCCCGCGCCACCTGACGCCGCACGCCGCGTCGAGCCGCTTCACCCCCACGGCTTGCCGCACCCATCGGCCCGGGGTCGACTGGCCGGGTGCCCCGCCCGCCCGTCCGCACCCTCGTGCGTCACCCGCGCCTGGGCCTCGCGGTGCGCGCCGCGCTCGCGGCCACCGCGGCCTGGCTGATCGCGCTGCAGGTCCCCGAGGTCCACGAGTACGCGTTCTACGCGCCGTTCGGCGCTGCGGTGACGACGTACTCGGCCGTCGCACAGTCCGTGTCGGCCACGGTCCGCACGCTCGCCGCGATCGCGCTCGGCGCGCTGCTCGGCATCGGCGTCGACGCCGCGCTGGGCCCGGGCGTGGCCGCGATCGCCGTGGTCGTGGGCGTCGGCACGCTGCTCGCGGGGCTGCCGCGGCTCGGCGACGCGCGGTCGTACGTGCCCGTCGCGGGGATGTTCGTGCTGCTGCTCGGAGCGGGCGACGAGGTCGGGTACGCAGTGACGTACGGCGGGCTGTTCCTCGTGGGCGCGGCGTGCGCCGTCGCGGTGAGCGCGGTACGACCCGGCCTGCCGCTCGAGCGCACCGACCAGGCGCTCGCGCTGCTGCGCGACGCGTGCGTGCAGCAGCTCACGGCACTGGCGACCGCGCTGGCGGCGCAGGACGGCGACGCGGCGGACGAGGCCACCGACGGGCGCGGGCGCCTGACGGAGACGCTCGCGGCCGCCCGGCAGCGCCTCGACGAGCTGCACGACGCGACCCGTGGCAACCGGGCCGCGCGGCGGCAGCGGTCCGCCGTGGCGGCCCGGTCGGACGAGTTCCGCGCCCTGCAGCGCGTCGCGGGCCTCGTCGACGACCTGCAGTCGCTGTCGGACGACGCCCCGTGGGGCACGACGGTCCGCGGCCTGCCGGACGCGTTGCGACGCCCGACGTCCGACGCGCTGCGCGCGCTCGCGACGACCACGGCCGAGCCCGACCCGACCGCCCGCAGCCGACGCGCGGCCGACGGCGCCGTGGCCACGCTCGCCGACGCGCTGCGCAGCTACGAGCAGCGGGACGACGCCGACGCCGCCGTCGGGCTCGTCGTCGCGGCCGTGGTCACGACCCTGCGGCGCTCGCTCGCCGCGCTCACCCCCGAGTCCGTCGCACCGCTCTCGACCCGGCCCGTCCCGGTCACGGCTGCGCCCGGGCCGGAGCGCACGCCGACCGCGGGGCAGGGAGCGGAGCAGGAGGCGGAGCAGACCCCGACCGCGGCCCCGGCGGCGGACCGACCGCACCAGGGCGAGCCGCACGGCACTGGGCCGTGCGGGGGAACCGCCCCCGAACCGCCGCGCGGGTGACACCGCTCGCCGTAGCGTCACGCGGGTGGACGAGCGAGACGCCGCACGACCGGCGACGGG
>NZ_LNTD01000137.1 GCF_001462455.1 Cellulomonas sp. B6
GTGGGGTAGCCCCCGTGCGCCGCCGCGGATCATCCGACGAATGCGGCATTGCGACGCGCTGACCAGGACCGACGTCCCCCGTGGGCACCCTGAGGACACCCAGGGAATGTTCAGGGTGCCCCCCGGGGGTCTCCCTGGTGTCGCCGTGGGGCCCCGTGGCGGGACGATCCTCGTGTGACCCTCACCGACACCTCGGCGCGCAGCTCCGCGCCCATCGCCACCGCCCGCGGCCTGGTCCGCACGTACGGCTCCGGACCCACGGCCGTGCACGCCCTCGCGGGCGTCGACCTCGACATCGAGCGCGGGAAGCTCACCGCGACCATGGGCCCCTCCGGCTCCGGCAAGTCCACGCTCATGCACTGCCTCGCCGGCCTCGACCGCCCGACCTCGGGCTCGGTCGTCGTCGACGGCGAGGAGGTGTCGACGATGTCCGAGCGGCACCTCACGCGCCTGCGCCGCGACCGCATCGGGTTCGTCTTCCAGGCGTTCAACCTCGTCCCCACGCTCACCGCGCTCGAGAACATCACGCTGCCGCTCGACATCGCGCGCCGCCCCGTCGACCGCGAGCACCTCGACGCGGTCGTGCAGGCCGTCGGCCTCGCGGACCGCCTGAACCACAAGCCCGGCGAGCTGTCCGGCGGGCAGCAGCAGCGCGTGGCGTGCGCCCGCGCGCTCGTCACGCGGCCGGCCGTCGTGTTCGCCGACGAGCCCACCGGCAACCTCGACTCGACGTCCGCGCACGAGGTGCTGTCGTTCCTGCGCCGCTCGGTCGACGAGCTCGGCCAGTCGATCGTCATGGTCACGCACGACGCGACCGCCGCGTCCTACGCCGACCGCGTGCTGTTCCTCGCCGACGGCCGGATCGTCGACGAGCTCACCGAGCCCACCCCCGACACGGTCCTCGAGCGCCTCGGCGCGCTGACCCGTCGGCCCGCCGCGCCCGTGACGGCCGGCTGATGCTCCGGGTGACCCTGCGCGGGGTCCGTGCGCACGCCGTGCGCTTCGCGCTCTCCATCCTCGCGGTCGCGCTCGGCATCTCGTTCGTCGCCGGCACGTTCGCGCTGCGCACGATGATGTCCGACACGTTCCACGGCATCGTCGACGCGTCCGCCCCCGCCGACGCGTACCTGCGCGGAGCCGACGAGGCGCCGAGCGCCGCGTCCGCCGGCGGCGTCGGCGTCGGCGAGGCCCGCACGCCCGTCTCGATCGAGCTGGCCGACGCGGTCGCCGACGTCCCCGGCGTGCGTGCCGCGGTCGCCGACGTCTCCGGTCCGATCGTCCTGGTCGGTGCCGACGGCACAGCCGTGCAGTCCACCCAGGCGCCCTCGATCGCCATCGCGAGCCAGGCCGCCGACCCGACGTTCGGCATCATCGCCGGCCGTGCGCCGGTCGGCGCCGGGGAGGTCGCCCTCGAGCAGAAGACCCTCGAGTCCTCCGGTCTCGCGATCGGCGACCGCACGCGCGTCGTCGTGTCGGGCGAGGTGCGGGACGTCGAGGTCGTCGGCGAGACGTCCGGCGGCGGTCCGATGGCCGGCGCCACGCTCGTCTTCCTCGACCCCGCGGTCGCGGAGGCGGCCTACGCGCCCGACGGGCTCGTGGCGACCGTCTCGGTCTACGCCGAGGACGGCGTCGACGAGCAGCAGCTCGTCGACCGGATCGACGCCGCGATCGACGACGGCACCGTGGGTGCCGCCGCGGACGGTGCCGAGGTCGTCACGGGCGACACGTTGCGCGAGGGCCTGCGGGGCGACATCGACCAGATGCTCGGCTTCGTCACGTCGTTCCTCATGATCTTCGCGGTCATCTCGCTGTTCGTCGGCGGGTACCTCATCTCCAACACGTTCACGATGTCGGTGCGGCAGCGCGTCCGGGAGTTCGCGCTGCTGCGTGCCGTGGGCGCGTCCCCCGCGCAGGTGTTCGCGGTGGTCGTGGGGCAGGCCGTGCTCGTGGGTCTGGTGGGTGCGGCGGTCGGCGTGGCCGGCGGCCTGGGCCTGGTGGCGCTCCTGCGCGTCGTGTTCGAGCAGATGGGCATGGACCTGGTCGGCAGCATCCCGCTCGACGCGACGACCGTCGCGCTGTGCCTCGGCATCGGCGCGGTCGTCTCGGCCGTCGCCGCGGCCATCCCCGGCCGGCGTGCGGCGCTCGTCGCCCCGGTCGAGGCCATGCGCGGCGAGGTCACCGTCCCGGAGCGCTCGCTGCGCGTGCGTGGTCTGGTCGGCGGCGTCGTCGTCGCGCTCGGTGCCGCCGCGGTGCTCTTCGCGGCGCTGCGACCCGAGTCGGGTGCCGCCGAGGGCCTGCTCGGTGCGGGTGCCGGCGTGGTGCTGATCGGCGTGCTCGTCGCGGCGCCCTCGATGTCGCGTGCCGTGGTGCGCGTGCTCGCGGTGCCCTTCGTCAAGGGGCTGCCGCCCGTCGGTCGGCTCGCGCAGGGCAACGTCGTGCGCAACCCGCGCCGCACCGCCAGCACCGCGGGCGCCCTGGTCATCGGCATGGCGCTCGTCGGCGGCGTGTCCGTCATCGCGGCGACCACGCAGGCGTCGCTGGTCTCGACCGTCGAGAGCAGCACGACCGCCGACCTGGTGCTCCGCTCGGCCAACGGCACGATCCCCGCGGGCGCGGTCGGCGACGTCGAGGGGCTGCCCGAGGTGGGCCGCGCCAGCGCGGTGACGTTCGCGCCGGTCGCCGTCTCGCCCGACCCGGGCGTGGACCCCGGCGTCGGTGGCGTCGGCTTCGTCGTGGCCAGCCCGCCCGACCTGCTCGGCTCGACGATCACGGTCGACGTCGTCGACGGCGACACCGACGCGCTCGACGCGACCCACGCGGTCGTCAACCAGAACGTGATCGGCGAGGGCTGGAAGGTCGGCGACGAGCTCGTCGTCCGCACGGCCACGGCGGAGCGGACCCTCACGGTCGCCGCGGTCATCAAGACCCGGGTGCTCGGTGCGCCGGTCCTCGTGACGCCCGACGTCCTCGACGCGCTGGTCCCCGCGGCGTCGCAGCTCACCGACACGGTGTTCGTCGACGCGGCCCCGGGCGTGACCGCCACGCAGCTCCGCTCGGCCGTGACCGAGTCGGTCGCGCCGTACGTGGTGGTCTCGGTCCAGGACCGCGACCAGTTCGTCGACCAGATGGCGAGCCAGGTCGACCAGCTCCTGGTCATCCTGTACGCGCTGCTCGGGCTGTCGCTGCTCATCGCGGTGCTCGGCATCGTCAACACGCTCGCGCTGTCCGTGATCGAGCGGACGCGGGAGATCGGCCTGCTGCGGGCCGTCGGCCTCGGCCGGCTGCAGCTCGCGGGCGTCGTCACGGTCGAGTCGGTGCTCACGGCCGTGTTCGGCACGGTCGTCGGGCTCGGCGTCGGCGTGGGGCTGGCCTCGGTGCTGCCGCGCGTGTTCGCCGAGGAGGGCCTGGACCAGCTCGTCGTCCCGTGGGGCGGCCTGGCCGGGATGCTCGGCATCGCGATCGTGGTCGGCGTGCTGGCCGCGGTGTGGCCCGGGGCGCGCGCGGCGCGGCTGCGGGTGCTCGACGCGATCGCCACGCCGGACTGACGCGCGGTCGCAGGGAGGGGCCGGCACGGGCCGGGTGCGGAGGAGGGAACCGCACCCGGCCCGTCCGGCGTCCGAGGGCTGTCGGGCCGGGGCCGGCCGGCCTCAGGGCTTGTCGGGGGCGACGCCGTGCACGTCGTCGGCCGGGAACCGCCGGTGCGAGTCGGCGAGCTTGGTCCGCGCCGCCTCGCCCAGGTCGACGCCGAGCACGTCCGCGAGCCGCACGAGGTAGACCAGCACGTCGGCCATCTCCTCGGCCGCGCGCGCCCGCCGGTCGGGGGCCGCGAACCGCTCGACCGCGTCCGCCGCCGGCACCCACTGGAACAGCTCGGCGAGCTCGCCGACCTCCCCGACCAGCGCGAGCACGAGCGACTTGGGGTCGTGGAACTGCTCCCAGTCCCGCTCGCGGGAGAACTCCCGCACGGCCGCCGTCAGGTCCGCGATCTCCGCCATCGCGCCATCATCGCGCGTCCGCGCGCACCCGGCGGGACAGTGCGTGGGTGGGCGAGGTCCGGGGCGGCGGCGGGACGACGACGGGGCCGGGTCGCCGCTCGTGGTGAGCGGCGACCCGGCCCCGGTCAGGTGCGCGGGACGTCAGCTCGCGGCGAGGACGTCCACGACGAACACGAGCGTCGAGCCCGCGGGGATGTTGTCCCGCGGCGTGTCGCCGTAGGCCTTGTCCGGCGGCACGACCAGCAGGACCTGGCTGCCGACCTTCTGGCCGACGAGCCCCTCGTCCCAGCCGGTGATGACCTGCTGGACGCCGATCCCGAAGGCTGCGGGCGTGCCCCGCTCCCACGAGGAGTCGAACGGCGTGCCGTCCCACAGCCAGCCGCTGTACTGCACGGTGATCGTCTGGCCGGACTCGACCGCCGGGCCGTCGCCCTCGATGAGGGGCTGCACCACGAGCTCGGTGGGCGCGTCGCCGTCGACCGGCTCGATGGACGGCGTGCCGTCGTCGGCGAGCGTGACGCCGGGCAGGCCCGCGGCCGGCTCGACGGGCGTCCCGACCGCGCGGCTCGGGCGCTTGCCGACGACCTCGCCGACCGCGACGGCGGTCTCCTCGCCCGCGGGCACCGCGAACGCGAAGCGCATGCCGACCTTGTTGCCGACGAGCAGGTCGGAGAGGACGCTGACGAGCTGGCTGTCGCTCACGACGATCTGCTCCGGGGTGCCCTTCTCCCACGTCGAGTTCTCGACGGAGCCGTCGGTGCCCTTCACCCACACGGAGTCCAGGTCGATCATGTCGCCCGACGCGATCTCCTCGCCCGTGCCGTCGTCCAGGACCCGCGCGACCGGGGCCGACACCGTGAACGGCGTGCTGGGCAGCGTGACCGTCGGCTGCGCGCCGACGGCACCCTCGACGACCACGGCCTCGAGCGCGGCGACGTCCTCGGCGGTCGCGGTCGCGTCGGGGGCGGGGGTCGCCGCCGCGTCGGTGGGTGCCGGGGTCGTCGGGTCGTCGCCGGCCTCACCGCTGCACGCGGCGAGGGTGAGGCTGAGCGCCAGCACCGCGGCGGCGGCGCGCAGCGCGGTGCGGGCGGTGGTGGGGCGTCGCACGAGGGGTTCCTCCGGGGGTTGCGGGGTGCCGTCGCTCGACGCGCGACGACCCAGGCACGGTACGCGACGGACCTGGGAGGAGCCCAGGCGGTCCACCCGCGAATCGTTTCGGCGGACGGGCCGGCGTGCGGCGCAGCCCACCCGGGGCGGGCCTCGGCGACCCCTTCCGACGGGTCCCGGCCCCGGTCCGCTTGCGTCTGCCACGGTGTGAGGGTGTGCGGTGACGACATGGATCACGACGACAGGCTGCTGCGGATCGGCGCGTTCTCGACGCTGTCCCGGATCAGCGTGCGCATGCTGCGCCACTACCAGGAGCACGGCGTGCTCGAGCCGGCCGCGGTGGACCCGTTCACGGGGCACCGCTGGTACCGGGCCGAGCAGATCGCCGACGCCCACCTGGTGGTGCTGCTGCGCGACGCGGGGTTCGGGGTCGGGGCCATCGCCGCGCTCGTGTCGTCGACCGGTGATCCCGCCGGGGTCGAGGCCGCGGTCGTCGCCCAGCGCGCGGAGCTCGCGCGCCGGGAGGACGACCTGCGGTCGCAGCTGACGGCCCTGGACCGTGTCAGCACCGCACTGAGAGGACGCACCATGCACGACGTCACGCTCACCACCTTCTCCCCGACGGTCCTGGCGGGCCTGCGCCGGGTCCTGCCCGGCTACTCCGACGAGGGCCGGCTCTGGCAGGAGCTCATGCCCCTGCTCGGCCGCGCGGGCGCCGTCCCGGCGCCCGACGCCATGGCTGGCGCCACGTTCCACGACCCCGACCACCGCGAGAGCGACGTGGACGTCGAGGTGTGGATCGAGGTCGCGGCACCGTTCGAGGCGGCCGCGCCGCTGACGTGCCGCGCCGAGCCGGCACGCGAGGCCGCGGTCGCGACGCTGCGAGGCGACTACGCGGGCGTCGGCGACGTCATGGCGTCGCTCGGCGCGTTCGTCGCCGAGCGCGGCCTGGAGACCGGGCCGATGTTCAACGTCTACCGGGTGGGGCCGCAGCAGAGCCAGGACCCGGCGGACTGGGTCACGGACGTGTGCCTGCCGGTCGTCCGGGGCTGACGGGCACGTCCCCGGGCCCGGCCGCGGATCAGGAGATCGCGCCGGGCCCGGGGGACGCCGCCAGGATCTTCTGGATGCGCGTGGGGTCCCCCCACACGCCGGGGGAGTCGTACGGGCGGTCGGGGAACGCGCCGTAGTCGAGGCGGATGTCCAGGCCGTGCTCGGCGATGAACTGCTCGACGCGGGCACCGAGCGGCACCGGCTCCCCGGAGCAGCAGTTGATGACGCCCGTGACCTCGGACTGCAGGACCGCCGCCGCGATCTGGTCGCCCAGCTCCCGGACGTCGATGAAGTCGTACCGGTTGGACCCGGACGTGAAAGGGAACGTGGTCCGTCCCTCCGCGGCCGCCGCGGCGACCTTGGCGAAGACCGACGAGCTCCGCGACTCGTCACCGACGATGTAGAAGCAGCGGAGCCACTGCAGCTCGGTCGGGCCGCCGGCGTGACGCAGCAGGAGCGAACGTCGCAGCGCGTCCTTGGCGATGCCGTACTGCGACCGCGGGTCCGTCGGGGTGTCGGCGGTGATCGGGCCCTCGTGGTAGCCGACCTCGTGCATCGAGCCGAGCACCGCGATCCGGGTCGTGCCCGCGGCGGCGACCGCGTCGAGGAACCGGACGTGGTCGGACAGCCGGAGCATGTGCACGGGCGAGTCGTGCACGAAGCCCGCCTCCCACGCGAGGTGCACGAGCACGTCGACGTGACCGACCTCGTCGAGCAGGGTCTGCGTGTCGCTGAAGATGTCGTGGTGCGTGACGGTCACGCGCGTCCCGGTCTCGTCCAGCGCGCCGTGCCGGTCCACCGCAACGACGTCGGCCCCTCGCGCGACGAGCGCGTGCACCACGTGGCGGCCGATGTACCCGGCCGCTCCGGTGACGAGGACGCGGGTCACGGCGCGACCTGGTCGCAGGCGCGCCTGGTGAGCGGGTGGGCGCACACGGTGGGCGCGGTGCTGAGCATGCGGACTCGCCTTTCCACGGGGGTCGGCGCCGAGGATACCGGGACCGGCCCGACCGGCCCCGTCACAGCAGGCGGCGCGAGTCCGGGTGGACGACGCGCAGCCAGCGCCACCCGTACCCGTCGAGCTCGACCTCCAGACGGCCCTTGTCGTCCGGCACGTGCTCGTCGTCCTCCAGGAGGTCGATGAGCCGGCACGTGCCGTCGGTGTCGGGCAGGTGCAGCGGCACGCGCACGGCCTCGGGGCCGAGGTTGTGCAGCGCGACGGTCGACGCGTCCTGCCACGTCGAGCGGTGCGCGAGCACCGAGCGGTGCGGCTGGTCGAGGATCTCGACCGCGCCCGTCCACCCCAGCTCGGGGCTCTCGCGGTAGCGTCGCGCGAGCTTCTGCACGAAGTTCAGCAGCGAGTCCGGGTCGCGGCGCTGGTCGGACACGTTGACGTGCGCGGGCCCGAACGCGCCCTCGGTCACGGGCCCGGCCAGGCGCGACGGCGCGGCGTCCGAGAACCCGCCGTTCTTCCCCGACGTCCACTGCATCGGCGTCCGCACCGCGAGCCGGCCCTCGGCGGCGAGGTTCTCGCCCATGCCGATCTCCTCGCCGTAGAACAGCACGGGCGTGCCCGGCAGGGTGAACAGCAGGCTGTAGACCATGCGGACGCGGCGCGGGTCGCCCTGCACCATCGGCGGCAGGCGGCGCCGCAGGCCGCGGCCGTAGAGCTGCACCTCCTCGTCGGGGCCGAACGCGTCGAACACCTCCTGCCGCTCGGCGTCGCTCAGCTGGTCGAGCGTCAGCTCGTCGTGGTTGCGCACGAACGTCGCCCACTGCGCGTCCGACGGGATCACCGGCCGGGACTCCAGCACGTCGGCGAGCACGCGCGCGTCCTGCCGCGCGAGCGCGAGGTACATGCGCTGCATGAGCACGAAGTCGAACTGCAGGTTCAGCTCGGCGCCCTCGTGCTCGCCGTCGTCGTCGTGGTCGCCGAAGAACAGCCGCTGCTGGTCGTACGGCAGGTTGACCTCGCCCATGAGGATCGAGTCGCCCGTGCGCCGCGAGAGGAACGCGCGCAGCTGCTGCAGGAACTGGTGCGGGTGGTCGACGTCGTCGCCCTTGCCGTTCGCCGCGTCGGCCAGGAAGAACGGCACCGCGTCGACGCGGAACCCGTCCAGGCCCAGCTGCGCCCAGTAGCCCACGACCTTCGCGATCGCGTCCCGCACCTGCGGGTTCGCGGTGTTGAGGTCGGGCTGGTGCCGGTAGAACCGGTGCCGGTACCAAGCGCCCGCCTGCTCGTCGTACGTCCAGATGCCGTCCTCCTTGTCGGGGAAGACGACCTCGTCCGACGTGTCCGGCGGCGGGTCCTCGCGCCACACGTACCAGTCGCGGTACGGGCTGTCCTTGGACCGGCGCGCGGCGCGGAACCACGGGTGCCGGTCGGACGTGTGGTTGACGACCAGGTCGGCGATGACGCGGATCCCGCGGTCGTTCGCGGTGCGGATCAGCTCGACGAGGTCGCCGCCGTCGCCCAGGCGCGGGTCGACCGCGTAGTAGTCGGTGATGTCGTAGCCGTCGTCGCGGTCCGCCGTCGGGTAGAACGGCATGAGCCACAGGCACGTCACGCCGAGCTCGGCGAGGTGGTCGATCCGCTGCACGAGCCCGGGCAGGTCGCCGATGCCGTCGTCGTCCCAGTCCATGTACGTCTCGACGTCGAGGCAGTAGACCACCGCGGACTTCCACCACAGGTCGCCGGTGTCGCGGATCCTCACGCGCGCACCGCCTTCAGCGGGGGCAGCACGTGCTCGGCGGCCATGTCGACGAACGCCTCCAGGGACGACGACGGGGACGTGCGCACCTCGGTCGCGTCGGGGTGCTTCTCGTCCGACGGCACCACGTCGGTCGCGACCTGGTGCAGGTAGACCGCGTCGAACCCGATCTCCGCGAGCTCGACGAGCCGTGCGGCCAGCCGCTGCGGGTCGTGCTCGACCAGGACGGAGGTGCGCAGCACGTCGTCGTTCACCTTGTCGGCGATCGCGTCGAACGCCTCGGGCGTGTCGAGGTCCCACGCGACGGGCGGCCCGATCGCGTTGCCCGCCCACTGCTGGCGCGCGAGCCGCAGCGCCTCGTCCTGACTCGGGGCGAACGACACGTGCACCTGCAGCGACGCCTCGCCGCGGCCGCCCGCGTCGCGGTACGCGCCGAGCACGCGGCGCAGCGTCTCGGGCGGCTGGTTGACGGTCACCAGCCCGTCGGCCCAGCGCGCGTGGTTCGCGGCCGTCGCCTCGGTGACCGCCGGGCCGATGAGCAGCGGCTTCACGTCGGGCAGCGTCCACAGCTTCGCGCGGTCGACCGTCACGAGACCGTCGTGCGTGACCTCCTCACCGTCGAGCAGCGCGCGGATCACCTCGACGCACTCGACCAGCCGCGCGTCGCGCACCGGCTTGGGCAGCCAACCGTCCCCGGTGATGTGCTCGTTCATGTTCTCGCCCGAGCCCAGCGCGACCCAGACCCGCCCCGGGTACATCGCCGCGAGCGTCGCCGCCGCCTGCGCGACGATCGCCGGGTGGTACCGCTGCCCGGGCGCGTTGACCACGCCGAACGGCAGCCGCGTCGTCGCGAGCGCCGACCCCAGCCACGTCCACGCGAACCCGGAGTGCCCCTGGTGCGCCGACCACGGCGCCCAGTGGTCGCTGCACATCGCGGCGTCGAAGCCGCGCTGCTCCGCGAGCTGCGTCGCCGCCAGCAGCGCGGAGGGATGGACCTGCTCGTGGGAGTTGTGGAAGCCGACGCGCACCATGCGCCCCTTTCCTACCGGCTGGACGCCCGACCCGCTCGTCGAGCGGCGGCGCGGGTCGGCGCCGTGCCTGGGGGAGTCCGCCGGGAGGCCTCAGCCCCGGGCGCCCCGCGCCAGGACCCCCGCCTGCAGCCGGGTGCGGACCCCGAGCTTCGCGAGCACGTGGCTGACGTGCGACTTCACGGTCGTCTCCGACACGACGAGCCGCTCGGCGATCTCGGCGTTCGACAGCCCGTCGCCGAGGCCGTCGAGCACGTCGCGCTCGCGGGCCGTGAGGGTCGCGAGCCGCTCGTCGTCCGGGCCGGGCGTCGGCTCGGGTGCTGCGGCGGGCTGCGTCGCGACCGCGTCGAGCAGGCGCCGCGTCACCTCGGGGGCGAGCACGCCCTCGCCGCCCGCGACCCGCCGCACGGCGTCGACCAGCTCGGCCGCGCCGACGGACTTCAGCAGGAACCCCGCCGCGCCCGCGCGCACCATGCCCAGCACGTACTCGTCGAGGTCGAACGTCGTCAGCGCGACCACGTCCGCGAGCCGCTCGCCCACGATCGCCGCGGTCGCCGTGATGCCGTCCGTGCCGGGCATGCGCACGTCCATGAGCACGACGTCGGGGCGCAGCGCGCGCGCCTGCCGCACCGCGACGTCGCCGTCGGACGCCTCGCCCACCACCTCGACGTCGCCCGACTGCTCGAGCATGAGCCGCAGGCCCGCGCGGATCGCGGCGTGGTCGTCGGCGAGCAGCACCCGCACGGGCGTCATCGGGGGTCCTCCGGGGTGGG
>NZ_LNTD01000138.1 GCF_001462455.1 Cellulomonas sp. B6
GGAGGGGCGCGCGCGCGACGCCGTCGCGCCGCAGGGCGACGGGTTGCGCGTGCACCGTGCGCCGCGGGACGGCGACGCCGAGGTCGTCCTGCGCGCCGCGGGGGCCGGCTCGGGGCTCGTGGTGGTGACGGCCGACCGGGGCCTGCGGGCTCGGCTGCCGGGGGTCGCGGCGGTCGGGCCCGGCTGGCTGCACGCGGTGCTCGACGGCGACGTCGACCCCGGTCAGTGACAGGGTGTCCGACCTTTGTCATGGCGACGCGTGACAAGAGCATCTGTCGGCCTCTAGGGTCGTGACCAGGGGCGGGACCGCCCCTGTGGCGCGCCCGCAGAAGGCCGGGCGCCGACCGAGAGGACGATGACGTGACCGCTCGCACCGCCCGGCGTCCCCTGGCCGCCGTGATCCTGGGGCTCGCCCTCACCCTCACCGGGAGCCTGCCCGCGCAGGCCGCCGACCAGCGCGGCCCCGACCCGACCGTCCAGAGCATCGAGGCCGCGCGCGGGCCGTTCGCGACCTCGACGTCGCGCGTGTCGTCCCTCGTGTCCGGGTTCGGCGGCGGGACGATCTACTACCCGACCGACACGTCGCAGGGGCGCTTCGGGGGCGTCGTCATCGCCCCCGGGTACACCGCGGGCGAGTCGAGCATCGCGTGGCTCGGCCCGCGCCTGGCGTCGCAGGGCTTCGTGGTCTTCACGATCGACACGCTCACGCGCGTCGACCAGCCCGCGTCGCGCGGGCGCCAGCTGCTCGCCGCGGCCGACTACCTCACGCAGCGCAGCGACGTCGCCGACCGCGTCGACCCCGCCCGCCTCGCCGTCATGGGGCACTCGATGGGCGGCGGCGGGACGCTCGAGGCGGCCAAGAGCCGGCCCGGCCTCAAGGCGATCATCCCGCTGACGCCGTGGAACCTCGACAAGACGTGGCCCGAGATCACGACGCCCACGCTGATCTTCGGCGCGCAGAACGACTCGGTGGCCTCGGTGGTCACGCACGCGCGGCCGTTCTACCAGACCCTGCCGGCGACGACGCCGCGCAGCTACCTCGAGCTGCGCGGCGCGTCGCACTTCGCGCCGAACCTGTCGAACACCACGATCGCGAAGTACTCGATCGCGTGGCTCAAGCGGTTCGTCGACGACGACCAGCGCTACACGCAGTTCCTGTGCCCGGCGCCCGCCGACACGGCGCTGTCCGACGTGAGGACGAGCTGCCCGTTCTGACCGCGCCCGCCCCGGCGGGTCACGCGGCCGGCGCGGCCCGGTACACGAGGCGGCGGTACAGCGCCTCGGCCGGGCCGCGCCGGCCCGCGGCCTCCAGCGACACCGCGACGACGACGGTCACGAGCCACACGCCGACGCCCCACGCGACGACCTGGGCGCTGCCCATGCCGACGCCCAGCCCGCCTGCCCACGGCGCGAGCGGCAGCACGAACAGCACGGACTGCAGAAGGTAGCTCGTGAGCGAGCGGGTGCCGACGGCGCGCAGCGCGCGGCCCACGGGGCCCAGCGTCGCGAGCGTCAGCCCGCGCGCCGCGACGACCCACCCGACGAGCGCCGCGAACGCGACGCCACCCGCGGCGCCCGTGACCAGGTGCAGGGCGGCCGAGCCGAACACGTCGAGCACGGCCGGGTGACGCAGCCCCGCGACCGACAGCGCGAAGGGGACGGCGCCGAGCACGCTCACGGCGAGTCCGACCACGGCGGTCCGGCGCAGCAGCGGCAGGTGGTCGGCGGGCCGTTCGAGGACCTCGCGGCGCGCGGCCCACAGGCCCAGGAGCAGCAGGGGCAGCGCCATGAGGACGCCGATGGGTGCCGCGACGACGCCACCCGAGGCGCGGGTCACCAGCCCTGCCAGCACGGTCTCGTCCAGCGGCCGCACCAGGGCCGCCTGGTCGCCCATCTCGCCTGCCAGCACGATCAAGCTCTCGAGCCCTCCGTTGAGCAGGCCACCGGCGAGCAGGCTCGCCCCCGCCACGACGAGCAGCGTGCGGTCCGACGCACGCACGAGCGTCACCGCGAGCAGCCCCGCGAGCCCGTACGCGGTGAGGATGTCGCCGCCGAACAGCAGCAGCACGTGCGCAGCGCCGAAGGCCACCAGCACCCCGGCCCGGCGCAGCAGGTCGGACCGGCACGCGGGCCACGGCACCCCCGCGGCGGCGCGCCGCCGGACGACGACGCCGATGCCGTACCCGTACAGCAGCGCGAACATCGGCATCGTGCGCCGGTCGACGAACAACGACACGACCCCGTCGACGACGCGGTCGAGCGTCGAGCCGTCCAGGGGACGTGCGCCCAGCCCGATCGTCCCGCCCGCGAGGTGAGCGACCGCGTTCGCGATCGCGATGCCGAGCAGCGCGAGGCCGCGCGCGACGTCGGGCGCGACGGCGCGCGCGGCCGCGGGGACGGGGCCGACACGCGCGGGCGGCGCCGCGTCCGGGGCGGCAGCC
>NZ_LNTD01000139.1 GCF_001462455.1 Cellulomonas sp. B6
CTCAGGACGGCCTCCGGGCTCGGGACGGGTGGGGGCGGACCGCACGGTCCGCGCCCATCATGCCCGCTCGTCCGCGGGGCGCCACCGCCGCGGGGACGAACGTGAGCGGTGCCACGCCGGCACCACGACGCGGTGCGCCGAGCCACCCGGACGGCGGTGTCACGCCGCTCCGTGACCGGGCCAGCCCTAGGCTGGGACCGTGAGCGAGCACGCAGCACCCGACCTCCCGGCCCGCGAGACCGTCCTGCTCGCGGCCTTCGAGGGGTGGAACGACGCGGGCAGCGCCGCGACCGCGGCCCTGGAGCACCTGCACGACGTGTGGGGCGCCGAGCAGGTCGACGAGCTCGACCCGGAGGAGTACCACGACTTCCAGGTGAACCGCCCCGTGGTCGGCCCCGGCCCCGACGGCACGCGGGAGATCACGTGGCCGACGACGGCGGTCGCGGTCGCGACGACGCCGCGCACCGGGCGCCAGGTGGTGCTCGTGCACGGCATCGAGCCGTCGATGCGGTGGCGCCGCTACTGCAGCGAGCTGCTCGACATCGCCGCCGGCCTGAACGTGCGCACGATCGTCACGGTCGGCGCGCTGCTCGCCGACGTGCCGCACACCCGGCCCATCCCCGTGAACGCGACGAGCGAGGACGAGGAGGTGCGCGAGCTGCTCGGCCTGGAGCCCAACACGTACGAGGGCCCGACGGGCATCGTCGGCGTGCTGCAGCACGAGGCCGGTGTGCGCGGCCTGCAGGCGCTGTCGCTGTGGGCGGCGGTGCCGCACTACGTCGCCGCTCCCCCGTCGCCCAAGGCGACGCTCGCGATCCTGCACCGCATCGAGACCCTGCTCGGCGAGCCCGTGCCGCTGGCCGACCTGCCCGACGACGCGGAGGCCTGGCAGCACGGCGTCGACGAGCTCGCGGGCGACGACTCCGAGATCGGCGAGTACGTGCGCCAGCTCGAGGAGGCGAAGGACACCGTCGAGCTCCCGGAGGCGAGCGGCGAGGCCATCGCGCAGGAGTTCGAGCGCTACCTGCGTCGCCGCGACAAGGGCACCGGCGGCTGACCGGTCCGGTCCACCTGCGCGAGGCCCGCGCCGGTCGGCGCGGGCGTGGCGTCGTGTCGCGACGAGGTCGTCAGAGCCGGACGCCGAGCAGCGCGTCGACGGCGCGCGCGACGACACCGGGCGCACCTTCGTGCGTCGGGCCCTGCCCGGCGAGAGAGGCCGCCGCCCACGCGTCGACCACCGCGATCGCGCGCGGCGTGTCGAGGTCGTCGGCGACGGCCGCGCGCACGCCCGCCAGGACCGGCGTCGCGTCCGGACCGCCGTTGCCGGACATCGCGCGCCGCCACGTGACGACGCGCTCGCGCGCCTGCGCGAGGCCCGCGTCGGTCCACTCCCAGTCCTCGCGGTACCGGTGCGCGAGGACCGCGAGGCGCACCGCCATCGGGTCGACGCCCTGCGCGAGCAGTCGTGACACGAGCACGAGGTTGCCGCGCGACTTGCTCATCTTGTGACCCTCGTAGCCGACCATGCCGGCGTGCGCGTGCACGCGCGCGGCCTGCCCGTCGTCGAGCAGCCGCAGGTGCGACGCGCTGCACTCGTGGTGCGGGAACACCAGGTCGGAGCCGCCGCCCTGGACGTCGTAGGGCGCGCCCAGGCCGTCGGACGCGATGACCGCGCACTCGACGTGCCAGCCGGGCCGGCCACGTCCCACGCCGGGGGCGTCCCACGCCGGCTCGCCGGGCCGCTCGGCGCGCCACAGCAGCGGGTCGAGGGGCGACCGCTTGCCGGGCCGGTCCGGGTCGCCGCCGCGCTCGGCGCTCAGCGCGAGCATGGTCGCGTCGTCGAGCCGCGCGACGGTGCCGAACGCCGGGTCCGCGGCGAGGTCCGCGTAGACGTCGTCGCCGCCGTCCGGCGCGGGGAGCCGGTACGCGGCGCCGCGCTCGAGGAGCGTGCGCACCGCCGCGGCGACCTGCGGCACCGACTCGACGACCCCGCGGTACACGTCGGGCGGGACGACGCCGAGGGCCGTCATGTCCGACGCGAACAGCGCCGTCTGGTCGGCCGCGAGCGCGCGCCAGTCGACACCCGTCGCGGTCGCGCGCTCCAGCAGCGGGTCGTCGACGTCCGTGACGTTCGAGGCGTACGTGACGCGCTGCCCGGCGTCGCGCCACGCCCGCACGAGCACGTCGAACGCGACGTACGTCGCGGCGTGGCCCATGTGGGTGGCGTCGTAGGGCGTGATGCCGCAGACGTACAGGCGCGCGGAGGCTCCCGGGGCGGCGACGACGAGGTCGCCGGACGAGGTGTCCAGGAGGCGGACCGGGTCACCGGTCCCGGGTAGCTGCGGGATCTGCGGAGCGGGCCAGGTCAGCACGCCGGAAGCCTAACCGCCACGCCCGGGGACTGCGGACGCACAATGGGCGGGTGACGCAGCACGGAACGGGCCACGAGGTGGCCGACGGCGGCAGGTCCCGGACGTCGACGCAGGTCCGCGGGCGGGCGTGGGTCGAGCGCACGGGGACCTGGCTGCGGGTCGAGCCGGACGCCGACGGGGAGCTCGACCTCGCCGACCTGCCCGACGACGTGCGCACGACGTGGGTCGTGACCGACGACCTCGACGGCCTCCTGACGGCGGCGCGCACGCTCGGCCCCGACGACCGGGCGGTGCGCCTGCTCGCGCACCACGTGCACCGCGAGGGCCACCCTCGGGCCAAGGTGCTGCGCGGGCGGGACGACACGATCGTGCTCACGGCGCCGACGGTGTCGTTCGTCGGCCGCACGGCCGACGTGCACACCGGCTGGATCACCGGGGTCGTCCACCCCGGTCTGGTCGTCATGACCGAGCAGGGCGACGCGGGTGTGCTGGCCACGGCCGCCGAGCGGCTCGAGGACGACCTGCCCGACCCCGACGACTGCGAGCACGCGGTGCTCGCCACCGTGCTGCTGACGCTCACGCAGAACGCCGGCGAGGTCGAGACCGAGATCGGCGACGCCGTCGCGCGCGTCGAGCGCACCGTGTTCTCGCAGCACCCGCGGCGCGACGTGCTGGCCGACCTGTACGACCTCAAGCGCGAGATCGCCGAGGCGCGCCGGGCGCTCGGTCCGGTCGGCGCGGCGCTGCCCGAGCTCGTCGGGGCCGCCGAGCGCACGTCGCGACGTCCGGAGTGGCTGCGCCGCGTCGAGGCGTCGGTCGACCGCGTGGACCGGCACCTCGACGCGCACGACTCGCTGCTGGGCGACATGCTCGCGGTCCACCTCGCGCAGGTGTCGGTGCAGCAGAACGAGGACATGCGCAAGATCTCGGCGTGGGCCGCGATGATCACGGTCCCGACGCTCGTCGCGGGGATCTACGGCATGAACTTCCAGCACATGCCGGAGCTCTCGTGGACGTTCGGTTACCCGCTCGCGCTGGCCGTCATGGCCGGCGCGTGCGTGGCGCTGTGGCGCGCGTTCCGACGCTCGGGGTGGCTCTGACGCGTCAGACGCTCGTGAGCTCGCTGACCGGCTCGAGGACGCCCGTCAGGAGCAGCAGCACGACGAGGGCGGCCAGCCCGAGCCGGTAGTACACGAACGGCTTGTAGCTGAACGTCGAGACGATCTTGAGGAACGCGATGATCACGACGTACCCGATCGCGAACGCGACGAGCGTCGCGACCAGCGTCGCGCCCGCACCCGGCGTGCCCGCGCTGCCGAAGTCGCCCAGGCTCTTGACCAGCTGGAACAGCCCCGAGCCGAACACCGCGGGGATCGCGAGCAGGAACGAGTACCGGGCCGCGGCCTCGCGCGTGTAGCCCATCAGCAGACCGCCGGTGATCGTGCCGCCCGAGCGCGAGACGCCCGGCACCAGAGCGAGGGCCTGCCAGAACCCGAACGCGAGCGCGTGCCGGGGAGTCAGCTCGTCGAGCGCGCGGCGCTTCTCCCCCACCTTGTCCGCCCAGCCCAGGACGAGCGCGAAGACCGCGAGGGTCGCGGCGACGAGCCACAGGTTGCGGAAGGGCCGCTCGATGGCGTCCTGGAACGCCAGGCCCAGCACCACGATGGGCACGGTGCCCAGGGTGATGAACCACGCCATGAGCGCGTCGTGGTCGGCCGGTCGGCCGGCGGGCAGGCCCAGGCGGCTGCGCCAGTCGGTGCCGTACGCACCCCGCACGGCGGCCCACCACGCGAGCACGATGCGCTTGATGTCCCGGCGGAAGTACAGCAGCACGGCCGTCTCGGTGCCGAGCTGCGTGATCGCCGTGAAGGCGGCGCCCGGGTCCCCGGAGCCCACGAGCTCGCCCACGATCCGCAGGTGCGCGCTCGACGACACGGGAAGGAACTCGGTGAGCCCCTGCACCAGGCCGAGCAGGATCGCCTCACCAGTTCCGATGCCCGTCGTCACGAGGCGCAACGATAGCGCCGCACGGTGGCGGCACGTCACGCACGGGACCGGCGCTCCGCGCGGCTAGGGTGGCGAGCCATGGAGCTCCGCCGTCTGGGCCGCACGGGCCTGCGCGTGTCCTCGCTGGCCCTGGGCACGCTGACGTGGAGCCGCGACACCGACGACCACGAGGCCGCCGACCAGCTGCGCGACTTCGCCGAGGCGGGCGGCACGTTCGTCGACACGTCGGCCGCGTACGCCGACGGTGGCGCCGAGGAGCTGCTCGGAACGCTGCTGGGCGACGTCGTGGACCGCGACGACGTGGTGATCTGCACGAAGGCGGGCGTGCGTCGCACCACCGCCGGCGCGACCGTCGACGCGTCCCGCGGCGCGCTGCTCGACTCGCTCGACGCCTCGCTGCGCCGTCTGCGGACCGACCGCGTGGACCTGTGGCTCGCGACCCCCGACCCCCGCACCCCGCTGGAGGAGACGGTCTCGGCGCTGCGGCACGCCGTGCAGACGGGCAAGGCGCGCTACGTCGGCCTGTCGAACCACGCCGGCTGGCAGGTCGCGCGCGTCGCGACGCTGCTGGGCGACGACCCGGGCCTCGCGGCGGTCGAGGCCGAGTACTCGCTGCTGCAGCGGGGCGTCGAGCGCGAGGTGCTGCCCGCGTGCGCGGCGCTGGGTGCGGGGCTCCTCGCGTGGTCGCCGCTCGGGCGCGGCGTGCTCACGGGCAAGTACCGCCGGACCATCCCGTCGGACTCGCGGGCCGCCACGGCGCACCTCGCCGGGTTCGTGCAGCCGTACCTGACGGCCGACGCGGCGGGCGTCGTGGACGCGGTCGTCACCGCGGCCGCCGGGCTCGAGCGGGCGCCGCTCGAGGTCGCGCTCGCGTGGGTGACGTCACGTCCGGGCGTCGCGTCCGCCGTGGTCGGAGCGCGCACGGCTGCACAGCTGCGCGGTGCGCTCGCGGTGGAGGACCTGCGCCTGCCGCCCGAGATCACGGTGGCGCTCGACGAGATCACGGCCCCCGCCGCGAGCTACCCCGAGCGCCCCGGCCGCTGAGCGCCCTCGCCCCGGGGAGTCGGGGCGAGGGGTCGGGGCGGCCGGATGCCTTCGGGCGGTGGTGCTGCGGGTGTGCCGCTCGGCCGCAGCGGTCAGTGCCGGACGTCGGCGAGATCGTCGTCCTCGTCGTCGTCCTCGTCCTCGTCGTCGTCCTCGTCGAGGTCGTCGTCGTGGTGGTCCTCGTCGTCCTCGTCGTCGAGGTCGTCGTCGTCCTCCTCGGCCAGGTAGAACGGCGTCGCCTCGCCGTGCACCGTGCCGAGCGCGTCGTCGTAGACCTCGAACGCGTCGGCGAGCACGTCGTACGCGTCGTCGACGGCGGGGTCGTCGTCGTCGTGCTTGGCGGCGACGGCGGCGTAGTGCGCCTCGAGGGCGGCCACCAGACGGTCGAGGGCGGCGCGCGGGTCCACGGTCATGGCACGACCGTAGCGCCGCGCGGGGCACAATGGCACCGCATCTGCACCGACGGGGCGGCCACCGCGACGGCTGGTCGTGCCGTCGTCACGACGCGACGGGACGAGGTGGGGCGATGACGGCACGCAGGCGCAGCGACTGGGCGACGCAGGGCGGGCAGTGGGAGTACCGCATGCTGACGATCCCGCGCAGCACGTCGCGCAACGACGCCCGGCGCATGCTCACCGACGAGGCCGAGTACGGCCGGTGGGAGCTCGCCCGCACACGCCTGTACGCCGGCGGCGAGCGGCGCGTGTGGCTGCGGCGCAAGATCATCCGGGTGCGCTCGACGCTGCCCGAGACCGTCGGCTGACCTGCGCCGACGGCCCCGGGGGTACGCCGACGGCCCCGGCCCCGGGGCCGTCGGCGCCGGCTCAGCAGGTCGCGAGCAACCGGTCCAGGACGCGCGTGCCGAACACGAGCGCGTCGGCGGGGACGCGCTCGTCGACGCCGTGGAACATGCCCGCGAAGTCGAGGTCGGCGGGCAGGCGCAGCGGTGCGAAGCCGTAGCCCGTGATGCCCAGGCGGGACAGCGACTTGTTGTCCGTGCCGCCCGAGAGCATGTAGGGCAGCACGGTGGCGCCCGGGTCCTCGGCGACGACGGCCGCGACCATCGCGTCGACGAGCGCACCCTCGAAGGGCACCTCGAGCCCGGTGTCGCGCACGAGGTCCTCGGCGCGCACGTGCGGGCCGAGGAGCGTCGCGAGCGTCGCGTCGAACTCCTCGGAGCGCCCGGGCAGGAACCGGCCGTCGATCGACGCGGTCGCGCCGCCGGGGATGACGTTCTCCTTGTACCCGGCCGCGAGGCGCGTCGGGTTGGTGGTGTGCCGCAGCGTGGCGCCGACGAAGCGCGACGCCGGCCCGAGGGCGTCCACGAGCGCGTCGACGCCCTGCGGGTCCTCGGGGTCGAACGGCAGGCCCGTGAGGTCCGCGACGCCCTCGAGCAGCGCGCGCACGGTCGGCGTGAGCTCGAGCGGCCACGCGTGCTCGCCGATGCGCGCGACGGCCGCGGCGAGGTGCGTCACGGCGTTGTCGGCGTTGACCTGGCTGCCGTGGCCCGCGCGCCCCTGTGCGACGAGCCGCAGCCACGCCAGGCCCTTCTCGGCGGTCTGCAGCAGGTAGACGCGCCGCCCGGCGACGTCGACAGAGAAGCCGCCGACCTCGCTGACGGCCTCGGTCGCGCCCGCGAACAGCTCGGGGCGGTGCTCGACCGCCCAGTGCGCGCCGTACCGGCCGCCGGCCTCCTCGTCGGCGAACATCGCGAGCACGACGTCGCGCGCGGGCCTGCGGCCCTCGCGGACCATCTGCCGCACGACCGCCAGGACCATCGCGTCCATGTCCTTCATGTCGACCGCGCCGCGGCCCCACACCAGGCCGTCGCGCAGCTCGCCCGCGAACGGGTCGACCGACCAGTCCGGCGCGTGCGCGGGTACGACGTCGAGGTGCCCGTGCACCACCAGCGCAGGGCGGGACGCGTCGGCACCCTCGAGGCGCACGACGACGTTGGCCCGGCCGGGCGCGCTCTCGAACAGCTCGGGCTCGAGCCCGACGTCCTGCAGCAGGCCGACGACGTACTCGGCGGCCGCGCGCTCCCCCGGCCCCGTGCCGTCGCCCGGGTTGGTGGTGTCGAAGCGGATGAGCTCGCGGCACAGGTCGACGACCTCGTCCGCGGCGGTGGGCACGGCCCCCGGCGCAGCGGCGGTCACGCCGACGCCCCCGTCAGGCCGCGACGCGCGAGCAGCGGTGCGATGTCGGGCGCGCGGCCGCGCAGGTCGGCGAACGACCGCAGCGGGTCGATCGACCCGCCGCGTGCGAGCAGGCGGGTGCGGAACGTGTCGCCGTTCTCGCGGCGCAGGCCGCCGTTCTCGGCGAACCACTCGACCGTGTCGGCGTCGAGCACCTCGGACCAGATGTACGCGTAGTACCCGGCCGAGTAGCCCGAGCCGAAGATGTGGTTGAAGTACGTCGTGCGGTACCGCGGCGGCACCGGCGCGTACGCGAGCCCGACGACGTCGAGCGCGGCGGCCTCGAACGGCTCGACGTCGTCGACGTCGGTCGGCACCTGCTCGGGCGTCAGGCGGTACCACGCCTGGTCGAGCAGCGCCGCGGCCAGGTACTCGGTCGTCGCGAAGCCCTCGCCGTCCTGACGCGCCGCGAGCAGCGTCTCGACCCACTCCTCGGGCATCGGCTCACCGGTCTCGTGGTGCACCGCGAACGACCGCAGCACCTGCGGGTCCCACGCCCACATCTCGTTGACCTGCGACGGGTACTCCACGAAGTCGCGCGGCACGTTCGTGCCCGACTGCGACGGGTACCGCACGTGCGACAGCAGCCCGTGCAGCGCGTGCCCGAACTCGTGGAACGTCGTGATGACCTCGTCCCAGCCAACCACGCAATCCCGAGACACTAGCCTCGATCCATCCAACACCGAGAACCCCCAATGACCTGCGGTTACGCTGCTACAAAGCCAACTTACGATATTCACCTAGAGGCAAGTCATCACTACGCCTCACGCGCGCCTTCCGCGCTTTGCGCAACTGCAGGCTCCACTCGGCGGCGCCGCCCCGATGCGGCGGCTGCGTCAGTCGACTTTCGCTTACGCGGGCCAACGACGGACAAATCTCGACGGATCCATCGCTCAACGAAGGCCCTCGCGAACTCCGCATCTGGGAAGTTCGCTTCCAGCAGTTCCCTTGCGTCGTCAGTGACCTCACCGCGCTCACGCGCCACGGTTAGGGTACTAGCCCAATCAGCCAACACTAGGAGAACAGGCTCTCGCTTGGAGACGCGAGCGTCATGCGCCTCGAGAAGCGGAAGGAGGAGCAGGATTCCCACCCCACCCACGCGAGACAGAACCACCCCGCCGTCAGGCTCGAGCAGCCAAGCCCAACCCAATTGTTCGGCTCGAGCCGTCAACCAGGGCGTTTGTGCACGCGACAACCGGTCCACCAGATCGACTTCCAGGCGTTCGGCGACTTTCGCGCTCGCAAAACCGATGGCGCCATCAAAGCCACCGCGTCGCCGCATGACGAGGAAGCGATAGAAGAACGGCGGAGACATTCGACGCCAGCGCTCGGGCTCGCGGAACGCATAAAGAGCATGCACGCCATGCCACCGGAACAAATCGTCCACGGAGATGTTACCGCGCTCCATCTCCATGACCGCCACCCACCGCAACGATCGCGACGCGGCCGATACGCTCGACGAGAACTCCTTCAAGTTCTCCCCCGCCCAACCTACCCAATACCGACTTACAGGCACTAGAGAAGAGTATCGATACAGGGGAGCAAGCGCTGCGGCGATGGCTGCCTTGTCGGTCTCGTCGCGCTCGAGCCGCTCCCGAAGTAGTTGCCGGAGGACCGCGCCGACCCGTGGCTCATTCTCCGTCGAGACGATCATCATCTCGTTGAGCAGCCGCTGCCCAAGGTCGTCGCGAACAGCACCTCGAGCTTCCACCATGAGCTGAGCGCCCTCAACATGGAGCCCGAACGCCTTACCAACGCAATCTCGCACCAACGCCGGTCGCGGAACCACGAATTGCATCGCCCTAACCGCGAAGGAAGCTGCATAGTAGTCCCCGGCAGAGTCACCCTCTACACTGTCGAGCACCAGCGCCAGGAAATCGTCTGCCCCGTCCTCTGTCGACCGCCCGAGAATCTGCACTGCTAATTGCGCGACGACATCCCAGCCCCCGGAACGAATATGGGGTTCTAGTTGCGCGTAGAGCGCTGCGGCGCTCGTGTTCTCCCGAACAAGTTGACTGGCCGCAAAATATTCAAGAAAGGTGCGATGCGTGAATCCGTAGGTGTCCGAGCCGATATCGGTCAGGACCCACGCGCGCCCTTTGCAGAAGTCGATAAATTCGCTTGCAGCAGCTTCCGCGGAGTGCTCATCATCGAAGCGCTTCTCAAGCAGGTAATTCTTCATGTACTCAACGAGACGGTCCCGCTGGATGCCCTCGCCGGGTTCGATGCCTCCCGCGTCCGCACCCTCCGCGTCGATCTTGTACATATACAGAGCCAATGATCGCATGGCTGCCTGCACGTGCGCGTCGAACGATAGCGGAGCCGTTATGCCCCGCTGCTTGTCCCAGCGCTCGAAGAGCAGAAGCGCACACTTTTCGTATACGTCGGGACGGTTGCGGGGAATATAGTTCTCGCTCGCATAGATTCCGCACATCAGTGAGAGCATGAGCGGGTTTATTCGTAGGTCCGCGACGAACGTACTGTCTGCCATGAACGATGCCGCAAGCGCGTCCTGCCTGGTCGCATCGACCGTTTCGTCAAGTGCGAACCATTTCCTGACGTAGTCCTGAACCTGAGCTTCGGTGAACTCGGAGAGGTGCACCGATGGGAAAAGGATCGAGTCCAAAGGTGCCTCGTTGTAACCCACGCGCCGCGAGGTGACGATGATTGGGCACGTTGGATATCTGTGCGCGAACCCTTCGACCGCTTGCACGACGTCCTTGCGGAGGCCGGTGTCGAGCAGTTCGTCCAAGCCGTCCAAGATTACGACGGCTCGATCGTTCAGAAGGAGCCATTCGATGGCATCAGTAGGGGGTTCGATGTTGTACGGAGATCTGCACAACGCTTCAAGATACTCGACTAGCGTCGTTCGGTCCTTACCGCGGACAACGCTGGCATAGTCCCGCAGTTCGACGAAGAAAGGCGTACGCCGTACGCCCGATTTAGGCACGTCCGCAGCGAGGTCGTAGGTAAGCTTTCGCGAGAGTGTCGACTTTCCACCTCCCGGATCCCCAAGGACGACAGCGCGCGTGCCCAGCAGCATGAGCTGCGAGACTGACAGATGAAGACCGTCGTCGCCGCGCCGATGAACGGCCTGCTTCTCATTGAGGCGCACCCTAGGCTCGACAAAGAGCTGTCGATACGGCACTTGACGCGTAGTTCCAGCGTGTGGCAATTTCATCGTTGCATGCAGGCCCGCGACTTGGGCGCGATAGTCCTCTTCAAACGCGTACAGTTCGTCGATGTTCGCTATGCCACGCAGCAGCTGCGAGTTCCGCGCGCTCGCCGCCGCGAGACTGCCCACTGTCTTGGTTATCTCGGCTTCAAGAGTCACCGCGACGTCCGGCTTAGCGAGGAGTGGCTCAACTTCTCGAAGAACGACCTCGTTTATTGCCGCGTACATTGCGTCGCATACGGCGTCGTCGACGTCCGAAGCCATCGCGAGCCTGAGGGCAGCGTCGAATTCACTCCGTACCGAGCGGGCAAGCCCTTCGGCCTTCTTGCCATGCCCTTCGATCAGGTATAAGCGCGCCAAGGACGTTGCTGTGTGCTCAAGTGACGCAGAGTCGCAGAACTGCAGAAGTTCCCTGCTGGAGGTTTCGTCAAGATTCTCGATGCACTCTCGTCGGCCCTGACCAGCCCGACCGGTGCTCAGCGCGCGTATTTTCGCCCGCCTTCTGCTCCGCAGTACGTTCTTCGCCCCGATCCCGGCTGCTCGCACTGCTCCAGCCGCCGCGCCCTTGCCGGCCGCTAGTGCAATCGCTTCAAGTCCAGTGAACACTTGAGCCCCCGACGGCCGTAGTAGTTCCGATGAGGATACTGCCTTCACCACCTCGGATGCATGAACCGAACGACCGACGCGTGTCGCACCTACAGGCCGCGTCGGCGCAGGAGGGGGCCGATCTCGGGGTCACGTCCGCGGAAGTCCCGGAACGCACTGAGCGGCTCGATAGAGCCTCCGCGACCCAGGAGTCGAGTCCGGAACGTGTCGCCGTTCTGACGAAGCAAGCCTCCGTTCTCCTTGAACCACTCGACGGTGTCGGCATCGAGGACCTCGGACCAGATGTATGAGTAGTAGCCCGCGGCGTAGCCGCTGCCGAAGATGTGGTTGAAGTACGAGGTGCGGTAGCGCGACGGGACGGGCGGGAACGCCACGCCGGCAGCTTCGAGCGCCGCGGCCTCGAACGCCTCCACCGCAGCGGGGTCCGTGGGCACCTCCTCGGGTGCGAGCCGGTACCACGCCTGGTCGAGCAGCGCCGCGGCCAGGTACTCGGTCGTCGCGAAGCCCTCGCCGTCCTGACGCGCCGCGAGCAGCGTCTCGACCCACTCCTCCGGCATCGGCTCACCGGTCTCGTGGTGCACCGCGAACGACCGCAGCACCTGCGGGTCCCACGCCCACATCTCGTTGACCTGCGACGGGTACTCCACGAAGTCGCGCGGCACGTTCGTGCCCGACTGCGACGGGTACCGCACGTGCGACAGCAGCCCGTGCAGCGCGTGCCCGAACTCGTGGAACACCGTGATGACCTCGTCCCACGTGAGCAGCGTCGGCTGCCCCGGCGGCGGCTTCGGCACGTTGAGGTTGTTGACGACGACCGGCGCGTCGCCCAGCAGCGTGGACTGCTCGACGAACGAGTTCATCCAGGCGCCGCCGCGCTTGGCGGGGCGCGTCCACCAGTCGCCGAGGAACAGGCCGAGGCCGCTGCCGTCGGCGTCGAACACCTCGAACACGCGCACGTCGGGGTGGTACCCGACGAGGTCGTGCCGCTCGGAGAACGTCAGCCCGTACAGCAGGTTCGCGGCGTGGAACACGCCGTCGGCGATGACGTGCTCGAGCTCGAGGTACGGCCGCAGCGCGGACTCGTCGAGCGAGCGGCGCTCCTGCCGGACGCGCTCGGCGTAGTACGCCCAGTCCCAGGGCTCGAGCGTCGCGCCCGGGTGGTCGGCCCGCAGCGCGGCCTCGAGCTCCGCGCCCTCGGCGCGCGCGTTCGCGACGGCCGCGGGCGCGAGCCGCGCGAGCATCTGCGCGACCGCGTCGGACGACCCGGCGGTCGCGTCGGCCGCGACGTACGCGGCGTGGTGCTCGAAGCCCAGCAGGCGCGCACGCTCGGCCCGCAGCCGCACGAGCCCCAGGAGGGTGGCGCGCGTGTCGTGCTCGCCGCCCGCGCCGCGCGTGAGCGACGCGGTCATGACGCGCTCGCGCAGGCCGCGGTCGCGCAGCGACGACAGCACCGACTGCTGCGTGGGGAGCTGCAGCTCGAGCAGCCACGCGCCCTCGTGGTCGCGCGCGGTCGCGGCCTGCGCCGCGGCGTCGCGCGCGTCCTGCGGGAGCCCGTCGAGCTCGGCCTCGTCGGTCACGAGGACCGCGGCGGCGTTGGCCCCCGCGAGCAGCAGGCGCCCGAACGCCGCGTCGAGCGACGTGATCTCGGTGTTGATGGCGCGCAGGCGCTCCTGGTCGACCTCGGGCAGGCCGACGCCGGCGCGCGCGAACCGGCGACGCGTGCGGTCCAGCAGCCAGGCCGTGTCGGGCTCGAGCGCGGTGCCGTCGGCCTCGAGCCGGGCCGCGAGCGCCTCGACGCGCGCGTGCAGCCGCGCGTCGAGCCAGATCGCGTCGGCGTGCGCGGCGAGCTCGGGGGCGACCTGCTCCTCGATCTCCTGCAGCCCGGGCGTGGACTCGGCACCGGACTGCACGTAGAACGCCGACGCCGCGCGCGTCAGCAGACGACCGGTGCGCTCGAGCGCCTCGAGCGTGTTCTCGACCGTCGGCTCCGCGGGGTCGGTGGCGATCGCCTCGACCTCGGCGAGCTGCTCGGCCATGCCCGCCCGGATCGCGGGGAGGAAGTGCTCCTCGCGCAGCACGCGGAAGTCCGGCAGGCCGTAGGGCAGCTCGGACTCGTGCGCGAACGGGTTGGCGGGGTCGAGCGGCAGCGCGTCGGAGGTCATGGCCCCATCGTCACAGATCGCGGGCGCGGTCCGGGGCGGCCGCGCGTCGTGCGGCGCGCGCGTACCGACCCGGACCCGTGCGCGGACGGTCAGCGCGCACGCGAGGACGTGGCGGGCAGGACGTCGGCCGGCGGCGTCCACACGTACCCGTGCGCGTGCGCGACGGGCGCGTGCAGCAGCGCACCGGCGTGCGTCGTCAGGCCGCCGGCCAGCGCGGCGTCGGCCGTGACGGCGGCGCGCCAGCCGCCGTCCGCGAGGGCCGCGAGGTACGGCAGGGTCGCGTTGGTGAGCGCTCGCGTCGAGGTGACCGGCACGGCGCCGGGCATGTTCGCGACGCAGTACAGCACCGAGCCGTGGACGCGGAACGTGGGGTCGTCGTGCGTCGTGGGGCGCGTGTCCTCGAAGCAGCCGCCCTGGTCGACCGCGACGTCGACGAGCACGGAACCGGCGCGCATGCGGGAGACGAGGTCGTTGCTCACGAGACGCGGCGCGCGGGCACCGGGGAGCAGGACCGCACCGACCACGAGGTCGGCGTCGAGCAGCTCGCGCTCGATCGCCCACGCGGACGACGCCACCGTCCGGACGCGTCCGCCGAACAGGTCGTCGAGCTCGCGGAGCCGGGGCAGCGACAGGTCGAGCACGGTGACGTCGGCGCGCATGCCGACGGCGATCTGCGCGGCGTGGGTGCCGACGACTCCCCCGCCGAGCACGACGACCTTGGCGCCGTCGACACCGGGCACGCCGCCGAGCAGCACGCCCCTGCCGCCCTCGTTGCGCATGAGGTGGTACGCGCCGACCTGCGTCGCGAGACGCCCGGCGACCTCGCTCATGGGCGCGAGGAGCGGCAGCGAGCCGTCCGGGAGCTGCACGGTCTCGTACGCGACGGCCGTGGTGCCGGCGGCGAGCAGCGCGTCGGTGCCGGCACGGTCGGCCGCCAGGTGCAGGTACGTGAAGAGCGTGAGGTCGTCACGCAGGTAGCCGAACTCCGCCGGGACCGGCTCCTTGACCTTGCACACGAGCTCGGCGGACCACGCGTCGGCGGCGGTGGGCACGATCCGCGCACCCGCGGCGGCGTAGTCGGCGTCGTCGATCGCGGAGCCCGCGCCGGCGCCGGTCTCGACGAGGACCTCGTGCCCGGATGCGACGAGGTGGTGGGCCCCGGCGGGCGTGAGCGCGACGCGGTACTCGCGGTTCTTGGTCTCGCGCGGGATGCCGACCTGCATGACGGTGCTCCGATCCGGGGGCGCCCTCAGGACGGGGCGCGGCGGTGCGGCGGGACGCGAAGGGACGACCACCGCGACGGGTGTGATGCCCGTCACGTTGAAGTGTGAAGTTCGTGTGTTGCGCACGCATGACGACGGGATGATCTTCGGTAACGTCGGACCATGAACGCACAGGATTCGTCGGAGGCGACCCGTGTCCCCCGTGAGCGCCGAACGCCCTTCGGCGAGCTCGACGACCTGGACCGGGCCCTGCTGCGCGAGCTCGAGCGTGACGGCCGCATCTCCAACAAGGACCTCGCCGAGCGCGTCGGCGTCGCGGCCTCGACGTGCCACACGCGCGTCGCGGCGCTGCGCGCCCGCGGCGTGCTGCGCGGGTTCCACGCCGTGGTCGACCCCGAGGCCGTCGGGCGCGGCCTCCAGGCCATCATCGCCGTGCGGCTGCAGGCCGCGGCACGCGCCCGGCTCGGCACGTTCGCACGCACCCTGGCGGCCCGCCCCGAGGTGCGCGACGTCTACCTGCTGGGCGGCACGGAGGACGTGATGCTGCACGTCGCGGTGCACGACTCGCGTGCGCTGCGCGCGTTCGTCGTCGAGCACCTGAGCACGCGCCCCGAGGTCGCGCACACGCAGACGAGCCTGGTCTTCGAGCACCTGCACGTCCCGACGACGGCGGTGTGAGCGTGCCGCGCGCGGTCCACCGCAAGCAGCGCACCGACGCGCCCGCCGGGTTCTTCGCGTGCGAGGCCGCCGGCCTGCGGTGGCTCACCGCCGCGGACGGCGCGCGCGTCGTCGAGGTGCTCGACGTCGGCGAGCACCACCTCGACCTCGTGCGCCTCGACCCGGTGGAGCCCACCGCCGCGGCCGCGCACGCGTTCGGCGCCGCTCTCGCGCGCACGCACGACGCCGGCGCGCGGGCGTTCGGCGCCCCACCCGACGGCTGGTCGGGCGGCGCGTGGTTCGGCCCGCTCGACGCGCCGCTCACGATGACGACCGGTGAGCACGCGACGTGGGGCGCGTTCCTCGCCACGGAGCGCCTGGACCCGGTCGCCGCGACGCTGCGCGACCGGGGGCTCACGACGCCCGCGGACGACGCGGCGTTCGCGCGCCTGGTCGACGCGCTGCGCGACGGCCGCTGGGACGACGACGAGCCACCGGCCCGCGTGCACGGCGACCTGTGGCAGGGCAACGTCGTGTGGACGGCCGACGGCGCGACGCTCATCGACCCCGCGGCGCACGGCGGTCACCGCGAGAGCGACCTGGCGATGCTCGCGCTGTTCGGCCTGCCGCACCTCGACGCCGTGCTCGCCGGGTACCACGAGGCGCACCCGCTGCCCCGCGGCCGGCAGCACCGGGTGGCGCTGCACCAGCTCTACCCCGTGGCCGTGCACGCGGTGCTGTTCGGCGGCGGGTACGTCGAGCAGACCAGGCGGCTGCTGCACCGCGTCCTCGACGGCTGACCGGTGCCGGGTCGCAGCGCACGGCACCACCCGTCCGGGCCTGTCCGCGCGGCCCTCGCGCGTGCGAGGCTCGGCGCGGGACCCGCCCCGGGGAACCCGCCCCGGGAGGTCGTGAAGGTGTCGTCGGGACCCGCGCCGCTGTCGGCGGACGCGATCCGGCGCGCGATGGGCGGGCCGCCCGCACGCCGGTCGCGCGTGCCCGCCCTGCTGACGACGGGCGTCGTGCTCGTCGCGCTGCTGCTGGCCGTCACGTGGTGGGCGCGCTCGTACGGCCCTCTCGCCGGTCCCGCGCGCGGGTTCGAGGAGCGGGGCGTCCCGCTCGGCCTGCCGCCGCTCGTGTCGACGAGCACCGGCTCCTACGCCTTCCTCCAGACGCAGGACGACGGCACCGGCCCCGTGGCGTGGAGCCCGTGCCGCCCGATCCACTGGGTGCTGCGGCCCGACGGCGCGCCCGCGGGTGGCGACGCGCTGCTGACCGCGGCGTTCGCCGACGTCGCGGCGGCCACGGGCCTCACGTTCGTCGCGGACGGCGCGACGGACGAGGGACCGCGAGCCGACCGCGAGGCCTTCCAGCCCGACCGGTACGGGCGCCGCTGGGCGCCCGTCCTCGTCGCCTGGTCCGACCCCGGCGAGCACCCCGACCTCGCGGGGACCGTCGCGGGCAGCGCCGGCGGCACGTCGGTGGTGGGCGACGGGTACGCCGTCTACGTCAGCGGGCAGCTGGTGCTCGACGCCCCGCAGCTCGCCGAGCTCCTCACGTCGCCGAACGGCTCCGCCGTCGCGCGGGCCGTCGTCACGCACGAGCTCGCGCACGTGGTCGGGATGGCCCACGTCGACGATCCCGGTCAGCTCATGCACCCGACCGCCGACGTCCGCCAGACGGCCCTGGGCCCCGGCGACCGCGAGGGGCTCGCGCTGCTCGGTGCGGGACGCTGCGCACCGCACCTGTGAGCGTCCGCGGCGCGGCGGCCGCGACTGTGAGGAGGCCGTGCAGGATCCGTGAGTCCCACCCTGCACCCAGGTTCGGCGCGTAGCGTCGGCCCCTGATCGTCGTCCCGCCCCGAGGAGTCCCGTCATCGCCAGGCCCATCGTGCTCGTGCACGGCACCCGGACGTCCTCGGCCATCTGGTCCCCCCAGGTCGACGCGCTGCGTGCCAGCGGGCACCCGACCCACGCGATCGACCTGCCGGGCCACGGGACGCGCACCTCCGAGCGCTTCACGCTGGAGGGTGCGCTGCGCGCGATCGACGACGCCGTGTCGAGCTGCGGCGAGCCGCCGCTGCTCGTCGGGCTCTCGCTCGGCGGGTACACCGCGCTCGCGTACGCGGGCCGGTACGAGCAGCGCATCGCGGGCGTCGTGCTCGCGGGCTGCTCGACCGAGATCCGGGGCAAGCCGGTCTCGCTGTACCGCCGCGGCGCGCACCACGTGACGCGCTGGTTCGGCCTCGGCCAGGGCACGTGGCACGTCGTGACCGACATGCTCACCGCGATGGCCGGGTACTCGCCGCTGCGCGACCTGCGCCGCCTGCTGCTGCCGGTGTGGCTCGTCAACGGGGCCCGCGACCCGCTGCGGCTCGACGAGCGCCGCTACCTGCGGGCCCTGCCCGGCGCCCGGCTCACGGTCGTGCCGCGCGCCGGTCACGACGTGAACTCGCACGCCCCCGCCGCGTTCAACCGCGTCCTGCTGGACGCGCTGCGCGAGCTCACGCACCGCACGCCGCAGCCCGTCTGACGCACCCGCCGCCGGCGCCGTGGTGAGGGCGCGGCGACGACGCTGCCGACGGCGGATCCGCTCACGGCAGCGCCGGACTCCGGGGCGTGCGCGGCGCGCGCAGGGTGGGGTCATGACCACGCAGACCCGATCCAGCGCCTTCGACGACGAGCTGCTCGCGCGGCTCGCCCACGACCGCGTCCTCGTCCTGGGCACCGCGCTCGACGAGCACGTCGGCAACCGCCTGTGCCACCAGCTCGTGCTGCTCGCGACCGAGGACCCCACCGCCGACATCACGCTGTGGATCAGCTCGCCCGGCGGGTCCGTCGCGGCGATGCTCGCGATCCACGACGTCATGCGGCTCGTCCCCAACGACGTGCGCACCGTCGCGGTCGGCACGGCCGCGAGCGCGGGGCAGTTCCTGCTCTCGGCGGGCACGCTCGGCAAGCGCTTCGCGCTGCCCCACGCGCGCGTGCTGCTGCACCAGGGCTCCGCCGGGATCGGCGGCTCGGCCGTCGACGTCGAGCTGCAGGCCGACGAGCTGCGCCACACGCGCGACACGGTGCTCGGCCTGATCGCGGAGCACACCGGCCAGAGCGTCGAGCGCGTGCGCGAGGACTCGCTGCGCGACCGGTGGTTCACGGCGCAGGAGGCGCTCGCGTACGGGTTCGTCGACGCGGTCGCGGAGCGCCTCACGGACGTCCGGCCGTCGGGCACGCTGCGCGGCGCCGTCGGCATCGGCGGGACGGGGTTCGGCGCATGAGCGGCTACCTGGTGCCGAACGTGCTGGAGCGGCACGGCGCCGTCGAGCGGTCCGTCGACGTGTTCAGCCGCCTGCTGTCCGAGCGGATCGTCTACCTCGGCACCGAGATCGACGACGGGGTCGCGAACGTGCTGGTCGCGCAGCTCATCCACCTCGAGGCCGAGTCGGCGGAGCAGCCGATCCGGCTGTACGTGAACTCCCCCGGCGGGTCGCCGTCGGCGATGCTCGCGGTGTACGACGCGATGCAGTACGTGCGCCCCGCGGTCGAGACGATCTGCGTCGGTCAGGCCGCGTCGACCGCGGCGGTCCTGCTGGCGGGCGGCGCACCGGGGCGGCGCGCGGTCCTGGCGCACGGCCGCGTGGTGCTGCACCAGCCGTCGACGCGCGGCGAGGGCACGATCCCCGACCTCATCCTCGCGGCGGACGAGGTGGTGCGCGTGCGCGGCCAGCTCGAGGAGGTGCTCGCGCGGCACACCGGCAAGGACGTCGCGACGCTGCGCCGCGACACCGATCGTGACCTGGTGCTCACGGCCGAGCAGGCGGTCGCGTACGGCATCGCGGACCACGTGCTCGCGTCGCGCGACGCGTGAGGGCGTCGGCGTCCGGGGCCGCCGGGGTCCCGGACGCCGACGCGCAGCCTCGCCGCGGCGGGCGGCGCGTCAGGCGGCGAGCAGCACCGCGGCGGCGGGCGCCGCCGGCCCGGCGCCGCTGAGCGCGTCCACGGTGAGGCCACCGGTGAAGCCGCCGGTGAGGAAGACGTGCAGGTCCCGGAGCGACGCGCCCCCGAACGACGCGGCGCCCGACCGCGCGTCCCCGAAGGGCGCGGACGCCGTGGCGTCGACGACGGCCCCGTGGAGCACGAGCGCGCCCGGTCCGACGTCCCTGCGGTCGTCGAGCGGCTGACGGTCGGACGTGCGGCGCGCGGCGTCGCGGACGCCGGGCGCGAGGCCGTCGTGGGCCCGGTTCGTCCTGCTCGGTGCACGGTCGCGCGTCGTGCGTGCGTCAGTGTCGAGCGCGGTGGCGATGCCGTGCGCGAGGTCGACGAGGGTCAGCCCGAGCGCGTCGGTGAGCGCGGCGAGCACCTCGGAGGACGGTTCCTTGCGTCCGCGCTCGACCTCGGACAGGTACTGGGGCGAGAGCCGCGCACGAGCGGCGACGTCGACGAGGCGCAGCGCACGCTCCTCGCGGGCGGCCCGCAGGAGCGCGCCGATGGTGCGCCGCCACGACGACGGGTGGCGGCGCGCAGGCGTGAGCGTCACGGCACGGGGCTCCATGAGCCGAACCTAGCGACGCGCATCGCCGCACGCGGGCCGATCCGCTGACGGCAGAACGCCGTCGGCGAGCCGCGTGGGCGCCGCCTCGCCCCCGCGGTCGGCCGTCGTCCGCGGCGGCGGTGGATCACCGGTCCTTCTCGGCGAGCTCGCGGAACTCGTCCGGCACCGTGTGCAGGCGCGGCATCGCGGCGGGCAGGTACCCGACGGCGTGGGCGCCGAACCGCGCGCGCACGGCGTCGACGGAGCGGTCGACGGCCCAGCGCGCCGCGCCGTGCTCGGAGCCGGGGCGGCGTGGGTCGTCGGGGTGCAGCGCGAGCTCGAGCTGCAGCGCCTCCTGCTCGACGATGCCGGTGACCGACACCGCGAGCAGCGTGATCTCGACGTCGCGGCCGGGCTGGTCACGGATGGCCTGCCACGCGAGCTGCTCGGCGACCTCGGTGAGGGTGAGCGTCGTCGCGACCGGCCCCGGCAGGGTCAGCGAGCGCGTGACGGACCGCATGCCGGGGAACCGCACCCGGACGGTCACGGTGCGCCCGGCGCGACCCTTGGCCCGGAGCCGGCCGGCGACCCGGTCCGCGAGGTGGCTGAGCACCTCACGCACGAGCGCGGGCGTCGCGACCTGCCGCCCGAGCGCCGACTGCGCCCCCACCGACCGCGCGCGCCCGGCCCCCGCGACGCGGCGCGGGTCGTCGTTGTGCGCGAGGGCCGACATGCGTGCGCCGGTCGCGTGCCCGAGGATCCGCTCGACGGCGTCCGACGGGGTGCGTGCGAGCTCGCCGATGGTCGTGATGCCGCGCTCCGCGAGCCGCTCGCGCGCGACGGGCCCGACGCCCCACATGAGTCCGACGGGCAGCGGGTCGAGGAACGCGCGCTCGCGCTCGGGCTCGACGACGACGAGGCCGTCGGGCTTGGCGACCTGCGACGCGATCTTGGCGAGGTGCTTGGTGCGCGCGACGCCCACCGAGATCGGCAGGCCGACCTCGGCGCGGACGCGGCGGCGCAGCAGCGCCGCGATCTGCGCGGGCGGGCCGAACAGGTGCGTCGAGCCGGAGACGTCGAGGAACGCCTCGTCGATCGAGATCCGCTCGACCGCCGGCGTGACGTCACCGAGGATCTCCATGACGCGGTCGGCGAGCGGCTGGTACTCGCGGAACCGCCCGGGCACGAACCGCAGCGGCGGGCACAGCCGCGCGGCCCGCCACCCCGGCATGCCGCCAGCGACGCCGTACGCCTTGGCCTCGTACGACGCGGCGAGCACCACACCGCCCTGCGCGCTGCCACCGACGGCGATGGGGCGGCCGCGCAGCGTCGGGTCCAGCAGCTGCTCGACCGACGCGTAGAACGCGTCGAGGTCGGCGTGCAGGATCGTTGCCCCGGACATGACCCGATGCTAGTCGAACACCTGTTCGAACGACAATACCCCTGAGCACCTCGCCCCGGCGGCCCACCACCCCAGCCAGCACGCCCCGTCGCACGCCCGTCGATCGCACCGTGCGCGGTCCGGCCGAACCCGCGCCCACCCGCCGAGCGCGGGCTTCTGCCGGTCACCGGACGCGAGAAGCGGCCGAACGCCGCGGTCGGCCACGGGTCAGACCGACGGAGTCAGGCTGCCGGGGACGACCGACGGGGTCAGGACGGACCGACGCCAGGTCCGCCGTCCGGCGCACGGGACACGGCGGGGTCGACGGACGCGGAGTCGGCAGCGGCCGGCGTCGCGACGGACCGCCCGTCGCGGGACTCGTCCCGGGAGTCGCCGCGGGCGTCCTCTCCGGGCGCGTCCCGCGGGTCCTCGGCGTCGTCCTCCCCCTCGTCCATGGGCGGGTCGAGCGTGCGCAGGTGCGAGTACACGGCCCACGCCACGGCGACCAGCGGCACCGAGATCACGGCGCCGAGGATGCCTGCGGTGAGCGTGCCGGCGGTCACCGCGAGCGCGACGACCACGGGGTGCAGGGAGACCTGCTTGCCCATGATGAGCGGCTGCAGCACGTGCCCCTCGAGCTGCCCGATGAGCGCGATCCCGACGCCCACGAAGACGGCCGACCACAGCCCGTTCGCGGCGAGCGCGACGATCATCGCGACGACCATGGCGGCCGGTGCGCCGATGAGCGGGATGAACGCGCCGATGAACACGAGCACCGCGAGCGGCGCGGCGAGCGGCACGCCCATGATCGTGAGCAGCGTGAACGCGAGGATCCCGTCGGTGAACGCGATGATCACGGTGCCGCGCGTGTAGCCGGAGAACGTGTACCAGCCGGCCGCTCCCGCGGTCATCCAGGTCTCGCGATTGCGGGCGGGGAGCTGGTTGAGGAACCACGTCCACATCGACGACCCGCGCGCCAGGAAGAAGATCGTGCAGAAGATCGCGAGCGCGAGCGCGGTGAACCCGACGGCCACGGAGCCGGCGCTGGCCGCGGCCTGGCTCGCGAGGTCGCCCGCGTGCTCCTGGACCCACTTGAGCCCGTTGTCGATCCACTCGGCGATCTGCTCGTTCGTGATCGTGAACGGCAGCGACCCGCTCTCGAGGTAGTCGGTGATCTGGTTGATGCCGGTCGCGAACTGCTTGCTGAGGTTGTCCCACTGCGTCGCGATCGAGTACCCGACATAGGTGAGCATGCCGAGGAAGAACAGGATCCCGGTGAGCAGCGACAGGGCCGTGGCCAGGCCGCGCGGCATCACCCGGTCCATGACGTCGACCAGCGGCCGCAGCACGGCCGTGAAGACGAGCGCGAGGAACACGGCGACGAAGAGGAGCGTCACCCGCGACGTGGCGTAGAACACGACGACGACGGCCGCGAGCACCACGAGCAGACGCCACGAGACCCCCGCCGAGCGGCGCAGCCACCGCGGGGCGGTCTCGTCGTGGCCCGTCACGGCCGCGTTGCGCCGTCCGCCCGCGACCTTGCGGGCCGCGGGGCTGATGGCCCCGGCCGCCGAACGGGCCCCTACCGCCTCGCCCATGCCCTGGACCTCCCGCCCGTCGTGAACGCCGTCACGTGCAGTCTGCCCCCGGCGGCGACCTGCGGCCCGACGACCCGCCCACACGGCGCGTGGCGCACGTGCCGGTGCAAGGACCACCCCGCCACCGTGGTATGTTTTCTGCCGCGCCGAGCCGCCCGGAAGGGCACTCGACGACCACCTGTCCGGGTGGCGGAATGGCAGACGCGCTAGCTTGAGGTGCTAGTGCCCGCAAGGGCGTGGGGGTTCAAGTCCCCCTCCGGACACTCGTTGAGACAGCGACCTGAAGGCCCCTGCACCGTGGAGACGCGGAGCGGGGGCCTTCGTGGTTCCCGGGGCCGCCGCATCGCGCCCGTCGGGTGTGCCGGCCGTCACGCCGCGCCGGCGCCGCTCCCCCGCAGGATCGACGACATCTTCTTGCCGCGCGCGACCTCGTCGACGAGCTTGTCGAGGTACCGGATCCGCTGCATGAGCGGGTCCTCGACGTCCTCGACGCGGATGCCGCAGATCAGCCCCGTGATGAGCGACGCGTCGGGGTTCATGCGCGGTGCGGCGGCGAAGAACTCCTCGAAAGTGACCTCGTCGGCCAGCGCGCGCGCCAGGCCGTCGGCGTCGTAGCCGGTGAGCCACGTGATGACGCGGTCGACGTCGGCCGCGTCGCGGCCCTTGCGCTCGACCTTGGCGACGTACAGCGGGTACACGCTCGCGACGCTCGTGCCGAAGATGCGGTGACCGGCCATGGTGGTCCTCCCTCGTCGTGCACGATCGTACGGACGGTGGTGTCGTGTCCCGAGCACCCCCGCCGCCCACCTACGCTGTCCCGCGATGATCTCTCGTGCCGAAGGGGCGTTCCTGGGTGCCGTCCGGGCGTTCCAGAACCCCATGCTGGACCTGCTCCACAAGCGGCACGCCCCGCTCGTCGTCGCGCTGCTCTCGCTCGTGTTCACGGCGGAGCGTCCGACCGTGCCCGTCGCCGACGCGCACACCGAGGTCGGCGACGCGCTCGACCAGCTGCGCGCGGCGGGGCACGGCGACGCGCTGCCGGTGGGCAGCGCGCGCGACCTGTGCCGGCAGTGGGCGGACGCGGGGTGGCTCGTGCGGCAGGTGCTCGACGACGACGTCGAGGTGTACCGGCTGTCGGCGCACGCCGTGGGCGCGCTCGAGGTCGCGGGCCGCGCGGGCGGGGCGCGGGCACGCGTGTCGCAGTCGCGCGTGCGGACGCTGCTGGACGCGGTCGAGCGGCTCGCGGCCGACGCGGACCCGGACGTCATGGTGCGCATCGCGCGGCTCGACGCCGAGGTGAAGCGGCTGCAGGCGGAGATCGCGCGGCTCGAGCGCACGGGCGTGGTCGAGGAGGTCGACGACGACGAGCTGCTCGAGGAGGCCGAGAACGTCCTGCACCTCGTGCGCGAGCTGCCCGCGGACTTCGCGCGCGTCGCCGAGTCGATCAAGGCCATGCAGCGCGACGTCGTGACGGCGCTGCGGCAGGACGAGCGACCCACGGGCGACGTGCTGCGCGAGTACCTGCAGCGCGGCGAGCAGGTCATGGACGCGACGCCCGAGGGCCGCGCGTTCTCCGGCGCGCTGCGCCTGCTGGGCGACCCGCACCGGCTCGACGAGCTCGCGACGCAGCTCGACACCGTGCTGCGGCACCGGTTTGCGGCGCGTCTGCCGTCGCCGCGCCGCGCCGAGCTGCGCGAGGTCGTGCGCCGCATCGAGCAGGGCCTGGACCAGGTGTTCGCGGCGCAGCGCGAGGCGTCGTACGTCATCACCGCGCAGGTGCGCAACCACGACCCGCTGCGCGACCGGCAGGTCGACGACCTGCTGCGCGACGTCATGACGGGCCTGCAGGAGTGGCTGCCGGGCACGCGCCGCGCGCAGGGCGTCGCACCGCTGCGACGGCTGCCGGTCGCGGACGTCGAGCACCTGCGCCAGACGCCCGGCGACCTGCGCCCCGCGCAGGCGCCCGACGCGCTGCCCGAGTGGGACGACGACGTGGCCGTGACGGACGCGGACGCGCGCGCGTGGGGCGGCCCGCACTACGCCGACCTCGACGCGCACCTGCGCGCGTTCGGCGCGGACTCCCCCGCGGTGGACCTCGCGGCGGCGTTCCGCGCGGCGCCGCCCGAGCTGCGGCGGCCGGTCGACCTGCTGGGGCTGCTGGAGCTCGCGCACCAGCGCGGCATGACGGAGAGCGACGAGCTGGCGTTCGTGGACGCGGTCCGACCGGACGGCACGCGCCGCCGGTTCGCGTTCGGCGCGACGAGCACGAGGACGAGGGACGAGAGCGATGACTGACACCGACGTCGTCCGGGACGACGCCGCCGGCGACACCGCGGACGGCGGCTTCATCGCGCCGGTCGCGATGGAGGACGACCCGGCCGAGCTGTTCGCGGGCGACACGGGCACGCTCGACGCCGACGTGCGGCGCGTCCTGGTGCGGCTGCTGCAGCGGCGGTTCCTGCTGGCGGAGCGGCACCGCGCGCACTGGCGCACGCTGCTGGAGAACCAGCAGGTCATCGAGTCGCGTCTGCACGACCTGTTCGTGCACCTCGTCGTCGACCACGAGCGCGGCATCGCGTACAAGCGTCAGGTGCGCTCGGCCGAGCTCGACGTGCCGGTGCTGCTGCGCGACGAGCCGTACACGCGCGCCGAGACGCTCGTGCTCGTGCACCTGCGCACGGTGTTCCAGCGCGAGCGCGGCGCCGGTGAGACGTCGGCGCGCGTCGACGTCGAGGAGCTCGAGGCGACCGCGCTGACGTACTTCGACCCCGACGACACGAACGTCGCGGCGCACCAGCGCGAGATCCGCACCGCGATCGCGCGCCTGGTCAAGGACGGCGTGGTCGACGAGGAGTCCGAGGGCCGCTACCGCGTGACGCCGCTGGTCGAGGTCGTGCTGAGCAACGAGCGGCTCACCGAGCTGCGCGAGTGGCTGCGTGCGCGTGACGACGCGGGCGCCGCCGCAGGCACGGCGGGCGTCGCCGGCACGGACGACGACGCCCCCGACGACGACGCGACGGACGGGCCCGCGGACGCGGAGCCGGACGACGAGCCGGACGACGAGCCGGACGACGACGCGGATCCTGCCGGCGATCCGGACGCGCCGGACGACGAGGACGACGAGGACGGGCCCGGCCCGGGCGCGATCACGCTCGACGACGCCGTGCTCGACGACGCCGTGCGCGGCGACGAGGTCGTCGCGGGCGACGTCGTCGACGGCGCCCCTGACGACGACGCTGCCGCCGACGGGGCGCACGAGGACGCGACGTCGGACGACGCCGACGCGCCCACCGGGCCGGCGCGCCTGCGCGAGGACGAGGACGAGGACGAGGAGACGGCACCGTGACGATGGTCGACTCGCTGTTCGGGCTGATCCCCGCTGCGTCGACGGGTCAGCAGTGGGTCGCGCTCGACCTGCAGCTCGTCAACTGGGGCGGGTACGACGGCTACCACCGCGTGCGGCTGGCCTCGACGGCGACGCTGCTGTCGGGCGGGTCCGGCTCGGGCAAGTCGACGCTCATGGACGCGTACATCGCGCTGCTGATGCCGCACACGACGCCGTTCAACGGTGCGTCGAACGGCGGCGTCGTGGGGCGTCCGCGCGGCAAGGACCAGCGCAACATCCTGTCCTACGCGCGCGGCAAGCTCGACGAGTCCCGCACCGAGGAGGGCACGCGCGAGCGCGTGCTGCGCGGCGACGGCAAGGACACGTGGTCGGCGATCGCGATGACGTGGGCCGACCAGTCGGGCACGCGGTTCACGGCCGTGCGCGCGTGGTACGTGCCGTCGGCGGCGCGCACGCTCGAGGACGTCGGTGCGGTCCGGGCGACGTGCGACAGGCCGTTCGACCTGCGCGACCTCGAGGCGGCCGCGGGTCAGCGGCTCGTGCGCACGGCGGTCGGCGCGGCGGGGCTCACGTGCTTCGACACCGACCGCGAGTTCACGTCGCGCCTGCACTCGACGCTCGGCATCGGCGCCGCGGGCGACGGTGCCAAGGCCGTCGCGCTGCTGGGTCGCATCCAGGCCGGGCAGCAGATCACGACGGTCGACGCGCTGTACAAGGCGATGGTCCTCGAGGAGCCGGACACGTTCGCGACGGCCGACGCCGTCGTCGAGCAGTTCGACAAGCTCAGCGGCACGCGCGAGCAGATGATCACGGCGCGCCAGCAGATCAAGGCGCTCGAGCCGATCCGCGAGCACCGGGCCGCGATCGAGGAGGCCGCGGGCCGCCTGCGCGTGGTCGACGCGGTCGGCGGGTTCGACGACGGCACGTCGCCCGCCGCGGTGTGGCGCCACGAGCGGCGGCTGGGGCTGCTGCGCGAGGTCGAGTCCGACCTGCAGGGGCGGCACCGCGAGGCGCAGCGGCTCGCGGCCGAGACGTCGGCGCGGGTCGCGGCGGCGCGCGCCGAGCTCGACGGCGTCAAGGAGACGCTGTGGGCGTCGGGCGGCGACCGGCTCGCGACCGCGCAGCGCGAGCTGCGGGGGGTCGCGGCGCGGCTCGAGGAGGTCACGCGGGCCCGCGCACGGCTCGACGAGGTGCTGACGTCGACGCTCGGCGAGTCGGTCGCGTCGCTCGACGAGTTCACCGACCTCGTCGCCCGCGCGCGGCACGCGCTGGCCGACACCGACGCGAAGGCGAACGCGCGGCAGGCGCTGTTCGACGCGATGTCGGAGCGCAAGGAGGCCGCGGCCGACCTCGCGGTGCTGCGCCGCGACCACGGCGACGCGCGGCACCGGCACGACAACGTGCCGGGCGACCTGCACGCGACCCGGGCCGCGGTCGCCGAGGCCGCGGGCCTGACGCCCGAGGACCTGCCGTTCGTCGCCGAGCTGGTCGAGGTGCGCACCGAGCACGAGCCGTGGCGCGAGGCGTTCAACCTCGCGCTCGGCGGGTTCGCGACCCTCATGCTCATCGACGTCGCGCACCTGCAGTCGTTCCGCCGCGCGATCGACCAGGTCCGCACGGGGCGTCGTCTGCGGTTCGAGGGCGTGCCGACGGGGCTGCGCGACGACGTCGGCCTCGACGGGCGCACGATGCCCGGGCGGCTGGACTACCGGCAGAGCCCGTTCACGGGATGGCTCAAGGGTGAGCTCGCGTCGCGGTTCGCGTACGTGTGCGTCGACACGCCCGGCGAGCTCGCGCAGCACGAGAAGGCGCTGACGCGCGGCGGGCAGGTGTCCGAGGGGCGCCGCGGCGCGCACGGCGGTCAGGGCAAGCCGAACGTGCTGGGCTTCACCAACACGCGTCGGCTCGCGGACCTCGAGCGGCAGCTCGAGCGCGCCGAGGAGCGGCTGGCATCCGCCACGGCGCGCGTCGACGAGGCCGAGGCCGCGTGGGACCGGCACGACTCGACGCTGCGCGCGTACACGGCGGTCGTCGAGCTCACGTGGGACCAGGTCGACGTCGAGGGCGTCACGGCCGAGCAGGCGCGCTGGGAGCGGATCGTCGGCGAGGTCACGTCGGGCAACCCCGACGTCGTGCAGCTGCAGCGTCGCGCGTCCGAGCTGGAGGTGCTGATCCAGGACCTCACCGAGCAGCTGGGCCGCACCAAGGGCACGGCGACGACGCTCGGCGAGCAGTGGTCGACGACCACGGACGCGGTCGACGCGGCGCAGGGCGCGCTCGACACCGCGCAGGACGCGGGCACGCAGCTCGACGCCGAGCAGCGCGCGTACCTCGAGCGCGTGCTCGGCGGCGCGGAGCCCGACCTCCCGCGCGCCGGTGAGCACGCGAGCGACCCGGCGGCGGCGCTCGCGACGTTCGACGCCGTGGTGGCACGCGCGGCGGACCTGCTGCGCGCCGACCGGCAGTCCGCGCAGCAGACCGTCGCGGGCGGCCGCGACGCGCTGCGGCGCACGTTCGAGACGTTCGTCGAGCGCTGGCCCGACCCGAACCTCGGCACCGACCCGGACGCGTCGTACGGCGACTTCGAGCGGATCCTCGTCGAGCTCGAGACGCAGGGGCTGCACGAGCTCGAGGCGGAGTGGCGCGCGAGCCTGCTGCGCCTGTCGGGCAACGACCTCGCGGACCTGCACACGGCGCTGTCGCGGTCGGTGCGCGAGATCAAGGAGCGCATCCGCCCGGTCAACGACATCCTCGCGGACCTGCCGTTCGCGGACGACGACCACCGCCTGCGGATCGACGCGCGCGACACGCAGTCGACCGTGGTGGCGCGGTTCCGCAAGGAGCTGCGCGACCTGCGGGAGGTGCTCGCGACCGACGCGACCGACGCCGAGCGCGAGCGCCGCTACCACCGCATGGCCAAGGTCATCGACCGGATCCGGCGCACCTCCCCCGACTTCGTCGACCTCGTCGACGTGCGCCGGCACGTGCGGCTGTCCGCCGAGAAGGTCGACCTCGAGGGGCAGCACGTCGCGCTGTACGACCACATCGGCGAGAAGTCCGGCGGCGAGTCGCAGGAGCTCGTGGCGTTCATCGTGGGCGCGGCGCTGCGCTACCAGCTCGGCGACGCGGGCGCGGCGCGCCCCCGGTACGCGCCGGTGTTCCTCGACGAGGCCCTCATCAAGGCCGACGCGCGGTTCACGGGTCGCGCGATCGGTGCGTGGCGCGGGCTGGGGTTCCAGCTCATCATCGGTGCGCCGAACGACAAGTTCAGCGCGCTCGAGCCGCACGTCGACCTCAAGTACGTCGTGCTCAAGGACGCCGCGGGCCGCTCGCGGACCAAGGCCGTCGCGGGCGTCGCGGCGGACGCGTCGTGACCGCGCACGCCGGCACCGACGTCGCGGCCATGGGTGCGCGGGCCGTGGCGGTGCGCGAGCTGTTCGCGCGGCGCGCGGCCGACGCGTCCACGCGCCCGTGGACGACCGAGGAGGTCATGCTCGGCTTCGTCGGCGACGTGGGCGACCTCGCCAAGCTCGTGCAGGGCAAGGAGGGCGTGCGCGAGCGCGCCGACCTCGACGCCGCGCTCGCGCACGAGCTCGCCGACTGCCTGTGGTCGGTGCTCGTGCTGGCCGACGCGTACGACGTCGACCTGCCCGCAGCGTTCGACGCGACGATGGACGACCTGACGGCGCGCCTGTCACGGGACGCGGCGCCCGGCACCTGACGCGCCCGGGAACTGGTCACGTCGACGACGCGGGCCCTCGTCACTGGTCAGATCTGTGACCAGTGCACTGGCCCGACGGAGCTCCTGTGACCAGCTGCCCGGCGGGCGCGCAGCTTCGGCTGACTGCTCAGGGCGGGCCCCGTCCTCGAGAGCTCCGGGTGCACCGGGCGTCGCGGAGGCGCCGCCGGCCGCTGCGCCATCCGGCTGACCTGCGCCGGACAGTGCGGGACCGGGCCGGTCCGGCGCCTAGGTGTATTGACCCGGAACGTTGTTGACGTAGCGAGAGACCTCCGGGTCGAGTGGGAACTGCTCAAGGAACCCGCGTCGACCACTGGAGGTCTCTCGTGTCCCACGC
>NZ_LNTD01000140.1 GCF_001462455.1 Cellulomonas sp. B6
TGTCCCGCACGCCCCGTCGCCTGCTCGCCGCCTCCGTCCTGCTCGCCGTGGGGGCGCTCGCGGCCTGCTCGTCCGGCGACGCCCCGGGCGGCGGCGCGTCCGCGTCGGCCGGCGGGGACGTGCTGCGCGTCGGCACCGAGGGCACGTACTCGCCGTTCACGTTCCACGACGCGAGCGGCGAGCTCACGGGGTACGACGTCGAGGTGATCACGGCGGTCGCCGACGAGCTCGGCATGCCGGTCGAGTTCTCCGAGACCACGTGGGACTCGATCTTCGCGGGCCTCGAGGCGAAGCGGTACGACGTGGTCGCCAACCAGGTCACGGTGACCGACGAGCGCCAGGGCAAGTACGACCTGTCCGCGCCGTACACGGTGTCGACGGGTGTCGCCGTGGTCGCCGCCGACGACACGAGCATCACGTCGCTCGCGGACGTCAGCGGCACGACGGCCGCGCAGTCGGCGACGTCGAACTGGTCGCAGGTCGCGCGCGACGCCGGCGCGCAGGTCGAGTCCGTCGAGGGCCTCACGCAGGCCATGGCACTGCTGAAGCAGGGGCGCATCGACGTCACGTTCAACGACGACCTCGCGGTCCTCGAGTACCTTAAGTCCTCGGGCGACACGTCGGTGAAGATCGCGTTCGAGACCGGGGACACGGTCGAGCAGGCGTTCGCGCTGCGCAAGGGCTCGGACCTGACCGCGAAGATCGACGAGGCGCTCGCGACCCTGCGCGCCGACGGCACGCTCGCGACGATCTCCGAGAAGTGGTTCGGCCAGGACGTCTCGCAGTGACGCCGCACGAGCCGGCGGCGGCGCGGGAGGGGGAGCGGGCGCGGTGACCTCGGACACCTGGGACCTCGTGCTGTCGTCGATCGGGCCGCTGCTGTCGGGTGCGGTCCGGGGCACGATCCCGCTCACGCTGATCTCGTTCGCCGTCGGCCTCGTGCTGGCGCTGCTCGTCGCGCTCGCGCGGCTGTCGCGGCGACGCGTCGTGTCCGGCCTGGCCCGCGCGTACGTGTCGGTGATCCGCGGCACGCCGCTGCTCGTGCAGCTGTTCATCATCTTCTACGCGCTGCCGTCGCTGGGGATCGTCATCGACCCGTTCCCGTCGGCGGTCGTCGCGTTCTCGCTCAACGTCGGCGGGTACGCCGCGGAGATCATCCGTGCGGCGATCCTGTCCGTGCCGAAGGGCCAGTGGGAGGCGGCGGCGACCATCGGCCTGGACCACACGCTGACGCTGCGGCGCGTCGTGCTGCCGCAGGCCGTGCGCGTGGCCGTCCCGCCGCTGTCCAACACGTTCATCTCGCTGGTCAAGGACACGTCGCTGGCCTCGACGATCATGGTGACCGAGCTGCTGCGCAAGGCGCAGGAGATCGCGGCGCCGACGTACGAGTTCATGACCCTGTACTCGCTGGCAGCGGTGATCTACTGGCTGATCTGCCTGGTGCTGTCGAGCGCGCAGGCCCGCCTCGAGCGCCGGCTCGACCGGTTCGTGGCGCGATGAGCGGCGCGAGGGAGGAGGACGCCGTGACGGACGGCACCGGCACGACGGGCGACGCCCGCCCCCTGGTCGAGGTGCGGGGGCTCACCAAGTCGTTCGGGGACCTGCACGTGCTGCGCGGCATCGACCTCACGGTGGCGCGCGGCAGCGTGACGGTGCTCATCGGCCCCTCGGGGTCCGGCAAGACGACGCTGCTGCGCTGCCTCAACTCGCTCGAGGTGCCCGAGTCCGGCGCGGTCCGGGTCGACGACGTCGAGGTCGACATGGCCGCGCGTCCCTCGCCCGCGCTGCTGCGCCGCCTGCGCGCGACGTCCGGCATGGTGTTCCAGTCGCACCAGCTGTTCCCGCACCGCACCGCGCTGCAGAACGTCACGGAGGGGCCGCTGTACGCGCAGCGCCGCCCCCGCGCGCAGGTCGAGGCGGAGGCGACCGCCCTGCTGGCCAAGGTGGGGCTCGCCGACAAGGCAGGCGCCTACCCGCACGAGCTGTCGGGCGGTCAGCAGCAGCGCGTCGGCATCGCCCGTGCGCTCGCGCTGCGTCCGCGGCTCCTGCTGTTCGACGAGCCGACGTCGGCGCTCGACCCCGAGACGGTCGGCGAGGTGCTGACGGTCATGCGCGACCTCGCGGCCGAGGGCTGGACGATGGTCGTCGTGACGCACGAGATCCGGTTCGCGCAGCAGGTGGCCGACCACGTGATGTTCCTGGACGGCGGGGTCGTCGTGGAGGAGGGGCGGCCCGGCGACGTCCTGGTCGAGCCGCGCGAGGAGCGCACGCGGCGGTTCCTGCAGCGGATCCTCGACCCGCTCTGACCTCAGCGGCGGCGTGCGGCCGTCTCGTCGCCGGTGGACGGTGCGGCGTCGGGGCGCGGTGGCAGCGGGTCCGGCGCGACGTCGGCCGCACGCACCGACACGACGTGCAGCAGCCGCTCGAGCGGCCCGCGGCCCAGCGTCGCGTGCCACAGCCAGCACGCGCCGACGGTGGCCAGCAGGAACACGAGCCAGCCCGTGGTCGTCGGCTGCCACACCACGTCGTCGCCGAGCATCCGGATCACGACGAGCTGACCCGTGTAGGCGGTCAGCGCGAGCGCGCCCGTCGCGCTCAGCGGCGCGAGCGCGCGCGGCCACCGCAGCCCTACCGCGAGGCACGCGGCGAGCACGAGCAGCCCGACGCCGGTGTTGCCCGCGACCTCGAAGAACGTCGACGCGTGCGGCTCCGCGGTCGTCAGCTCGGTGACGCGGCCCAGTGCGAGGCGCGCCGCCCACGCGCCGACGTGCCCGACGACGACGAGGCCAGCGCCCCACGCCGCGAGCCACGCGTGCGTGCGCGCCGACCGCAGGTCGCTGCGTCCCACGGCGAGCCCCACCAGCACGTACGCGACCCACACGACCGCGGGGTAGTAGTGGCCCAGCAGCACCGTCAGCAGGTCGAGGGGACGCTCGTCGACGACCGCGACCTGCCGCACGAGCAGCAGGCGCAGCACGGGCCCGACCGCCGCGACGACCACGGCGGCGGTGACGAGCGCCCACCGGGGCCAGCGCAGCACCGCGGCCCCGGCCACGAACAGCGCGGCGTAGACGACGAGGATGACGACGACCGGCGTCTCGAGCAGCACGAGGAGCGTGCCCAGCACCACGAGCAGCGCCGCGCGCACGAGGATCCGCAGCCGCGCCTGCACCAGGCGAGTGCCGTCCACGGGCCGGTCGCCGCCCGACAGCAGCGCGAGCCCGACGCCCGCGAGCAGCACGAACAGCGCCGACGGGCGCCCGTCGGCGAGCTGTGACCACCCGCCCGGCGGCGTCGTGCGCCACGCGTCGTCGGGGCCCACGTGGGCCGTGACCATGCCCAGCACCGCGAGCCCCCTGGCGGTGTCCACCCCGACGATGCGTCGCACGCGCGCAGCCTATGCGGACGGTGCCCGCCGCTGTGTGGTGCGGGGCACACGCGGGTGCGCACGTGTGGTCTCCCGTTCTCAGCATGTGAGTCGATCGGTCCCGCGTTGTGGTTACCGGCCGGACGGCGCGCCTACAGTGCCCTGGTGACCACCCGCACTCCCGACGTCTACACGCACGGCCACCACGAGAGCGTGCTGCGCTCGCACCGCTGGCGCACGGCCGAGAACTCGGCCGGCTACCTGCTGCCCGCGCTCGCACCGGGCCAGCGCGTGCTCGACGTGGGCTGCGGCCCGGGCACCGTCACGGTGGACCTCGCGTCGCGCGTCGCCCCCGGCGAGGTGGTCGGCGTCGACCGCTCGGCGAAGGTCCTCGAGGCGGCCGTCGAGCACGCGCAGGAGAAGGGCGCCGACAACGTCACGTTCCGGGTGGGCGACGCGTACGCGCTCGACTTCCCGGACGACTCGTTCGACGTCGTGCACGCGCACCAGGTGCTCCAGCACCTCACCGACCCCGTCGCCGCGCTGCGCGAGATGCGCCGCGTCACGCGCCCCGGCGGCGTGGTCGCCGTCCGCGACGCCGACTACGCGGCCATGACCTGGTACCCCGAGCATCACGGGCTCGACGAGTGGCAGGCCCTCTACCACGAGGTCACCGAGGCCAACGGCGCCGAGGCCGACGCGGGCCGTCGTCTGCTGTCCTGGGTGCGCGACGCGGGCTTCGACCCCGCGGGCATCGCGCCCGGTGCGGGGATCTGGTGCTACGCGACGCCCGAGGACCGCGCCTGGTGGGCGGGGCTGTGGGCCGACCGTTGCGTCGCGTCGAACTTCGCCGTGCAGGCCATGGCGCACCACCTCGCCGACGAGGTCGGGCTCGAGCTGCTCGCCGACGCGTGGCGCGAGTGGGGCCAGTCGCTCGACGGCTGGTTCGCGGTGCCGCACGGCGAGGTGCTCGCGCGCGTCTGACCTAGGGTGGGCCCGTGCGCATCGCCAGGTTCACCACCGGTTCCGACCCCCGCTACGCGCTCGTCGAGGGCGAGCCCGGCCGTGAGGAGCTCGTCGTCATCACGGGCGACCCGATCTACACGCCCGTGCAGCCCACGGGCGAGCGGATCCGCCTCGACGACGACGGCGTCCGGCTGCTCGCGCCCGTGATCCCGCGGTCCAAGATCGTCGGCGTCGGGCGCAACTACGCCGAGCACGCCGCCGAGCACGGCAACGACGTGCCCGCGCAGCCGCTGCTGTTCCTCAAGCCCAACACGTCGGTGATCGGCCCCGACGACCCGATCGTGCTGCCCGACTGGACCGAGCACGTCGAGCACGAGGCCGAGCTTGCGGTCGTCATCGGCAAGGTCACCAAGGACGTCCCGCCCGAGCGTGCTCTCCACCACGTGTTCGGCTACACGGTCGCCAACGACGTCACGGCACGCGACGTGCAGCGCTCCGACGCCCAGTGGACCCGCGGCAAGGGGTTCGACTCGTCGTGCCCGCTCGGCCCGTGGGTCGTGCCCGGCCTCGAGGTCGACGACCTCGCGGTGACCGCGCGCGTCAACGGCGAGACCCGCCAGGACGGGCGCACGTCGCAGATGGTCTTCGACGTCGCGTACCTCGTGTCCTACGTCTCCGAGGTCTTCACGCTGCTGCCGGGCGACGTCATCCTCACCGGCACGCCCGCAGGCGTCGGCCGCATCGACCACCGCGACGTCGTCGAGGTCGAGGTCGAGGAGATCGGCGTGCTGCGCAACCCGGTGCTGCGCCGCACGCCCTGACCCGGGCCGCCCGGCACCGCGCCGACGCCGACCACGGGTCCGCCGGGCTCAGGCCGGGCGCGTGTCCGTGCCCGGCGGCGTGCCCGTCGCGCCCTGCGCACCCAGGTCCCGCACCTCGGCGCGCAGCCGGCCCATGCGCGCGTCGAGCTCGGCGCCCGTGACCGCGGCGTCGAGCAGCTCGGTGCGCAGGTCCTCGGGCAGCGCGCCGTGGTACTTGTACGACAGCTTGTGCTCGACGCTCGCCCAGAAGTCCATCGCGATCGTGCGGATCTGCACCTCGACCGGCACGTGCTCGGTGCGGTCGGACAGGAACACCGGGATCCGCACGATGAGGTGCAGCGAGCGGTACCCGTTGGCCTTGGGCTCGGCGATGTAGTCCTTGCGCCGCACGACCTCGACGTCGGGCTGCGACGCGAGCATGTCCGCGACCCAGTACGCGTCGGACTCGAAGCTGCACGTGATGCGGATGCCCGCGATGTCGAGGATCCGCTCACGGATCGTCTCGGGGTCGGCCGCGCAGCCGTACCGCGTCGTCTTCTCCAGGATCGAGTCGATCGACTTCAGGCGCGACGTCACGTGCTCGATCGGGTTGTGGTCGTGGGTCTGGCGGAACTCCGAGCGCAGGATCCGGATCTTGGTGAGCATCTCCTCGATGCCGAACTCGTAACCCATGCGGAACCGGGCGAGCTCGCGCTGCGCGTCGCGGACCGTCGTGATGACCCCGGTGCCGAGACCCGGCTCGAGGTGCGTCGCGACCTGGTCCCGCACGGTCTGGACGAGACCTCCCGGGGTTGCGTCGGTCTGCTGCGTGGAGGTCGTACCCGGTGCCATGCCCTGCCCAACGACCGTGCACGTCGTCGCGTTCCGCGCTCGGTAGGCTGACGTCGATCCCCATCGCCGCCAGACCCGAGGTGTCCCGTGCCCGCCAGCACCCCCGTGCGCGTTCGTTTCTGCCCGTCCCCGACCGGCACGCCCCACGTCGGCCTCATCCGGACGGCGCTGTTCAACTGGGCGTACGCCCGGCACGTGGGCGGCACGTTCGTGTTCCGCATCGAGGACACCGACCCGGCGCGCGACTCGCAGGAGTCGTACGAGCAGCTGCTCGACGCGCTGCGCTGGCTCGGCATGGACTGGGACGAGGGCGTCGAGGTCGGCGGCCCGCACGAGCCGTACCGGCAGTCGCAGCGGTACGACCTGTACCGCGACGTCGTGCGCCGGCTGCTCGAGGGCGGGTACGCCTACGAGTCGTTCTCGACGCCCGAGGAGGTCGAGGCCCGGCACCGCGCCGCCGGCCGCGACCCCAAGCTCGGGTACGACGGCTTCGACCGCGACCTCACCGACGAGCAGAAGGCCGCCTACCGCGCCGAGGGCCGCGAGGCCGTCCTCCGGATGCGCATGCCCGACGAGGACGTGACGTTCACCGACCTCGTGCGTGGCGACGTCACGTTCAAGGCCGGCTCGGTGCCGGACTACGTGATCGTCCGCGGCAACGGGCACCCGCTGTACACGCTGGTCAACCCGGTCGACGACGCGCTCATGGGCATCACGCACGTGCTGCGCGGCGAGGACCTGCTGTCGTCGACCCCGCGCCAGGTCGTGCTGTACCGCGCGCTGCTCGAGCTGGGCGTCGCGAGCGTGCTGCCGCAGTTCGGCCACCTGCCGTACGTCATGGGCGAGGGCAACAAGAAGCTCTCGAAGCGGGACCCCGAGTCCAACCTGTTCCTGCACCGCGAGCGCGGCTTCACGCCCGAGGGGCTGCTCAACTACCTCGCGCTGCTCGGCTGGTCCATCGCACCCGACCGTGACATCTTCTCCGTCGCCGAGATGGTCGAGAAGTTCGACGTCGCCGACGTCAACCCGAACCCGGCGCGGTTCGACCTCAAGAAGGCCGAGGCGATCAACGCCGCGCACGTGCGCCTGCTCGCGCCCGAGGACTTCCGTGACCGGCTCGTGCCGTACCTGCACGCCGCCGGCCTGGTCCCCGCGGACTCGTACGCGGACCTCGCGCCCGAGCACCGCGCGCTGCTCGACGCGGGCGCGCCGCTCGTGCAGGAGCGCATGACGCTGCTGGGCGAGGCCGTCGGGATGCTCGGCTTCCTGTTCGTCGCCGACGACGCGGTCGAGGTGGTCGAGGACGCGCGCACCGCGCTGCGTCCCGAGGCCGCCGACGTGCTCGACACCGCCGCCCGCGTGCTGGGCGACCTGCCCGCCGACGGGTTCACGACCGAGGCCACGCAGACCGCGCTGGCCGCGGCGCTCGTGGCACCGGCCGAGGAGGGCGGGCTCGGCATCAAGGCGCGGTTCGCCTACACGCCGCTGCGCGTCGCGCTCACGGGCCGCCGCGTGTCGCCGCCGCTGTTCGAGTCGATGGAGATCCTCGGCAAGGACGCGACGCTCGCGCGCGTCGCCGGCCTGCGCGCCGCCCTGTGACGCGCAGGCCCGGGGGCGGCCCCGCGCCGTCGCCGGTCGACGGGGTCCTGCTCGACGTCGACGACACGCTCGTCGCGACGCGTGACGCGTTCCGTGGCGCGCTCGCCGCGGTGCTCGACCGGTACGCGCCCGGCGCCGACGTCGAGGCCGCGCTCGCGCTGTGGCGCGCCGACCCGGGCGGTCACTACCGCGCGTACACGCGCGGCGAGCAGACGTTCCGGCAGCAGCGCATGACGCGTGCGAACGAGCTGCACGCGGCCGTGGGCGGCCCGGTGCTCGACGACGCGGCCTACGACGCGTGGGACGCGGTGTTCGACGCCGCGTTCGCCGACGGCTGGGCCGCGCACGACGACGCCGTCCCCGCGCTCGACGCGCTGCTCACCGCCGGTGTGCGCGTCGGCGCGCTGACCAACGCGCGCGTCGGCTACCAGACCGACAAGCTCACGCGCGCCGGGCTGGCGGACCGCATCGAGGTGCTCGTGGGCGTCGACACGCTCGGCGTCGGCAAGCCCGACCCGCGCGTCTTCCTCGAGGGCTGCGCGCGCCTGGGTACCGACCCGGCCCGCACGGCGTACGTGGGTGACGAGCTCGACGTCGACGCCGCCGCCGCGCGCGCCGCCGGGCTCGTCGGGGTGTGGCTCGACCGCCCGGGTCCGCGCCGCGTGCCGGTCACCGAGACCGAGGTCGTCGCCGCCGGCGTCCACGTGATCCACGACCTCGCCGAGCTG
>NZ_LNTD01000141.1 GCF_001462455.1 Cellulomonas sp. B6
GGCGTGCCGTGCCCGGGAGCGGGTGGTCAGGCCAGCGGCGACGTCGGGACGCGTGCGGCGAGCGAGGTGCGCACGGTCGTGAGAACCGTCGTGAGATCGGTCTGCAGCCGGTCGAGGTCGACGTCCTCGACGTCCGCGAACAGGGCGGTGAACTCCTGCTCCACCCGTCGGCCGGCGGTGTCGACGAGCGCCCGACCCGCGGGGGTGAGCTCGAGAAGCACACGGCGCGCGTTGCCGGGGTCGTCGAGCGTCCGGACCCAGCCCGCCCGGACGAACGAGCCGACCCGCTTGCTCACGGCCGCCTTGGTGACGCGCAGGCAGCGCGCGAGCGACGTGACGTCCGGCCGGTCGAGGTCGCACAGCACGGCGAGGAAGAGGTACTGGTTGAAGGTGACGGCGTGCTCGCGGGTCAGCACGTCGTCGGCGTACTCGTCGAGCACGTCGACGAGGTGGTGCAGCGTGACCGTGACGCGGTCGCCGAGCGGGCGGTCGGTGGGGAGGGGGGAGTCCACGGGCATGAGTCAACCGGTTGACATGAGAGATGTCAACTGGTTGACGGTGGGTGACGTGCATCGACGGCCTCGACCCGCCACGATGGCTCGATGAGCGACACCGCCGCCGGGCCGGGTCGCGCCGCACCCGAGCCGCGAGCAGCGGCCGCGCGCGGGCGCACCCTGCTGGGCCACCCCCTCGGGCTGTACACGCTGTTCACCACCGAGCTGTGGGAGCGGTTCAGCTACTACGGGATGCGCGCGATCCTGCTGTACTTCCTCACCGACACGGTGGCCAACGGCGGACTCGGGCTCGACGACGCCTCGGGCGCCGCGCTCGTGGCGGTGTACGGGTCGGCGGTCTACCTCGTCACGGTCGTCGGCGGCTGGGCGGCCGACCGCGTCATCGGTGCGCGCCGGTCGGTGCTGTGGGGCGGCGTCGTCATCGCCGCCGGGCACGTGAGCCTCGCGCTGCCCTCGGCCGGCACCGCCTACCTCGGCATCGTGCTCGTCGCGCTCGGCACGGGTCTGCTCAAGCCGAACGTCTCGAGCATGGTCGGCGAGCTCTACGCGCGCGACGACCCCCGCCGGGACTCGGCGTTCTCGATCTTCTACATGGGAATCAACATCGGGTCGTTCACGGCACCCTTCCTCGTGCAGGCCGCGCGCGGGGTCGGGGGCTACCACGCCGGGTTCTCGGTGGCGGCGGTCGGGATGGCCCTCGCGCTGGTCGCCTTCGTGCTCGGGCGTCGTGCGCTGCACGGCGCCGGGGACGCGGTCCCGAACCCGTTGACGCCCGCCGACCGCCCGCAGGTCGTGCGCACCGGACTCCTCGTGCTGCTGGCCGTCGTCGCCGCGGGCGTCGTCGCGCGGCTGGTCGGTGCCGGTGGCGGCGGAGCGCTCGACGTCGTCATCGACGCGCTGTCGTACCTCGCGCTGGCCGCGCCCGTCGTGATGTTCCTCGTGATGTTCCGGTCGCCGAAGGTCGACCGGGCCGAGCGCTCGCGGCTCACCGCGTACGTGCCGCTGTTCGTCGCGGCCGCGCTGTTCTGGATGATCTTCGAGCAGGCCTCGAGCACGCTGTCGCAGTACGCGCGCGACCACACCGACCTCGACGTGCTCGGCGTGACGATCTCGCCCGTGCTCTACCAGTCGGTCAACCCCGCGGCGATCATCGTGCTGGCACCCGTGTTCGCGTGGCTGTGGGTGCGCCTGGGGGACCGGCCCTCGACCGCCGTGAAGTTCGCGCTGGGGCTCGCCCTCGCGGCGCTCAGCTTCCTCTTCCTCGCGGGGGCCTCCGCGGTGGCCGGTGGCGGCCGATCGCCCTGGTGGGTGCTGGTGGTCGTGTACGTCGTGCAGACGCTGGGCGAGCTGTGCCTGTCACCCGTCGGGCTCGCGGCCACGACCCTGCTGGCGCCGCGGGCCTTCCGCAGCCAGGCGATGGCGCTGTGGTTCCTCGCGCCCGCGGCGGGGCAGGCCGTCACGGCGCAGCTCATCACCCTGACCGACGGCGTCAGCCGGACCGCGTTCTTCGGGGGCATCGGGGCGGTCGCGCTCGCCGTGGCGGTCGTCATGCTCGCGCTCGCGCCGTGGGTCACGCGGCACATCCGGGAGGGCGAGGAGTCGGGCGCCGACGCGACGGCCTGACGCGCCGCCGGCCGGTCGGCCGCCGGCCCTGCGTGCCACGCGGTGCGTCAGAAGGGCGGCGGCGGGGCGGTGGTCGCCCGGACGTGCAGCTCGGTCGCCAGGCGCAGGTGCATGGGCACCTCCTGGCCCGAGACCAGGTCGGCGAGCATCCGCAGCGCCGTGGCGCCCATCTCGCGCAGCGGCTGCGCGACGGTCGTGAGCGGCGGCTCGCTCAGCGCCGACTCCGGGACGTTGTCGAAGCCGACGACCGAGACGTCGTGCGGCACGCGCAAGCCCAGCGTGCGGGCGGCGTCGAGCACGGCCAGCGCCGACAGGTCGTTGGCGGCGAACACGGCGGTCGGCCGGTCGGGGCGGTCCAGCAGCTCGTGCGCGGGCGCGGCCGAGGTCAGGCGCCGGTAGCCACCGGGCAGCACGAGGGACTCGTCGACGGGCAGGCCCGCCGCGGCCATGGCCTGGCGGAAGCCCTGCTCGCGCAGGCGTGCCGAGTCGAGGTCGGTGCGGCCGCCGAGGTGCGCGATGCGGCGGTGGCCGAGCGAGATCAGGTGCTCGGTCGCCATGACGCCGCCGGCGAGGTTGTCGGAGTCGACGGTCGGCAGGCCCGACGGGCCCGCGTGCGGGTCGATCGCGATCACGGGGACGCCCGGGTAGGTGTCGAGCACGGTGGGCGTGACGATCACGGCCCCGTCGATGAGCGTGCCGGACAGCCGCGACAGGTACCGGCGCTCCCAGCCGACCTCGCCGCCCCCGCCGCCCGAGTACGCGAGCAGCTCGTAGCCCGTGCTGGCGACCACCGAGCCGGCACCCTTGAGCAGCTCGGTCGAGAACGGCTCGAACTCCGCGACGAGGATGCCGAGCACGTTGGTGCGGTGGCTGCGCAGCGACCGCGCGCCGAGGCTGGCCTCGTACCCGAGGTCGTCGATCACCTGCTGCACCCGGGCCAGGGTCTCCTGCGAGACGCCGTACCGACCGTTGACGACCTTCGACACGGTCGCCACCGAGACCCCTGCCGTCCGGGCGACGTCGGCCATCTTGACGCGGGTGACCTGCTCCACACCGTGAGCATAGGCCATCGTGCCGATATCGTTATCGACATCGTTTGACTTGGAGCCGGACGCCGGTTCAGACTCATCAGCGTCAAGCCCGGTCGGGGACGGCGACGTCGCCGCCGAACGGGCAGCCGAGGGCCGGCGAGGGGGCCGCGACCGTCGGTGCAGGATGCGTGCTCAGCGAGGTCACGACCGCGCAGGGCGCGTCCCTACAGGGGATCGACTCGACGAAGAGGACGGGTTCATGAACGTGAGGAAGACCCTGGCGCTCACCTCCGCGGTGTTCGTCTTGGCCGCCGGCATCACGGCGTGCTCGCAGGACGGCGGCGACGGCAGCGACGGCGGCGACGTCACGATGACGTTGTGGCACAACTCGACGACCGGTGACGGCAAGAAGTTCTGGGACGACACCATCAAGGACTTCGAGGCGGCGAACCCCGGCGTCAAGATCAAGGCGCAGGTCGTCCAGAACGAGGACATGGACGGCAAGCTGCAGACCGCGCTCAACGCGGGCGACGCGCCGGACATCTTCATGTCGCGCGGCGGCGGCAAGCTCGCTGACGTCGTCAAGGCCGGACAGGTCATGGACCTGACCGACCTGATCTCGCCCGAGGTCAAGGCCGCGCTCGGCGACGGCGCGCTCTCCGCGCTCTCCGTCGACGGCAAGGTCTACGGCATGCCGCAGTCGATCCTGCCCGGCGGCATCTACTACAGCGAGGACCTGTTCAAGGCGGCCGGCGTGACCGAGACGCCGACCGACATGGCCTCGCTCAACGACGCGGTCAGCAAGCTCAAGGCCTCCGGGACCAGCGCCGTCGCGCTCGGCGCCAAGGACGCGTGGCCCGCCGCGCACTGGTACTACTTCTTCGCGCTGCGCGAGTGCTCGAAGGACACGATCGACAAGGCCGCCGAGTCGCGCAGCTTCGACGACGACTGCTTCCTCCAGGCCGGCAAGGACCTGCAGGACTTCGCCAAGACGGAGCCGTTCAACGAGGGCTACCTCACGACGTCGGCCCAGCAGGGCGCCGGGTCGTCGGCCGGTCTCATCGCCAACCACCAGGCGGCCATGGAGCTCATGGGCGCGTGGGACCCGGGCGTGATCAAGGACCTCACGCCGACCAAGGAGCCCCTCGCGGACCTGCGCTGGTTCCCCTTCCCGGCCGTCGAGGGCGGCAAGGGTGACCCGTCGGCCATGATGGGCGGCGTCGACGGCAACTCCTGCTGGGTCAAGGCCCCCAAGGAGTGCGCGGACTTCCTGAACTTCTACATGCAGAAGGAGTACCAGGAGAAGTACGCCGAGGCCTTCGTCACGCTGCCCGCCAGCAAGGAGGCGCAGGGCGTCGTCACCGACCCGGCCCTGCAGGACGTCCTCGCGGCGTACAACGACGCGGCGTACGTCTCGGTCTGGCTCGACACGCTGTTCGGCCAGAACATCGGCAACGCGCTGAACGTCGGCGTGGTCGACATGCTCGCCGGCTCGGGCTCGCCCGAGGCGATCGTCAAGGCCGTCAACGACGCTGCCGCGAAGGGCTGAGGCAGAGTCCACGATGTCATCCATCAGCGAGAACGTGCGCGACGCACAGGGCTCGCCCACGGGTCTCGCAGCCGAGGGCGGCACGGTCACCGTGCCGCCCTCGGCGGGGCGGGCCCGCGGGATCGGTTGGCGCATGCGGGCGGAGATCGCCCTGCTCGCCGGCCCGGCCCTGATCGTCTTCCTGGCCTTCGTCATCTTCCCCGTCGTCATGGCGGCGTACTACGGGTTCTTCAGCTGGCAGGGCTTCGGCCCGCCGACCGACTTCGTCGGCCTGCGGAACTACGTCACGATCCTCACCGACCCGACGTTCCACGACGCGCTGCGGCACAACGCCTTCATCATGGTGATGTCGCTCGTCATGCAGGGACCGATCGCGATCGGCCTGGCGCTCCTGCTCAACCGCAAGATGCGCGGCCAGTCGATCATCCGGGTCCTCATCTTCGTGCCGTACGTGATCTCCGAGGTCGTCGTCGGCACCGGCTGGAGCCTCATGCTCCAGACCACGGGTGCGGTGAACGACCTGCTGGGCAAGCTCGGGCTCGAGAGCCTGCAGCGCGACTGGCTGTCGGACCCGAAGATCGCCATCTGGACCCTGATGATCATCATCACGTGGAAGTACGTCGGCTTCGCCGTCATCCTCTTCCTCGCCGGGCTCCAGGGCATCCCCGAGGAGCTGTCGGAGGCCGCCGCGATCGACGGCGCCTCGTACTGGCAGGTGCAGCGGCGCATCACGCTCCCGCTGCTCGGCCCCACGCTCCGCATCTGGGCGTTCCTGTCGATCATCGGCTCGCTCCAGCTGTTCGACCTCGTCTACATCGTCTGGGGCCAGTACGTGGCCTCGACCGCGGGCACCTCGACCATGGCGACCTACATGGTCGTCAACGGGCGGAACGCCGGCAGCTTCGGCTACGGCAACGCCGTCGCCGTCGTCCTCTTCGTCATCTCGCTGATCGTCGCGCTCATCTACCAGCGCTTCGTGCTGCGGCGTGACACCGAGGGCGCGACCACGGGAGGGAAGCGCTGATGGCGACCACCACGATCCGCCGTCCGGCCACGTCCACGACGGTCAGCAAGACGTCGAACCGTCGTCGCGGCGACGCCGCCGTCTGGGGCGTCGCGGCCCTGCTGATCGCCGCGATCCTCGCGCCGGTCGTCTACATCGTGCTCGGCGGGTTCCGCACGAACTCGCAGATCACGCTCGACCCGTCGGGTCTGCCCGCGCCGTGGCAGGTCGGCAACTACCTCGACGTCCTCGGCGGCAGCGTCTTCTGGACCCAGGTGCTCAACTCGGCCTTCGCCGCGCTGAGCACGACGCTCGGGGTCGTCGCGCTCGGGCTCGCGGCCAGCTACGTGCTGGCGCGGTACCGGTTCCGCGGCCGCGGCGCGCTGTACTCGCTGTTCGCGGCGGGCCTGATGTTCCCGATGACCGTCGCGATCACGCCGCTGTACATCCTGGTGCGTGAGCTCGGCCTGATGAACTCGCTCGCGGGCGTGATCCTGCCGCAGGTCGCGTTCGCGCTGCCGACGACGATCATCATCCTGGTCCCGTTCCTGCGGGCCATCCCCGACGAGATCGAGGAGGCCTCGCTGCTCGACGGGTGCAGCAAGCTGTCGTTCTTCTGGCGGATGGTCGTGCCGCTGTCGATGCCCGGCGTCGTCACGGTCGGCATCCTCGCGTTCATCGCGAGCTGGAACAGCTACATGCTCCCGCTGTTCATCCTCAACGACGAGTCGGCCTTCACGCTGCCGCTCGGGGTGCAGGCGTTCGCGTCCCAGCACTCCGTCGACACGGCGCGCGTCCTGGCGTTCACGTCGCTGTCGATGCTCCCCGCCCTGGTGTTCTTCAGCCTGTTCGAGCGCCGCATCGTCGGCGGTCTGACGGGCGCGGTCAAGGGCTGACCGCACCGCGGTGCCCGCGCACGGTCGACGTGCGCGGGCACCGCCCCGTACCTGCTCCACACCCGTACCTGCGTCACACCTGCGTCGCGGCCGCCTGCCGCTCCCTGTCCCGAAGGAGTCGGATCCGTGACGGATCTCCAGACGGCTGCACCGTCGCAGCCCAGCACCCGCGTCCGCGACCTCCTGGAGCGCATGACGCTCGAGGAGAAGCTCGCCCAGATCGTGGGCTTCTGGGAGAAGAGCGAGGGCGAGGCCGTCGCGCCGCTGCAGGGCGAGTTCGAGGTCGAGCGCGGCCTCGACGACGTCATCAAGGACGGGCTGGGCCACCTCACCCGCGTGTACGGCACGCGTCCGATCGACGCGGTCGAGCGTGCCCGCTGGTTGTGGGACAAGCAGCGCTGGTTCGTCAACGAGACCCGCCTGGGCATCCCCGCGCTCGTGCACGAGGAGTGCCTCACGGGCCTGTCGGCCTGGGGGGCCGCCACCTTCCCGACGCCGCTCGCGTGGGGCTCGTCGTTCGACGCCGACCTCGTGACCCGCATGGGCGAGGTCATCGGCCGCTCGATGCGCACGCTCGGGGTCCACCAGGGCCTCGCACCCGTGCTCGACGTCATCCGCGACCCCCGCTGGGGGCGTGTCGACGAGTGCATCTCGGAGGACCCGTACCTCGTCGGCACGCTCGGCACGTCGTACGTGCGCGGCCTGCAGTCCACGGGCGTGCACGCGACGCTCAAGCACTTCGTCGGCTACTCGGCGTCGCAGTCGGGCCGCAACTTCGGGCCCGTGCACGCGGGCCCGCGCGAGGTCGCCGACGTGCTCCTCCCGCCGTTCGAGATGGCCGTGCTCGACGGCGGCGTCCGCTCGGTCATGCACTCCTACGCCGAGATCGACGGCGTGCCCGTCGCCGCCAACCCCGAGCTGCTCACCGGCGTGCTGCGCGACCGCTGGGGCTTCGACGGCACGGTCGTCGCCGACTACTTCGGCGTCGCCTTCCTGCACCTGCTGCACCACGTCGCGGCCGACCTCGGCGACGCCGCCGGGCAGGCGCTCGCGGCGGGCGTCGACATCGAGCTGCCCACGGGGGACGCGTACCTCACGCCGCTCGCCGAGGCCGTGCGCTCCGGCACGGTCGACGAGGCGCTCGTCGACCGCGCGGTGCTGCGCGCGCTCGCGCAGAAGGAGGAGCTCGGCCTGCTCGACGCACGGTTCGACGACGAGCCGCCCACCGAGGTCGACCTCGACAGCCCCGAGCACCGCGAGATCGCCGCGCAGCTGGCCGAGCGGTCGCTCGTGCTGCTGACCAACGACGGCACGCTGCCCGTCGCGCCCGACGCGCGCATCGCCGTCGTCGGCCCCAACGCCGACCGCACGGCCGCGCTGTTCGGCTGCTACTCGTTCCTCAACCACGTGCTCGCGCACCACCCGGACGTGCCCGTGGGCATCGAGTCGCCCACGGTGCTCGAGGCGCTGCGGCGCGAGCACGCCGCGCAGATCACCTACGCGCGCGGCTGCGCGGTCGACGACGACGACCGCTCGGGCTTCGACGAGGCCGTCGCGATCGCGTCCGACGCCGACGTCGCCGTGCTCGTGGTCGGCGACCACGCGGCGCTGTTCGGCCGCGGCACGGTCGGCGAGGGCTGCGACCGTGACGACCTCGAGCTGCCGGGCGTGCAGCGCGAGCTCGTCGAGGCCGTGCTCGCGACCGGCACCCCCGTCGTGCTCGTCATGCTCACGGGCCGCCCGTACGCGGTGGACTGGGCGCTGGGGCGCTGCGCCGCGGCCGTGCAGGCGTTCTTCCCGGGCGAGGAGGGCGGCACCGCGATCGCGGGGCTGCTCAGCGGGCGCGTCAACCCGTCGGGCCGGCTGCCGATCAGCATGCCGCGCTCGGCCGGTGCGCAGCCGTACACCTACCTGCACCCCGCGCTGGGCGGCGACGGCGACGTCACGAACCTCAGCACGGTCCCGACGCTGCCGTTCGGGCACGGGCTCTCGTACACGACGTTCACGCACACCGACCTGCGGGTCGCGCCCGGTGCGACCACCGACGGCGGCCTGGCCGTCACGGTGACCGTCACCAACACCGGCGGCCGCACGGGCGCTGACGTCGTGCAGCTCTACGGGCACGACGTCGTCGCGAGCGTCACGCGCCCCGTCGCGCAGCTGCTCGGCTACCACCGCGTCGAGCTCGCCCCCGGGCAGAGCGTCGACGTCGAGCTCGTGGTCCCGGCGCAGCGCCTCGCGTTCACGGACCGCTCGGGTCGCCGCGTGGTCGAGCCCGGCGAGCTGCGGGTGTGGGTCGGGCCGTCGTGCGCCGAGCGCGAGGTCGAGGCGGGCGTCGAGCTCGCGGGGGAGACCTACGCCGTGACGCTGGACGACGCGCGCTGGACGCACGTCACCGCCGTCTGAGCGTCCGCCCCTCGGAGGATCACAGGCCGGACGTGCGGGACGCCCCGCACCGGGGCCGACGTACGGTGGGCGGGCACCAGCACGGTGCCCGCCCCCGAAGGAGAACTGCGCGATGAGCCGTCCCCTGCGCTCACGTACCTCGACCCACGGTCGCAACATGGCCGGAGCGCGTGCGCTCTGGCGCGCCACGGGCATGGGCTCGGAGGACTTCGGCAAGCCGATCGTCGCGATCGCGAACTCGTACACGCAGTTCGTGCCGGGGCACGTGCACCTCAAGGACATGGGCGACCTCGTCGCGTCGGCGATCCAGGAGGCCGGCGGCGTCGCCAAGGAGTTCAACACCATCGCGGTCGACGACGGCATCGCGATGGGCCACGCGGGCATGCTCTACTCGCTGCCCAGCCGCGACCTCATCGCCGACTCGGTCGAGTACATGGTGCAGGCGCACTGCGCGGACGCGCTCGTGTGCATCTCCAACTGCGACAAGATCACGCCCGGCATGCTCAACGCGGCGCTGCGGCTGAACATCCCGGTGATCTTCGTGTCCGGCGGGCCGATGGAGGCCGGCAAGGCCGTCGTCGCGGACGGCGTCGCGACGACGCCGCTCAACCTCATCAACGCGATCAACTACTCGGCCGACGACAACGTGTCCGACGCGGCGCTCGCGAGCGTCGAGGAGAACGCGTGCCCCACGTGCGGCTCGTGCTCGGGCATGTTCACCGCCAACTCGATGAACTGCCTCACCGAGGCGCTCGGGCTGTCGCTGCCCGGCAACGGCTCGACGCTCGCGACGCACAGCGCGCGCCGCGAGCTGTTCCTCGAGGCGGGGCGCACGATCGTCGACCTCGCGCGGCGCTACTACGACGACGAGGACGACACCGCGGCGCCGCGGTCGATCGCGACCCGCGCGGCGTTCTCGAACGCGATGACGCTCGACGTCGCGATGGGCGGCTCGACCAACACCGTGCTGCACATCCTGGCCGCCGCGCAGGAGGCCGAGGTCGACTTCACGCTCGACGACATCGACGCGCTCAGCCGCCGCGTGCCGTGCTTGTCGAAGGTCGCGCCGAACCACCCGGACTTCCACATGGAGGACGTGCACCGCGCCGGCGGCATCCCCGCGCTGCTGGGCGAGCTCGACCGCGCCGGCCTGCTCGACCACGACGTGACGAGCGTGCACACCCCGACGCTCCGCGCGTGGCTCGACGACTGGGACGTGCGCGGCGGCAAGGCCACGCAGCGCGCGGTCGACCTGTTCCACGCCGCGCCCGGCGGCGTCCGCACGACGCAGGCGTTCTCGACGTCGAACGTGTGGGAGTCCCTCGACACCGACGCCGCGAACGGCTGCATCCGCGACGTCGCGCACGCGTACACGGTCGAGGGCGGGCTCGCGGTGCTGCGCGGCAACCTCGCGCAGGACGGCGCGATCCTCAAGACCGCGGGCATCGACCCCGACGTCTTCCACTTCGTGGGGCGCGCCCTGGTGTGCGAGTCGCAGGACGAGGCGGTCGAGAAGATCCTGCGCAAGGAGGTCGAGCCCGGCCACGTCGTGGTCGTGCGGTACGAGGGCCCGTCCGGCGGACCCGGCATGCAGGAGATGCTGTACCCGACGTCGTTCATCAAGGGCCGCGGCCTGGGCAAGGTCTGCGCGCTCATCACCGACGGCCGGTTCTCGGGCGGGTCGAGCGGCATCTCGGTGGGGCACATCAGCCCCGAGGCGGCCGCGGGCGGCACGATCGGCCTCATCGAGGACGGCGACGAGATCGAGATCGACGTCGAGACGCGCCTCATCCGCGTCAACGTGCCCGACGAGGTCCTCGCCGAGCGCCGCGCCAAGATGGAGGCGCGCGAGAACCCGTGGCAGCCGGTCGACCGCGACCGCTACGTCTCGCCCGCGCTGCAGGCGTACGCCGCGATGGCGACGTCCGCCGACCGCGGGGCCGTGCGCGACGTGAGCCGCATCCGCCGGGTCTGAGGCGCGGCCGCGCCGCTGCGCGTCATCGGGTGCCCCGGAGGTGCGGCGTGCCTACGCTCAGGCCATGACGGACGCGCAGCAGGCGGGGGTCGACATCAAGCCGCGGTCGCGGCAGGTCACCGACGGGCTCGAGGCGACGGCGGCGCGCGGCATGCTGCGCGCGGTCGGGCTCGGCGACGAGGACTTCGCGAAGCCGCAGGTGGGCGTCGCGAGCTCGTGGAACGAGATCACGCCGTGCAACCTGTCGCTCGACCGGCTGGCGAAGGCCGTCAAGGCGGGCGTGCACGCGGGCGGCGGGTACCCGCTGGAGTTCGGGACCATCTCGGTGTCCGACGGCATCTCGATGGGCCACGAGGGCATGCACTACTCGCTCGTGAGCCGCGACATCATCGCCGACAGCGTCGAGACCGTGATGATGGCCGAGCGGCTCGACGGGTCCGTGCTGCTGGCCGGGTGCGACAAGTCGCTGCCCGGCATGCTCATGGCCGCCGCGCGGCTCGACCTCGCGAGCGTGTTCCTCTACGCGGGCTCGATCATGCCGGGCTGGGTCAAGCTGTCCGACGGCACCGAGAAGGACGTGACGATCATCGACGCGTTCGAGGCCGTCGGCGCGTGCGCACGCGGACTCATGAGCCGTGAGGACGTCGACCGGATCGAGCGCGCGATCTGCCCCGGCGAGGGCGCGTGCGGCGGCATGTACACCGCCAACACCATGGCGTCCGTCGCCGAGGCCATGGGCATGTCGCTGCCCGGCTCGGCCGCCCCGCCGTCGGCCGACCGGCGGCGCGACCAGTACGCGCAGCGCTCGGGCGAGGCCGTCGTCGAGCTGCTGCGCCGCGGCATCACCGCGCGGCAGATCATGACCAAGGAGGCGTTCGAGAACGCGATCGCCGTCGTCATGGCGTTCGGCGGGTCCACCAACGCCGTGCTGCACCTGCTGGCCATCGCGCACGAGGCCGAGGTCGACCTCACGCTCGACGACTTCAGCCGCGTCGCCGCGAAGGTGCCGCACCTGGGCGACCTCAAGCCGTTCGGCCGCTACGTCATGAACGACGTCGACCGCGTCGGCGGCGTGCCCGTCGTCATGAAGGCGCTGCTCGACGCGGGGCTGCTGCACGGCGACTGCCTCACCGTCACCGGGCGCACCGTGGCCGAGAACCTCGCCGACATCGCACCGCCCGACCCCGACGGCAAGATCCTGCGCGCGCTCGACGACCCGATCCACCGCACGGGCGGCATCACGGTCCTGTCGGGCTCGCTCGCGCCCGAGGGCGCGGTCGTGAAGTCCGCGGGCTTCGACTCCGACGTGTTCGAGGGCACCGCGCGCGTGTTCGAGCGCGAGCGGGCCGCGCTCGACGCGCTCGAGGACGGCACGATCCAGGCCGGCGACGTCGTCGTCATCCGCTACGAGGGCCCCAAGGGCGGGCCCGGCATGCGCGAGATGCTCGCCATCACCGGCGCGATCAAGGGCGCCGGCCTCGGCAAGGACGTGCTGCTCGTGACCGACGGCCGGTTCTCGGGCGGCACGACGGGCCTGTGCGTCGGGCACATCGCGCCCGAGGCCGTCGACGCCGGACCGATCGCGTTCGTGCGCGACGGCGACCGCATCCGCCTCGACGTCGCGCACGCGACGCTCGACCTGGTGGTCGACGACGCCGAGCTCGCGGCCCGCCGCCAGGGCTGGACGCCGCTCGCGCCCCGGTACACGCGCGGCGTGCTCGGCAAGTACCAGAAGCTCGTGCAGTCCGCGTCGAAGGGCGCCGTGCTCGGCTGAGCGCGGCGCCGGGTGTCGACGTCGCGGACGTCGCCGCTGCCGTCCGCGCGCGAGCGCGTCGTGGTGTCACCGCTGGTCGGATCGGGTGAAAGCGTGTCCGGAACCGTCCGGGAACGTTCGGTGAGGATGAACGGCGCGCGCGCGTCGGACAGACTCCGACAGATGCACACGGACCGCACGGGCCGCCACGGCGCGCCCGCACCCAGCCCCGACGTGAGGGGGACCCCGTGCTGCGGGTGACCCTGCGCGGCGTCGGCGTGCCCACCGTCGTGCTCGGGTCCGGCGAGACGCTGCTCGTCGGCCGCGACCCGCACGCCGCGCTCCCGGACGCCGACGCGGACGCCGCGCTGCGCAGCACCGCGCTGACCCTGCCGCGCGCGGCACCGCACGTGTCGCGGCTCGTCGGCGAGATCGTCGTGGGGGAGGAGGTCGTGCGGCTGCGCTGGCGCGGCTCGACCGAGGCCCAGCTCTCGAGCCTGTTCGACGCGCCCGGCGGCGCGCGCCGCGTCGCCCTCTCCGACGGCATGGCCGCGCTGCTCGACGAGGGCGAGAACCACGTGCTGCTGCTGCGCGGACGGCAGACCGCCCCGGGGCAGTACACCGACCTCGTGCTCGTCGTCGACGTGTCCGTGCCCGTCGAGCCCGACGCGGGCCCCGCGTGGGTGCCCGAGCACGACCCCGACGGCGCCGTCACCGCACCCGCGCCGCGCCTCGAGCGGTGGTCCCGCGAGTGGTACGTCGCGCTCGCGCTCGCCGAGCCGTGGCTCGTCGGCGACGACGACTACCCGCGCCCCGCGTCGAACCGCGAGATCTACGAGCGCGTGCTCGCGTGGCGCGGGCACGCGTGGAACCTCGAGCGCGCGCAGCGCGTCGACGACGCGATCCGCGTGGTCGCGCGCATGGCGTTCGGCCCGGCGGACGACCCGTTCGCCCAGGCCGGCGGTCGTGCGCAGAACGTGCGGTTCGCGGTCGCGCGCCGCGCGGCCGAGGTGCGCCTCGTGACGGCCGACGACCTGGCCGTCGTCGAGGCCGCGCGTGCCCGCGGCGCGGGCCTCAACCCGGAAGGTTCCACCCCCGGCGCCCTGTCCTGACCGCCCGCGCGCTGCCTAGCGTGCCGGGCACCGGCCCGACGACGCGAGGAGCACGCCATGTACGACAAGAGCACCTTCCACGGCATCGACCCGCAGTACAGCCGCGAGCAGGCCCGTGCGATGCAGACGGGCGCGGGGAACCTCGACCAGATCGTCGGGCAGATCGGCTCGCTGCTGAGCCAGGTCCAGTGGTCCGGCCCGGGCGCCCAGCGGTTCCTCGGCGAGTGGGACGGCGCGCTGCGCCCCGAGCTGCAGGCCGCCGCCGAGAACATCCGCAGCAACGCCGTCGAGCTCGACCGGCGCGCCCAGATGCAGGAGGACGCGAGCCGCTGACCGGCTGCGCGGCGGAACCTTCCACCCCGCCGACGCTGGCCGCGCCGCCCGCCCGCTCCCTAGCGTCGAGACAGCGCCACCACCCCGCACCCCGGCGCACCGCACCACCCCGTACGACCCACCCGCAGCAGACCCGCCGGACCGTCCGGCCCACCGCAGGAGGCACCCGATGACCCAGCTCCAGCAGAGCGGCACGTTCCGCGGGTCCGACGTCGACGGGCTCGACCGCATCGTGCGGACCATGACCGACGCGGCCGAGTTCGCCGACGACGTCGTCACCGCGCTGCGCGTGCTCGCCGCGGCGCTCGAGGCGATGTCGTGGACCGGCTGGGCGGCCGCGTTCGCCCGCTACCTGCGCGCCGTGGTCATCCCGTGGGTCCAGACCGTCGCCAAGTACCTGCGAGGCTTCGCCCAGGTGCTCGCGCTGATCTCGCAGACGCAGAAGGACACGAGCGCGGACACCCCCACCGTGCACATCCCCGACGCGCGGTTCACGCCCGTGCAGCTGCCGAAGGCGTCGACCGTGAACGCCCCGGTGCTCGCCGCGCCCGACCCCGCGGTGCGGACGTCGCAGCCCGGTGGCGGTGCGGCCGGTGCCGGAGCGCAGGTCGTCGTGCCGGTGTCGATCGGCTCGATCACGGTGCACGTCAACGGCGCGGCCGGCGGGGGAGCGGGCGTCACGACGCCCACCGCGCCCGTGGCCCGCACCGAGCCCGGCGGTGGCGCGACCGGTGCCGGCGGCACCGGGGTGTCCGCGGGCTCGATCGCGACCGGCATCGTCAAGGACCCGGCCGGCACGGTCGGCCAGGTCGTGGGCGGTGTCGTGGGCGGGGCGATCGGCCACGCGGTCGGCGGCGGGACGTTCGGCGAGCGCATCGGCGCGGCCGTCGCCGACGGGGCGCGGGGCGCCGACGGCGGCACGGCCGACGGCGAGCCGCAGGACGACGCCGCGGCCGGCGACCACACCGGTCCCGGCACCCCCGTGGTGACCGAGCTGACGATCGACGGGACCGGGCGATGACCGCCACGACCCTCGAGCACCCCGGACCCCTGCTGCCCGGCGCGCCGCGCTTCCGCCTCGACCTGCCCGACGGTTGGCACGCCGCCCCCGCGCCGCGCGCGCTCGCGGTGGCCCGGCCCACGGTCGACGTCCCCGGGTTCCAGCCGAACCTCACCGTCACGGCCGACCTCGTGCCTGCGGGCACGACCGCCGCGCAGGTGCTCGACGCGATGCTCGCGCAGTACCCGGGCACGCGGCAGCCGGTGCCGCCGGCCGACGCGAGCACCGGCGACCACGCACCCGGCAGCGACGACGCACCCGACGGCGACCACGCACCCGACGGGACAGCCCGCGCGACGCTCGTGCGCGCGCACGGCACCGGCACCGTGCACCAGCGCGTCGACGTGCACCTCGACCCCACACCCGTGCCCGGCGACCACCGGCACGCCGTCACTGTCGTGTCGAGCTGGTCCGCCACGACCCCCACCGACCTGCGCGACGCGCTCGCCGCCGCGCACACCTCCGTCCGGCTCGGCGCCGCCGACCCGGCCCCGGCCTGACCGAGACCGGCAGAGCCACCCACCCGCCCAGGGCGCCAGGTCCGGGCACGCACCGAAGGAGAACGACCATGAGCAACGTCCTCGGCATGGACATCGCCGCCGCCCGTGACCTCGTGCGCGTCATGAACGTCGACGCCGACTCGATCACGCAGATCACGAGCCGTCTCACGCAGCAGCTGCAGTCGACGCCCTGGTACGGGCCCGACGCGCAGCGCTTCAACGCCGACTGGACCGGCCAGTACGTGCCGGCCCTGCAGCGGGTCGTCGAGGCCCTGCAGGCCAACGCCGCGGCGCTCGCGCAGCAGGCCGACGACCAGGAGACCGCGTCGTCCTGACCCCCGCCGCCGGGGTGCCGCCGCCGTCCGGCGCGGCACCCCGGCGTCCGCGTCCCGCCCGACGTCACCGGGACGCCACCACACTCGCCCTCGCCCACGCACGCACCGACGGGAGACCGCCCATGTGGCGACTGAGCGTCCAGCCGACCCGCGACAGCGGGCTGCGCGCGGTCGACGTCGAGGTCGTCGCGCGCGAGGGGGCGCGCGTCGCGGACCTCGCCCGCGCGCTCGCGGCGCACCTGGGTGCCGGCACGGGCGCGCTGCTCGCCCCGACCACCGACGGCACGCCGTGGCCGGCCGACCTGCCGCTCGCGCAGGCGCCGCTGCGCACGGGCGCGGTGCTGCCGGTCGCGTCGGTGCCCGCGTCCTGGCTCGACCGCCCGGGCGGCCGACGTGCCGTGCGGGCGCGCGTGCGCGTGGTCGCCGGCCCCGACGCGGGGCAGGAGGTCGCGGTCGCCTCCGACGCGTTCACGGTCGGCCGCGGGTCCGGCGCGACCGTGCGGCTCACCGACCCGCTCGTGTCGCGCGTGCACGCGCGCGTGCTGCTCGCGGGTGGCGTGGTCGTGAGCGACGAGGGCTCGGCGCACGGCACGCGCGTCGCGGGCCGCCCCGTGCAGCGCGCGCAGCCCGTGGGCTGGGGCGAGCGCGTCGAGGTCGGCCGCACCACGTTCGAGGTGCACCGCGGCGACGCGACCCCGCTGCCGGGCGAGACGGGCGTGCTGCGGCCGCCGCGGTTCGGTGCGCGCCTCGAGCCCGCCGAGCTCGAGGCGCCCGCGCCGCCCACCGCACCGCGCCGTGCGCCGCTGCCGTGGCCCATGATGCTCATGCCCGTGCTGCTGGGCGGTGCGATGTTCGCGATGAACCGCAGCCCGTTCTCGCTGGTCTTCATGCTCGGGTTCCCGCTCATGATGTCGGTGCAGCACGTCGTGCAGCGCCGCCAGCAGCGCGCCGAGCACGACGCGCAGCTGCGTGCGTGGCGGCACGACGTCGACGACGTCGTCACGCAGGTCGACGCCGCGGCCGCCGTGCAGCGCGAGCGCGCCGCCGCCGACGAGCCCGACCTCGTGACCGTGCGCGAGCGCGTCGCCGCGCGGCACCCCGGCACGTGGGCGCGCCGCGTCGACGACCCCGACTTCCTGCACGTGCGCGCCGGTCTCGGCCCGCGTCCCGCGCTCGTGGCCGGGACGGTCGCGCGCGGCGGCGACCGCGTGCAGCGCGACCTCGCGGTCTGCGAGCTGCAGGAGCGCGCGACGATCCCCGCGCAGCCCGTGCCGCTCGTGCTGGGCGGTCACCGGCTCGCGGCGGTCACGTGCACCGACCGGGACCGCGCCGATGCCGCCGTGCGCGCGCTGCTGGTGCGGCTCGCGGCCGCGCACTCGCCGACCGACGTCGCGCTCGCGGCCGTGCTCGGCCCCGACGCGACGCACGTCGAGACGTGGCTGCGGTGGCTGCCGCACACCGCGCACCGCGTCGCGGGCCTGCCGCCAGTGGCCGTCGGCGCGGCCGACGGGGCCGCGCTGCTCGACGCGCTCGTCGCGGCCGACGGCGCGCGCGGGCACGTCGTGTGCGTCGTCGACGAGGACGCGGGCGTGCCGCGCCGCGCCGTCGAGGCCGTCGCGGGCGCCGCCGCCGAGCGTGACGTGCACCTGCTGTGGGTGGGCCGCGACGCGATGCGCGTGCCGTCCGCGACCGACGTGCTGCTCGACCTCGACGCGGGCCTCGTGCGGCGCCGCGACCGCGGCGGCGACGACGTCGTGGACGCGGTCGACGAGCTCGACCTAGCGGCCGCGTGGGACACCGCGCGCACGCTCACGTCGTTCCGCGACGAGGCCGCCGTCGTGCCGCCCGACTCGGCGCTGCCCGACGCCGTGCGCCTGCCCGACCTGGGCTCCGACCTGCGCGACCCCGATGACGTCACCGCCGTCCTCGACCGGTGGGCGCAGTCCGCGGGCCTGCGCGCGCAGCTCGGCGCCGGCGCCGACGGCGTCGTCACCGTGGACCTGCGCGAGGACGGTCCGCACGGCCTCGTCGCCGGCACCACCGGCTCGGGCAAGTCGGAGCTGCTGCAGACCCTGCTGTGCTCGCTGGCCACCAACAACCCGCCGTCGCGCATCACGTTCCTCCTGGTCGACTACAAGGGCGGCGCGGCGTTCCGCGAGTGCGCCGACCTGCCGCACACGGTCGGCTACATCACCGACCTCACGCCCGCGCTCGTGCAGCGCGCCCTGGTGTCGCTGCGCGCCGAGCTCACGTGGCGCGAGCACCTGCTGGCCGAGCACGGCGCCAAGGACCTCGTCGCCCTCGAGAAGCTGCGCCCCGACGTCGCCCCGCCCAGCATGCTCATCTGCGTCGACGAGTTCGCCGCGCTGCTGGGCGAGGTGCCCGAGTTCGTCGACGGCGTCGTGGACGTCGCGCAGCGCGGTCGGTCGCTCGGCATGCACCTGCTGCTCGCGACGCAGCGCCCCGCGGGCGTCGTGACACCGCAGATCAAGGCGAACACCGACCTGCGGATCGCGCTGCGCATGGCGTCGACCGACGACTCGACGGACGTCGTCGAGGCGCCCGACGCCGCGACGCTCTCGCGCCGCACCCCGGGGCGCGCGTGGCTGCGGCGCACGGGCCACGGCACGCGCGAGCTCGTGCAGGTCGCGTGGGTCGGGGCGCACGAGCCCGCGCGCGACGAGGCCGCGACCGTCGCGGTCCGCGCGTTCACGGCGCGCTCCGACGCCGCGCCCGCGGCCGCGAGCGGTCGCGTCCACGAGCGCTCCGACCTCGAGCGGCTCGTGCTCACGGTCGGGGAGGCGTTCGCGCGCTCGGGCCTCGTGGCCCCCAAGCGCCCGTGGCTGCCCGCGCTGCGCGACGAGGTGCTGCTCGCGGGCGGCGAGCCCGGGGCGCTGCTGCTCGGCGCCGACGCGCGCGACGAGGCCGCCGTGCCCGGCGTCACGCCCGACGTCCACACGTGCACGCCCGGACCCGGCGTGCTGCCGCTCGGCCTGGCCGACCTGCCCGACGAGCAGACGCAGCGCCCGCTGCTCGTCGACTACGCGCGCGCCGGCCACCTGCTCGTGCACGGAGCCTCGGGCAGCGGCAAGACCGAGCTGCTGCGCACCGTGGCCCTGGCCGCGACCCTCGCGCACGACCTCGCGCCCGCGCTGGTCTACGGCATCGACGCCGCGGGCGGCGGGCTCGCGGCGCTCGAGGCGCTGCCGTCCGTCGGGTCGGTCGTGGTCGAGCAGCAGCCCGAGCGCGTCACGCGGCTCGTGCGGATGCTGCACCGCACGCTCACCGAGCGCAACGCGCTGCTCGCGCGGCACGGCGCGGCCGACGTCGAGGCGCTCGCCGCCGCGGGCGTCGTGCTGCCGCGCGTGCACGTGCTGGTCGACAACCTGCCGCAGCTCGTCGAGCACCTCGAGGGCGGCGGCCCGCTGCGCCGCGGCCACGTCGACCAGCTCGTCGCCGTGCTGCAGGACGGCCGCCGGTGCGGCGTGCACGTGACCGCCACGACCCCGCGACGCACCGGCCTGCCGTCGGCGCTCGCGGGCGCGTTCGGCCAGCGCCTCGTGCTGCGCATGACGTCGGTCGACGACTACCAGGTGCTCGGCGTGCCGCAGACCGTGCTCGACGACCGCACGCCGGCCGGCCGCGGGCTGCTGGGACGGACCGAGGTGCAGGTCGCGACCGTCGGCGGGGCGGGCACGCCGCGGCAGGCCGCGCTGCTGCGCGACGTCGCAGACCGCGAGGGTGCGCGCTACGCCGCCCAGCCGCCCGTCGCGGTGCCCGCGATGCCGACCCGCGTGCCGGTCGACCTCGTGCCCGCGCCGCAGCGCGACGACGTGTGCCTGGGCGTCGACGGCGACCTCGCGACGGGTGTCGTGCTGCCGCTGCTGCCGGCGCCGCTGCTCGTCCTGGGCCGCGGCGGGTCGGGGCGCACGTCGTTCCTGCTCGGCCTCGCGCAGGCCGTCGCGCGCGCCGCGCAGCCGCCGACGGCCGTGCACCTGCTGGGCCCGCGGGCGCGCGACGCGGCGGGCGTCACGGCCGTCGCCGACCCCGCCGCGGCCGTCGCGCTGCTCGAGGACCTGCTCGCGGCCCCGTCGCCGGCCGTCGGCGACGACGCCTGGCGCGTGCTGCTCGTGGACGACGTGCACGAGTGGGAGCGCGGCTGGGAGCGCGGTGGCGACGACCGGCGCCTGGTCGAGCTGATGGCCCGCACGGTCGAGGAGGGGCCCGCGCGCCACGTGGCCGTGGTCGTCGCGGCCGACGCCGACGAGGCACGTGCGCGCCAGCACGTCGCGGGTGCGGTCGCCGCGGCCCGGCGCGCGCGGCGCGCGGTGCTGCTCGCCCCCGAGATGGCCGACGGCTCGCTCGTCGGCGCGACCGTGCCGATGCACACGCACGAGCCCGTGACGGGCGTCGGCCGCGGCCTGCTGGTCAGCGGCGGAGGCGTCCGGGTCGTCCAGGTACTATCGCCGACAGCCGACCGGGAGACCGTCCGTTGAACCGATCAGCCACCGCATCCGGCCTGATGAGGCGCCTGCTGGGCCGTCCGGGCGACCGCCAGCGCGGCTTCGCCGAGGCCGGCGTCGCCGTCACGGGCGCCGCGCTCGTGCTGGGCGCCGCGCTCGGCTCCGGCGTGGCCAGCACCGTGGTCACCATGTCCGACGGCGTGACGTGGCTGCCCGACGACCAGACCGGGCAGGTCGTGCAGATCAACCCGGGCACGGGGCGCGCCGAGCGCCGCCTGCAGGTCGCGGGGCCCGGCGCACAGCTCGACATCAGCCAGCGTGACGGCGTGCTCGTGGTCGGCGACGGCGCCACCGGCAGCCTCACGAGCATCGACCTCGCGACGCTCCTCGCGAGCGGTCAGCGCACGAGCGACGAGCCCGCGCGGGTCCTGGTCGGCGGTGGCCTGGTCTACCTCGTGACGCCCGGCACGGGCGTGGTGCGCGCGGTCGACCCGCTGACGCTCAAGGACCTGGGGACCCCGCACCGCCTGGGCAGCGCGCTGGCCGACGCGGTCGTCGACGCGCGCGGCACGGTGTGGGCGGTGACGACGGGCGGCGACCTGCAGCAGGTGACGTGGAAGGCCGCCGACGAGCGGTTCGAGGCGGGGGAGTCGCGCCCCGTGCGGGGTGCGGGCTCCGGGACGCGGCTGCTGCCGCACGAGCGCGGGGTCACGGTGTTCGCGCCGGACGGCGGTGCCGTGCTGCAGGTCGGCGTCGGCCGCGAGCTCGCGGTCGCGGTGCCCGACCTGTCCGGCGAGGTGCTGCCCGCGGGCTCGTCGCCCACCGACCTCGCACCCGCCGGCGTGCCCGGCCGCTCGGCGGTCGTCATGCTCGCGGGCGACCGGATCCTCGACGTCGGCGTCGGTGCGCTCGGGTGCGAGCGACCCGGGCGGCCCGCCGTGTTCGCCGGCCTCGTCTACGTGCCCTGCACGGGTGCCGGACGCGTGATCGTGCTGCGCCCCGACGGCACGCGTGGCCGCCCCGACGTGGTCGTCCCCGGCGGGCGCGACCCGCGCCTGCTGGTCGACGACGGGCGGCTCGTCGTGCACACCGAGGACGGCTCGCGCGCCGTCGTCGTCGAGGCCGACGGCAGCAGCCGGGCGATCGACACGGGCCGCGCGGGCGCCCCCGTGCACGACCCGCGCGACACGGCCACCGGCCCGTCCGCCGCGGTCCCGCCGCAGCGGCCGCAGCCCACGCAGCCGCCCGGGCAGGGTGCGCCGCCGCCGGGCGGCGACGTCGACGTGCCGCAGGTCCCCGACGTGCCCACGCCGCCGGTCCTGCCCCCCGACGCCCCGGACCTGCCGACGCCCGGGGGCACCCCGACGCTGCCCGTGGGGACGCCGACCGGGGAGCCGACGGGCGAGCCGACCGGGCGC
>NZ_LNTD01000142.1 GCF_001462455.1 Cellulomonas sp. B6
GCACCCGCGGGCCTGCGGCAGTCGGCCGACGCCGGTGCGCCGACGGTCCCGTACCTGCACGTCCTGCTGCCCGCGCTCGTCGCGGTCGCGCTCGTGCGGCTCCTGCCGCGCACCGGTGCGGCGCTCGCGGGCACCCTGGCCGCTCTCGCGCTGCTCGCGCTCGGCGTCCTGCTGGTGCTCGCACCCGCGGGCCTGCGGCAGTCGGCCGACGCCGGTGCGCCGACGGTCCCGTACCTGCACGTCCTGCTGCCCGCGCTCGTCGCGGTCGCGCTCGTGCGGCTGCTGCCGCCCCGCGCGCCCGTGCTCGCGCCCCGGGTGCGGGAGGTGCGTCGCACGGTCCTGGCGACGGTCGCGCTGCTGGGCTGCGCCGCGATGTTCCCTCTCGTGGTCGCGGCCTCGGGCGTCGGGGGCCGCGCCGAGTACCACCTCGTGAAGCTCGCGCTCGTGGTGGTGGTGCCCGCGCTGGTGGTGCTCGCGACGCGCGGTGCGCTGAGCCGCGCGTGGCCGCGCGCCGCGTGGCGGTGGTGGGCGCCGGCCGTGGTCGTCGTGGTGTGGACGGCGCTCGCGCAGGCGGCGCCGTGGGTCGCGCACCCGCGCTACGACGACGTGCCGGTCGACCTGCTGGTGACGGCCGCGGTCGCCACCGCCGTCACGGCCGGGGTCGGGGAGGAGCTGCTCTACCGCGTGTGGTTGCAGACGCGGCTGGAGGCGCTGCTCGGGAGGTGGGGCGGCATCGCGGTCGCGACGCTCGCGTTCGCGCTGCTGCACGTGGGTGCGCGCCAGGGGCAGGGGCCGGTCGTCGAGGTCTCCGCCGCGCTCGTCGTGCAGGGCCTCGGGTTCGGGCTCGTCGCCGGGTACCTCTGGTCCCGGTACCGCAACCCGTGGCTGCTGGTCGCGCTGCACGTCCTCGCGAACGGCTACGGCGTCGCGGTCGTGCTGCTCGGCTGAGCGCGCCGTCGGGCCGCTCGGCGCCACCGGGTTCGCGGTGCCGAGCGGTCTCGCCGCTCAGCCTGCCGCCGGTCGCTCCGCGACGAGCACGTGGTGCGGGTGGACGCGGCCCGCGTCGAGCCGGGTCGCGGTGACCGTCAGGCCCGCGTCCCGCAACCAGCCGGCGACCACGTCGGGCGGCACGAACGTGAACGTGCCGGACCCGGCGGTGATGCGCAGCACGCGCACCGACAGGGTCTCCTGCCAGCGGTTCCACCGGACCTTCCACGCGGGCCGGTCGCCCATCTCCTTGACGACGAGCCGCCCGCCGGGTGCGACCTGCGCGGCCGCGGCCTCGAGCAGGTGCCGCTGCGCCTCGGCGGGCAGCAGGTACAGCACGTCGACGACCGCCACGGCCGTCCACGGCCCCGCGGGCACCGCGCCGTCGGGCGCGACCGACAGCTCGAGGTTCGGCACGCGCGCCGCGGCCGTCGCGCCGGCGGCGATCTTGTCGGCGTCGATGTCCACGCCGACCACGCGCCGCCCCGGGCCCGTCAGCGCGGCGTACGCGCTGAACAGGCCGTGCCCGCACCCGATCTCCAGCACCGGCCCGGCCTCGGGCAGCAGCTGCACGAGCCGCCGGAACGGTGCGCTCCACCAGCGCACGTGCACGTGCACGCGCGCCTCCCACGGTGCGCCGCGGTACAGCGCGAGGGCGGCGCGGCCCGCCGCGTCCGGTCGTCGGCCCGTCATGCGTCGCCCCTCGTCCCCAGCCCCGTGAAGCCCGTCAGCGTGTACCCCGCCGCCTCGACGGCGGCCCGCGTGCGCGGCGACGTGAGGGCCGCGAGCTCGTCGGCCCACCGGTACCCCCACGCGAAGCGGCCCGTGTCCGGGTCGTCGGCGACGCCCGGGTGCGCGTTCACCTCGAGCGACGACGCGCCCCGCGCCGCCGCCGCGCGCAGCACCGCGACGAGCCGCTCCTCGTCCATCGACCCCGCCTCGTCGAGCCCCGCGTAGTCCGCCGTCGTCGCGAGGCCCGCGCGCGCGAGACGACGCCGCAGCGCCGCGCTCAGCACCCCGACGCCCGCGCCCGTCACGCCCACGGCCCGGCTGCGCGGCAGTCGCACCGCCGGCACGCCCGCGGCGAGCGCGAGCTCCGTGACCACGCGGGCGACCGTCGGCCACAGGTGGGTGTGCTGGTGCGTGTCGACGTGCGTGACCGGCAGGCCGATCCCGCGCACGCGCTCGAGCTGCGCGCCCAGCTCGCGGCGCACGTCGTCGGGGTCGATGCGCCCGGCCGCGCCCCGCAGGACGACCGTCCGGTAGCTCAGCGGGAACCGGCCCGCGCGGTCCACGAGCGTCGGGACCTCGCGGGCCGACAGCAGCGGCGGGTCCTCGCCGACGAGCGCCAGGTGCGCGCCGACCTCGAGGGTCGGGTGGTCGCGCAGCACGCGCGCCGCGTCGTCGAACGCGGTGCCCACCGCGAGCAGCGACGTCGCGGTCACCACGCCGTGCACGTGGGCCTGCCGCACGGCGTCGTTGACACCGGCCGTGAGACCCAGGTCGTCGGCCGTGACGACCAGCCGCCGCGTCACGACGTGGCGCCGCCCGGCCGGGCGGGCAGCGTCCGCAGCTCGCGACGCAGCGTCCACATCTCCGCGAGCATGGTGCGGATCACGCCGAGCGACGACAGGGTCGACACCCCGCGCGTGCGCGGGAAGTAGTCGACACCGATCTGCAGCACCTGGAACCCCGCCTTCTGCGCCCGGACCAGGAGCTCGGCGTCGATGAACGAGCCCTCGCTGCGCAGCGTGACGTGGTCCAGCACCTCGCGGCGCACGAGCTTGAACGCGAAGTTCACGTCCCGCACGCGCATGCCGAACATCGCCCGGATCAGGCCGTTGTAGAGGAACGAGTACACGGCGCGCCGCGGCCCCTCGCCCGTGCGGTCCAGGCGGTACGCGCTGACGATGTCGACCTCGTAGGTCTGCAGCACGCGCAGCGCCCGGACGAGCTCGCGCATCTCGAACGGCAGGTCGGCGTCGGTGTAGAGCACGACGTCACCCGTCGCGGCCTCGAAACCCGAGCGCATCGACCCGCCGAGCTTGCGGTTGGTGGGGTGGTGCACGACGCGCACGTGCGGGTCGGCCGCCGCGAGCGCGTCGGCGATCTGCGGCGTGCGGTCGGTCGACGCGTCGTCGACCACGATGATCTCGTAGTCGCGCACGTGCCCGGCGTCGACCAGCTCGCGGCACGTGCCGGCCGCCGCGGCGACCGCGCGCTCGATGTACTCCTCCTCGTTCCACATCGGGAAGAAGACGGAGACCCGTCCCAGGGGCTCCGGGCCCTCGGTCGACGTCATGACACTGCCACCCCTCTGCCGAACAGGAACGTGAGCACGACGAGCAGCACGCCGCAGACCACCAGGGCCACGGGTGCCACCCACCGTCGACGGCGCGTCGCCAGGAAGTCCCCGGCCGCCGCCATCACCGGGAACGCCACCAGCACGTAGCGGCCGGTCCCCATGAAGTCCTTGGTCCCGATGATCGGGATGAGCAGGACCATCGCCGTGTACGCGGCGTAGCCCCACCCGAACAGGCGCTGCACCCGCCGCAGCAGGAGCACCGCGCACAGGCACGCGAGCGCCTGCAGCGTCAGCAGCGCCGCGACGTCGTAGGGGCCCTTGACGAGCGTGCCCGCGAAGACGAGCTTGAACCAGGTCTTCGGCCCGACGCCCTGGTTCCAGCCGGGTGCGCCCTCGACCTCGACGAACGCCAGCGGGTGGCCGAACTGCAGCCACAGGTACGTGACCCACCCCGCGAGCCCGAGGCCGGAGGCGAGCACGCCGACGTGCCGCAGCCGGACGTCGCGCACGGCGGCGACCACGTCGCGCCACCCCGGCCAGACGGGCGGCGTCGCGACGACGTCGCCCGTGAGCGGCCGCGCCGCCCGACGGTCCTGCGCGAGCAGCTCGAGCGTGCGGACCACCAGGCCGACCGCGACCGCGACGCCGACGGGCCGTCCGGCGGTCGCGACCGCCCCGACCAGCCCCGCCGCGAGGTACCAGCGCCGTTCGAGCAGCACGAACGCCCCCACGGCGCTGAGCAGGAACAGCGAGTCGGCGTACATGGGCCCGTACAGGAAGAACGCGTACGGGTAGAGCAGCAGCACGCCGACCGCGAGCACGGCGGACCGCTGCGGGAGGCGACCCCGGACCCACAGCGCGTACAGCAGCGCACCGGCCAGCCCGCACGCCACGGCGAGCACGTGCCCGGCCACCTGGTGGTCGCCCAGCAGGTCGCCCAGCCCGCGGACCCCCATCGGGTAGGCGGGGAAGAACGCGACGGCGGACTGCTGACCCGGGACGAACGAGTACCCGGCGCGCACGATGCCGAGGTACCACCCGGCGTCGAACTGGAACCAGCCGTCCATCCACGACGGTCCCGTCAGCTCGGGGTTCTGGCGCACCTGCGCGCGCGTCGAGAACGCCACGACGACGGACAGCAGCACCACGAGGGTCGCGAAGACCCCGGTCGTCGCGAGGACGAACCGTCCGCGGCCCGTGCCCTGGGGTGAGGTCGCCACCGACCCCGTCGTCCTGCTCCCGCTCACGGTCCTCTTCTCGGCCGATCGCACGTCACGCCCTACCCTTCTGCCCGGACACCGCTGGCGTCGGCCAGGGTGAGCATAGGCTCGGGCGCGCGCACGACGCGCCGGAGACGGTTCGGCCCGTGCGTGCAGGTCGCACGGGTCTCGTGAAGCGACGGAGGTGACGCGTGGGCCTGCTGGCCGTCGCCGGTGCCGCGCTCTGCTCGGGTGCCGCCGTGGTCCTGCAGGCGGTCGCCGCCCGTCGGCTGCCGACCGACGCCGGGCTCGGCGTCGGGCTGGTCCGACGCCTGGCGGGGTCGCCGGCCTACCTGGCGGCGCTGCTGCTCGTCGCGCTCGGGTTCGGGCTGTCGTTCGTCGCGCTGCGCACGCTGCCGCTGTTCGTCGTGCAGGCGGGGCGCGCGTCGGGGCTCGCGGTCGCCGCGGTGCTCGCGGTCCTGGTGCTCGGCGCGCGGTTCGGGCGCCGTGACGCCGCGGGCCTGGTCGCGCTGGGTGTCGGGCTCGTGGGTCTGGCCGTGAGCGTCGCACCGACCCGCGTGAGCGTGCCGCCGCCGGGCGTCCGCGTCGGCCTGCTGCTCGCGGCGCTCGCGCTCGCCGTCCTGGCGTGGCGCATCGCCGCGCGTCCGCCGTCCGCACGCTCGGGCATGGTCCTCGCGGTCGCGGCGGGGGTCGGCTACGCGGTCCTCGCGTTCGCCGCGCACGTCGTCGACCCGTCCCGTCCGCTCGCGATGCTGCTCGATCCGGCGCTGTGGGCCGGTGGTGTGGGCGGGGTGCTCGCGCTCGCGCTGACGGCGCTCGCGCTGCGGCGTGCGGCGGTCGTGCCCGTGACCGCCGCGACCGTCGCCACCGAGACGTGCCTGGGGGCCCTGCTGGGCCTCGTGCTGGTGGGCGACCGCGCGCTGCCCGGGCGCGGTCTGCTGGCCGCTGCCGCGTTCGTGCTGGTGCTCGGCGGTGCGCTGACGGTCGCCCGGTTCGGCGCGTCGGAGTCGCTGGTCGACGAGCAGCGGGCGCGCGACGACGCCTGAGGGCACCCGACGCACGCTCAGCGTCCGGTTCGCGCGGCGGACCACGCGCTGCGCAGGACGTCGTCCGCGTCGTGCACCGCCGACCAGCCGAGCCGGGTCCGGGCGCGGCCGGCGGCCGCCACGACCGCGGCGGGGTCGCCGTCGCGCCGCGGCAGCTCCTGCACGGGCAGGTCGCACGCGTCGAGCGCCCGGAGCCGGTCGACGACCTGACGCACCGAGACCCCCACCTCGGTGCCCACGTTGAGGGCCTGGGTGGTGGCCGGGCCCCGCGCCTCCTCGAGGGCGCGCAGCGCCGCGAGGTGGGCCGCCGCGACGTCGCGGACGTCCACGAGGTCCCGCACGCACGTGCCGTCGGGGGTGGGGTAGTCGGTGCCGTAGACCTGCGGCGCCTCGCCGCGGGCGAGCCGTCCGAGCACGATCGTCACGAGGTTCGCCTCCTCGTCGTCCCGCAGCAGCGGCGACGCGGCGCCGGCGACGTTGAAGTACCGCAGCGCGACGGACCGGATGCCGGCGGACGCCGCCGCGGCGAGCGCGCGCTCGCCGTCGACCTTGGTGCGTCCGTACGGGTTGACGGGTGCGAGCGGGGCGTCCTCGTCGACGAGCGACCCGGCGGGGGACCCGTACACGGCCGCGGACGACGAGAAGACGAGGTGTCCGACGCCGGTGCGCGTCATCGCCGCGAGCACGTTCTCCGTCCCGCCGACGTTCTGCTGGTGGTACCAGTCCGGGCGTGCCATCGACTCGTCGACGCGTTTGCGCGCGGCGAGGTGGACGACGGACGCGACGCCCCACCGGGTGATCGTGCCGGCGAGGACGTCGACCGCGCCGGGCGACGCGACGTCGACCTGGACGAGGGGGAGGCCGCGGATGCGGTCGGGCCGCCCCGTCGACAGGTCGTCGACGACGACGACCTGTCGTCCCGCGTTCAGCAGCGCGTCGACGACGTGCCCACCGATGTACCCCGCGCCCCCCGTGACCAGCACACTCACGTCCGAGAGCGTAGGGCTCCCGGCTGTGCGGAGGGGTCATTCCCCGGGTGGACAACGGTTCCGGCCGCCTCCGCCACGAGGAGGGCACGCGTGAGCACCGCGTCGAGCATGTCCGGGGTCAGGCGCCCGGTGAAGGTGTTCTGCTGGCTGACGTGGTAGCACCCGAGCAGCGTGAGCGCGCGGTCCTGGGTGCCGTGCCGCAGCGTGACCTCGACGCCGTGGCCGAACACCGGGCGCGGCCGGGGGACGGCCCAGCCCTGCTCGGCGAGCGTGGTCAGCAGCGCCTGCCACCCGAACCCGCCCAGCACGACGACGACGCGCGGCGCGACGAGCTCGAGCTCGCGTGCGAGCCAGGGCCCGCACGTGCGGCGCTCGGCGGGCGTCGGGGCGTTGGCGGGTGGTGCGCAGCGCACGGGGGCCGTCACGCGCACGTCGTGGAGCGTGAGGCCGTCGTCGACGGCGACCGACGTGGGCTGCGACGCCATGCCGACGCGGTGCATCGCCGCGAACAGGAAGTCCCCCGAGCGGTCGCCCGTGAACATGCGGCCGGTGCGGTTCGCGCCGTGCGCGGCGGGGGCCAGGCCCACCACGACGACGCGCGCCGCCGGGTCGCCGAACCCGGGTGCGGGGCGCGCCCAGTACGTCTGGCCGCGGTAGCGCGCGGGCGGGTGCGCGGCCTGGTCCTCGCGCCACGCGACGAGCCGCGGGCACGCCCGGCACGTCGTGGACACCGCCGCGAGCGTCTCGAGGTCGGGCGCGGCTGCGGCGGCCCGCACGACGTCGTCGGGCGTGGTCGGGACCGGGGCGCCGGTGTCGGCGCCGGTGTCGGTGACCACGACGTCAGAACCGCGTCGGGTCGCCCGCGCCCTCGCGCACGACCTCGGGCGCGCCCGACGTCCAGTCGACGACCGTGGTGGGGCCGGTCGCGCGCTCGCCGCCGTCGACGACCGCGTCGAGCACGTCGTCGAGCTCCTCCTTGATCTGCCAGCCCTCGGTCATGGGCCAGTCGTGGCCGGGCATGAGCAGCGAGGACGACAGCAGCGGCTCGCCGAGCTCGCGCAGGATCGCGCACGCGACCGGGTCGTCGGGGATGCGCACGCCCACCGAGCGCTTCTTCGCGTGGGCCAGGCGCCGCGGCACCTCGGGCGTCGCCAGGAGGATGAACGTGTACGGGCCGGGGGTCGCCGACTTGATCGCGCGGAACGCGCTGTTGTCGAGGTGCACCAGCTGCCCGAGCTGGGCGAAGTCGGAGCACACGAGCGTGAAGTGGTGGCGGTCGTCGAGCGTGCGGATGCGGCGGATGCGCTCGGCGCCCTCGTGGTTGTCCATGCGCGTGCCGAGCGCGTACATCGAGTCGGTCGGGTACGCGATCACCGCGTCGTCGCGCAGCATCGCGACGACCTGCGCGATCGAGCGCGGCTGCGGGTCCGTCGGGTGCACGTCGAGGTAGCGGGCCATGACGTCAGCGTAGGAGCCCCGCCGGGGCGCCGCGCGTGCGGCCCCCGCACGCGCTCAGCCCCGCAGCAGCAGCGACTCGACGACCGGCAGGCCGAGGTGCGAGGCGAGGGCCGGGTTTGCCACCATGCCCAGGGCGCCGCCGAGGGCGACCGCCCCCGCGACCGAGCACACACGTCGAAGCAGCGGGAACACCGGGGACCTCCGTCTCTGCGGGCCGCCGGGCTGCGGCTCCGTGCCTCCAGCCTTCCCGGCGGGCGCGTCCCGGCACATCCGGTGCGCCCCCGG
>NZ_LNTD01000143.1 GCF_001462455.1 Cellulomonas sp. B6
GCGCGGCACGCCGCCCCGTCGCCCCCAGCACCAGCACCCCGCAGCACCCCTCGTCGTCGGCAGCGTCGCAGCTGCCGCCGGCGTTCCCGGCGCGTGCGCCGTGGGGTGCTGCCGGGAGCCTGCGTGCGTGGCAGGCGGAGGCCATCGAGCTCTACCGCGAGCGCGGCCCGCGGGACTTCCTCGCCGTCGCGACCCCGGGCGCGGGCAAGACGACGTTCGCGCTGCGCATCGCGACCGAGCTGCTCGAGTCGCGCGCGGTCCGCCGCGTGACGGTCGTCGCCCCCACCGAGCACCTCAAGCGGCAGTGGGCCGACGCCGCCGCCCGCGTCGGCATCCGCCTGGACCCGCGGTTCTCCAACGCGCAGGGCCGCCACGGCGCCGGGTACGACGGCGTGGCCGTCACGTACGCCCAGGTGGCCAGCAAGCCCGCGCTGCACGCCGCGCGCACCACGGCCGAGCGCACGCTGGTCATCCTCGACGAGGTGCACCACGGCGGTGACGCGCTGTCGTGGGGCGACGCGGTCCGCGAGGCGTTCGAGGGTGCCACGCGCCGGCTCGCGCTGACCGGCACGCCGTTCCGCTCGGACACCGCCGCGATCCCGTTCGTCGAGTACGCGCGCGACGCCCAGGGCATCCGCCGCTCGGTCGCCGACTACACGTACGCCTACGGCGACGCGCTGCGCGACCACGTCGTGCGGCCCGTCATCTTCCTGTCCTACTCGGGCTCGATGCGCTGGCGCACCAAGGCGGGCGACGAGATCTCGGCGCGCCTGGGCGAGCCGCTCACCAAGGACATGACCTCGCAGGCGTGGCGCACGGCGCTCGACCCGAACGGCGAGTGGATCCCGTCGGTCGTCGCGGCCGCCGACCGCAGGCTCACCGAGGTGCGGCGCGCGGTGCCCGACGCGGGCGCCATGATCATCGCGACCGACCAGACCGACGCGCGCGCGTACGCCGGCCACATCGCCCGGATCACGGGGGAGTCGCCGACGATCGTGCTGTCGGACGACGACGGCGCGAGCGACCGCATCGAGGAGTTCGCGCAGAGCGACTCACGCTGGCTCGTCGCGGTGCGCATGGTGTCCGAGGGCGTCGACGTGCCGCGCCTCGCGGTGGGTGTCTACGCGACGAGCACCGCGACCCCGCTGTTCTTCGCGCAGGCCGTCGGCCGGTTCGTGCGTGCGCGCAAGCGCGGCGAGACCGCGTCGGTGTTCCTGCCGAGCGTGCCGCAGCTGCTCGAGCTCGCGGCGAGCCTGGAGGTCGAGCGCGACCACGCGCTCGACAAGCCCGTCACGGGCGACGAGGACCCCGAGGCCGACCTCCTCGCGCTCGCGGAGCGCGAGGAGAAGAGCGAGGACGCCGTCGGCAGCGACGGCGTGGTGGGCACGTTCGAGGCGCTCGAGGCGCAGGCGTCGTTCGACCGCGTGCTGTTCGACGGCGGCGAGTTCGGGACGGGTGCCGAGGTCGGCTCGGACGAGGAGCTCGACTTCCTCGGCCTGCCCGGGCTGCTCGACGCCGACCAGGTCACGACGCTGCTGCGGCAGCGGCAGGCCGCCCAGCAGGGTGCCCGTCGCACGCGCGAGGCGCCGGCCCCCGAGGTCGTGGACCACCGCAGGCAGGCCGAGCTGCGCAAGGAGCTCGCCCAGCTCGTCGGTGCGTGGGCGCGGCGCAGCGGTCAGCCGCACGCCACCGTGCACGCCGAGCTGCGGCGCCGGTGCGGCGGTCCGGAGGTCGCGCTCGCGGCGCCCGACGAGCTCTCGGCGCGAATCGCGATGCTGCGCGGCTGGTTCGTCGGCAAGCGCTGACGTCACCCGCTGACAGCCTCCTGTCTCATCATGTGGACTATGAGAGCAGCATGAAACAGCAGGTCAGCGGGCTGGACGCGTGCTCACATAGCAGTGGGTCTTGACTCCGCAAGTCGACCGTTCGACGTGCCGAGCAGGCGGCGTGCTGCGACGCTCTTTCCGTGACAAACCCGGCCCGGGTCCCCCCGGTGCCGCCCACTCGGAGAGAGCCCGACGGTGCGCCGTCGGAGCTCACGTGAAAGAGGTGTCCACATGCCCGCATGGCTCATCCTCATCCTCGTCGGTGTCGTCCTCGTCGTCCTCGGCGTCGCCACCGGCATCGGTCAGTTCCTCATCTGGATCGGCGTCGCCGTGCTCGTCGTCAGCCTGATCCTGGGGCTGGTCGGCCGCGGTCGCTCGAGGGTCTAGTCGTTCGAGGGCCGAGGAGCCTTCGCGCACGGCCGGCACCCCCTCCGCCGGTCGTCCGCACACCGGGCCGGGACGCGACGCGTCCCGGCCCGGTCGCACGTCCCGGCCCGGTCGCACGTCCCGGCCCGGTCGCACGTCCCGGCCCGGTCGCACGTCCCGGCCCGGTCGCACGTCCGGGGCCGGACGGGAGACCCGCCCCCGGCCCCCGGGAGCCGGTCCGGGCGGTTCAGCCCAGCCGCAGCTCGACCGTCGGCACCGCGGCCTCGTCCGCCGACAGCCGGCGCGCACCGCGCGGCAGCTCGTCGCGCGACGCGTGGTGCCGCGCCGTGGCGGCGCGCACACCCGCCGCGGCCGTCAGGCCCGGCTGCACCTCGCCCTCGACGACGAGCGGCACGTGCAGCGCCCGCAGCGCCGGGTCCCCGCCGTCGGACTGCGCCGCCGTCCACCCCGCGACCGCGTCGTCGGGCCCCACCACGAGGACCTCCTCGACCGCGCGGCCGTCCGGGCTCAGACGCCGCGCCGCGGCCTTGCGCCCGCCGACGCTGACCTTCGACCGCGACGCCTTCGCGACCGGCTCGAGCTCGCCCGACGCGCCCTCGCGCGCGACGAGCTTGTAGACCATGCCGCACGTGGGGGCGCCCGACCCGGTCACGAGGCTCGTCCCCACGCCGTACGAGTCCACCGGTGCGGCGGCGAGGGACGCGATCGCGTACTCGTCGAGGTCGCTCGTCACGACGATCTTCGTCCCGTGCGCCCCGGCCGCGTCGAGCTGCGCCCGGACCTCCTGCGCGAGCGAGCCCAGGTCGCCCGAGTCCAGGCGCACGGCACCCAGGCCGGTCCCGGCGGCGGCCAGCGCGCGCTCGACGCCGCGGTGCACGTCGTACGTGTCGACCAGCAGCGTCGTCCCCGGACCCTGCGAGCGCACCTGCGACGCGAACGCCGCCTCCTCGTCGTCGTGCAGCAGGGTGAACGCGTGCGCGGCGGTCCCGATCGTCGTCAGGCCGTACCGACGGCCGGCCTCGAGGTTCGACGTCGCGGCGAAACCCGCGACGGCCGCGGCGCGCGCGGCCGCGACCGCGGCGTCCTCGTGCGCACGGCGGGCGCCCATCTCGAGGCACGGCCGGTCCACGGCCGCGCTGGTCATGCGGGACGCCGCCGACGCGATCGCGGAGTCGTAGTTGAGCACCGAGAGCACGAGCGTCTCGAGCAGCACGGCCTCCGCGAACGTGCCCTCCACGACCCACACCGGCGACTGCGGGAAGAAGACCTCGCCCTCCGCGTACCCGACCACCGACCCGCCGAACCGGTACCCGGCCAGGAACTCCAGCGTCGCGTCGTCCACGACCCTCTCGTCCGCGAGCCAGTCGAGCTCGGGCGTGCCGAAGCGGAACGCCGCGAGCTGCTCGAGCACGCGGCCCGTGCCCGCCAGCACGCCGTACCGACGGCCCGCGGGCAGCCGGCGCGTGAAGACCTCGAAGACGCAGCGCCGGTGCGCCGTGCCGTCGGCCAGCGCGGCCTGCAGCATCGTCAGCTCGTACCGGTCCGTGAGCAGCGCGGTGCTGCCCGAGCCGACCGCCGCGACGGCCGGGGTGAGGTGCGGGTGCGTGTCGGGACGCGTGTCGCTCATGGCGCCAACGTAGACGCCCGCCCCGTGACGCGACATCGGCCGACGTCGCGTCCCGCACCTACAGTGGTCGCCGTGCCTGCGACGACCGCCCCCGACACGCGTGACCAGGTGGACGAGGCGACGTCCACCACGGACGCGTGGGTGACGATCGTCTGGAACGACCCCGTCAACCTGATGTCGTACGTCACGTACGTGTTCCAGACGTACTTCCGCTACCCGCGCGAGAAGGCCGAGCACCTCATGCGCCAGGTGCACGAGGACGGGCGTGCCGTCGTCTCGACCGGCAACCGCGAGGCGATGGAGGTCGACGTGCAGGCCATGCACAGCTACGGCCTGTGGGCGACGATGCAGCGCGGGGGGCGGTGATGCGCGCGTTCCGCCGCCAGAAGGGCCGGTACGTCGCGCGCCTCGACGAGGGCGAGCGCGCCGTGGTCGCGTCGGTCGTCGCGGACGTCGCCGAGCTGCTGGGCGCGGGGCGGTTCGAGGACGGCCCCGCGCCCGCCGTCGGCTCCGGCCCCGGCGACGCGCCCGACGTCGCCGCCTGGCAGGTGCGCACCGAGCCCGTCCCGCCGCCCCAGGACCCGGCCGTGCGCCGCCTGCTGCCCGACGCGTCGCGCGACGACCCCGAGGTCGCCGGCGAGTTCCGGCGCCTCACCGAGGACGACCTGCGGGCGCGCAAGATCGCGCGACTGCGCTGCCTGTGGACCTCGCTCGTGCACGGCGAGCCCGGGTGGCCCGAGCACGCGCTGGTCGTCGACCCGCGCTCGGCGGACGACGTCGCGGCCTGCCTGACGGACCTGCGGCTCGTGCTCGGCGAGCGCCTCGACCTGCGCACCGACGCCGACTCGGAGGCCCTGTACGACGGGCTCGGCGACGGCGACGAGGACGACGTGCGCGCCTACCTGGCGTCGGTCTACGGCGCGCTGTCGTGGCTGCAGGAGTCGCTGCTCGCTGTGATGCTCGCCGCACCCGACGCGCCACCGGGTGGGCGCACGCGGTCTGACGGCTAGGCTCGGCCGGGTGAACGACGCCCCCATCGGGATCTTCGACTCCGGCGTCGGGGGTCTCACGGTGGCCCGGTCGGTCCTCGACCAGCTGCCGCACGAGTCGACGCTGTACATCGGCGACACCCTCAACAGCCCGTACGGGCCCAAGCCGCTGGCCGCCGTGCGCGCGCACGCGCTCGAGATCATGGACGACCTCGTCGACGCGGGCGTCAAGATGCTCGTCATCGCGTGCAACAGCGCGTCCGCGGCCGTGCTGCGCGACGCGCGCGAGCGCTACACGCTGCGCCACGGGCTGCCCGTCGTGGAGGTCGTCCTCCCCGCCGCGCGGCGGGCCGTCGCCGCGACCCGCAACGGCCGCATCGGCGTCATCGGCACGCGCGCGACCATCGACTCGCGCGCGTACGACGACGCGTTCGCCGTCGCGGGCGTCGAGCTGACGTCGCGTGCGTGCCCGCGGTTCGTCGAGCTCGTCGAGGCGGGCGTCACGTCGGGGCCGGACGCGCTCGCGACCGCGCGCGAGTACCTCGACCCCGTCCGCGAGGCGGGCGTCGACACGCTCGTGCTGGGGTGCACGCACTACCCGCTGCTCACGGGCGTCATCTCCTACGTCATGGGGGACCAGGTGACGCTGGTGTCGAGCGCCGAGGAGACCGCCAAGGACGTCTACCGCACGCTCGTCGCGCACGACCTGGAGCGCGACCCCGCCGCGGGACCGGCCACCCACCGGTTCCTGGCCACGGGCGACCCCGACGGGTTCGCGACGCTCGCCCGGCGGTTCCTCGGCCCCGAGGTCGAGTCGGTCGAGCCGCGCGGGGCGCTGCGATGAGGCTCGTCGTGCTGGGCTGCGCGGGCTCCTTCCCCGGCCCGGACTCGGCCGCGTCGTCGTACCTGGTGCAGGCCGAGGACGCCTCGGGTCGCACGTGGTCGGCGGTGCTCGACCTCGGCAGCGGTGCCCTGGGACCGCTGCAGCGCTGGGGCGACCCCGCGGCGGTCGACGTGGTCGCGCTGTCGCACCTGCACGCCGACCACGTCGCCGACATGGCCGTGCTGGGCGTCTACCGGCGCTACCTGCCGACGGGTGAGCTGCCGCGCCTGCAGGTGCACGGGCCCGTCGGCACGCTCGAGCGGCTCGCGCACCTGTCCGGGCACGACCCGGCCACCGACACGCAGGCGCAGTTCGACGTGCGCGAGTGGGTCGCCGGTGCGCCCGTCACGGTCGGTCCGCTCACGCTCGAGGCCGTGCCCGTCGACCACCCGGTCCCTGCCTTCGGCATCCGCGTCACGGGCCCGTCGGAGGCCGACCCCGCGCGCCGCGTGACGCTCGCCTACAGCGGCGACACCGACGCGTGCGCGGGCCTCGACGACCTGGCCTCGGGCGCCGACCTGCTGCTCGCCGAGGCGGCGTTCGTCGAGGGCCGCGACGACCACGTCCGCGGCGTCCACCTCACGGGCCGCCGCGCCGCCGAGGCCGCCACCCGCGGGGGCGCCCGCCGGCTCGTCCTCACGCACGTCCCGGCCTGGAACGACCCGCGCGCGGCACTCACCGAGGCGGCCACCGTCTACGCCGGCCCCACGTCCCTCGCGGCCCCCGGCGCCACGTACCCCCTCTGACGGGCGGCCCCGCTCGCCGTACCGCGTCGGACACCCCGTCGACCGGGCCGCTCGCCGAGTGCGGCACTCCTCCTGCGAGTGCGGTACACGTTTCCCCCGCGCCGGGTGCACGAGTACCGCGCTCGACGAGGGGTGTGGATGACGGGTGACGCGGGTGCACCCTGACGTGGCACCGTGCGGCGCGTGGACGACCACCTTGAGCAGGAGGCAGCCGATCGACGGCGCGCGGGCGCAGCGTCGCCGCCCGGGGCGCACACCGCGCACGTCGGCGCTCCCGACCGCCACGACGACCACCCGGCGCTCGTCCACGTCCACGGGCCGCGAGGGCGGCACGCCTCCGACCTCGTCCGACGCCGGCTGCGCGCGGGGGAGGTCGTCCGCGTCCGACGGGGCACCTACGTCGACGCGGCGGCGTGGGCCGTGCTGGACGACGAGGCCCGGCGCCGCGCCCGTGTCCGGGCCGTCGTCGCCGCGGCGGCGGGGCCGGTCACGCTCTCGCACTGGTCGGCCGCCGCCGTCCTGGGGCTGCCCGCCGTCGGCCGGCGGGACGACAGGGTGCACCTGGTGCGGGCTCCGGCAGCAGGAGGGCGGTCGCACCGTGACGTCGTCCGGCACACCGTCGTCGACGCCCCCGCGGTCGTCCTGGTGGACGGGCTGCGGTGCACGGCACCCGCACGGACCGTCGTCGACCTGGCGCGCCTCGCGGGGCCCGTGGCGGGAGTGGCCGCGGGGGACGCGGCCGTCCGGCTGGGTCTGACGACGACGGCCGAGCTCGCGGACGAGGTCGAGCGTGCGGCACGCGGACGGGGCGTACGGGCCGCGCGCGTCGTCGCGGCGCTCGTCGACCCGCTGGCCGAGTCACCCGGCGAGTCGCTGAGCCGGGTGCGGATGGCCGAGCTGGAAGCGCCCGCACCGGTGCTCCAGCACGAGATCCACGACCGGCACGGGTACGTCGGGCGCGTCGACTTCTGGTGGCCCGAGCACGGTGTGGTGGGCGAGTTCGACGGTCGCGTCAAGTACGCCGGCGCGTCGCACGACGTGCTCTGGCGCGAGAAGCTGCGGGAGGACCGGATCCGGGCGCTGGGCCTCGGCGTCGCCCGGTGGACGTGGGCGGACGCGTGGGCGGGCCTCCCGATGCTCGCCCGGCTGCGCGCCGCCGGCGTGCGCTGACGAGGGGCGTGGCCGTCCCGGCTTGCGCCCGCACCGCGAACGAGGCCGGACACGTGCGTGACGCCCCACGTGCGTGACGCCCCGCGTGCGGGACGCGGGCGCGCAGGCCGCCAGGTGCTCGAGAACCTCGACGTCGGCTCTCCGGATCCGGCTAGCAGCAGGTCGCCCGTGCTCCACGAGCGCGGTACTGGTCCGTCGAGCGCGGCAGTCGTTCCTCCCGCGCTCGCGTGACGAGTACCGCGCTCGGGTGAGTGTGCCGCGCCCGCGGCGTGCGTCCCGCGCTCGCAGCGCGTGCGCGGGACCCGTGCGGCGGGCGGTCGCCGGTCCGCCGGCGGGACGACGCCTCGATGCGCCGGTCGTTCGTCGAGTGCGGTACTCGTCCGTCGAGCGCGGCACTCGTTCGTGCCGCGCTCGCGTGACGAGTACCGCACTTGTGGGGTCCGCCCGCTCCGAGGGCGCGTGCCGCGCGGGGCGGGCGCGGCGTCGTCGCGGTGGCTGCCTGGTGCGGGAACGAGTTCGGAGCGGGTGGGGGTGCGCACGTAGGGTCGGGGGCATGGTGAGCGCAGAGGGTGCAGGCACGGGAACGGGCACGACGCGGGCCGACGGACGACGCGTCGACGAGCTGCGACCCGTGACGATCACACGGCGGTTCCTCGACGCGGGCGAGGGCTCGGTCCTCGTGGAGTTCGGCGGCACCAAGGTGCTGTGCGTCGCGTCGTTCACCGAGGGCGTGCCGCGCTGGCGCAAGGGCTCGGGCGAGGGCTGGGTCACCGCCGAGTACGCGATGCTGCCGCGCGCGACCAGCAGCCGCTCGGACCGCGAGTCCGTGCGCGGCAAGGTCGGCGGGCGCACGCACGAGATCTCGCGCCTGATCGGGCGCTCGTTGCGGGCCGTCATCGACGTCGCCGCGCTCGGCGAGAACACGGTCGTGCTCGACTGCGACGTGCTGCAGGCCGACGGCGGCACGCGCACGGCCGCGATCACCGGCGCGTACGTCGCGCTCGCCGACGCGGTCGCGTGGGCGACGTCGCAGCGACTCGTCAAGCCGGGGCGCCAGGTGCTGCGCGACTCGGTCGCGGCGGTCAGCGTCGGCGTCATCGACGGCGTGCCCATGCTCGACCTGCCTTACGAGGAGGACGTGCGCGCGCAGACCGACATGAACGTCGTCACCACCGGCTCGGGGACGTTCGTCGAGGTGCAGGGCACCGCGGAGCACGCGCCGTTCGACCGTGCCGAGCTCGACGCGCTGCTCGACCTCGCGCTCGCGGGCACCGCGCAGCTCGCCGCGCTGCAGGCCGCCGTGCTCGGCGCGCCGGCCGGCGACGGCAGCGCGACCCGCGTGCCGGTGCCCGGGACGGACGCCCCGTGACCGCGCCCGGCGTGCAGGTGCCCGCCGGTGCGCGCCTCGTGCTCGCGACCCACAACGCGCACAAGGTCGGCGAGCTGCGCGCGATCCTCGCGCCCGCCCTGCCCGGCCTGGACCCTGCTGCGGTGGTCGGCGCGCGCGACGTGCGCGCCCCCGAGCCCGTCGAGGACGGCGTGACGTTCGAGCAGAACGCGCTGATCAAGGCGCGCGCGCTCGCGGCCGCCACGGGGCTGCCCGCGGTCGCCGACGACTCGGGCCTCAGCGTCGACGTGCTGGGCGGCGCACCCGGGATCTTCTCGGCGCGGTGGGCCGGGCGGCACGGCGACGACGCGGCGAACCTCGCGCTGCTGCTCGCGCAGCTCGCGGACATCGCACCCGAGCACCGTGCCGCGCGGTTCGTGTGCGCGGCCGCGCTCGTGACGCCCGACGGCGTCGAGCACGTCGAGGTCGGCACCCTCGAGGGCACGCTCGCGGCGGCGCCGCGCGGCGTCCACGGGTTCGGGTACGACCCCGTGCTGGTGCCGTCGGGCGACACGCGCACGTGCGCCGAGCTCACCCCTGACGAGAAGAACGAGATCAGCCACCGCGGGCAGGCGTTCCGCGCGCTCGTGCCGCACGTGGTGGCCGCGCTGGGCTCGTGAGCGCACCGGCCGCCCCGCAGGTCGGTGCCGTGCAGCTCGTCGCCGACGCCGTCACGTTCGGCTACCCCGGCCGGCCCGTGCTCGACGCGCTCGACCTCACGGTGTCCGCGGGGGACCGCATCGGGCTCGTCGGCGAGAACGGTGCGGGCAAGTCCACGCTGCTGGGCGTGCTCGCCGGGCGGCTCGTGCCGCAGTCGGGCGACGTGCGCCGCCGGGGGACGCTCGCGGTGGTCGAGCAGGACCTCGCGGTCGCGCCCGGCGACACCGTCGGCACGCTGATCGACGCCACGGCCGCGGCGACGCGTGCGGCGGCCGCCGACCTGCAGACCGTCATCGACGCGTTCGACCACGACGGCGGCGACGTCGCGGCGCTGTCGGAGGCGATCGCGCGGTACGAGCACCTCGCGGCCTGGGACGTCGACCGACGGGTCGACGAGGGACTGTCGCGCCTGCGGGCGCCGCGCGACCGCGACCGACCGCTCGCCGAGCTCAGCGTCGGCGAGCGCTACCGCGTGCGGCTCGCGTGCCGGCTCGCCGAGCGCGCCGACCTGCTGCTGCTCGACGAGCCGACGAACCACCTCGACGCGGCGGGCGTCGACCACCTCACGGCGCAGCTGCGCACGTGGACGGGTGGGCTCGTCATCGTCACGCACGACCGCCGGCTCCTCGACGACGTCATGACCGCGATCCTCGACATGGACCCGTCGATGGACGGCCGCCCCGTGCTGTACGGCGCCGCGCGGTACGCGGACTACCGGTTCGCCCGCGACCAGATGCTGCGCCGGTGGCGTGCCCGCTACCGCGGCGAGCGCAAGCGCGCGCTGCAGCTCGCGCAGCGGCTCGACGCGTCGTACGAGGGCCTGTCGGACGAGTGGCGGCCGCCCAAGGGGTCGCAGAAGCACCGCCGCGGCACGCGTGCCCGGCAGCACGTCAAGGCCGCCGACCGGCTGATCGAGCGGCTCGAGGCGCAGGCCGTCGAGGTGCCGGTGCCGCCGCCCGCGCTGAGCTTCCCCGACCTGCCGTCGGTGCCCGCCGACTACGCGGGCGGCCCGCTGCTGGAGGTGCGTGCGCCGCGCGTCGACGGCCGGCTCGACCTGCCCGGGCGGCGCGTCGACGTCATGCCCGCGGGTCGGCTGCTCGTCACCGGCGCGAACGGTGCCGGGAAGTCGACGCTGCTCGCCGCGCTCACGGGGCGCCTCGGGCTCGACCGCGGCACGCGCACGATCGCCCCCGGCGTCCGGCTGGGCGTCCTCGCGCAGGAAGGGCCGGGGGAGCGGCTCGCGACTCCCGACGGCGCACCGCCCACGGCCTTCGACGCGTACGCACGGCACGCGCTCGACCTGCTCGACGCCGGTGCGCTCGACCCCGACGCGCTCGTGCCCGTCGCCGCGCTGGGCCTGCTCACCGAGGCGGACCTCGACCGCCCGCTGCGCGAGCTGTCCGTGGGGCAGCGCCGCCGGTTCGACCTCGCGTGCGCGCTGCTCGCGGCCCCGCACGTGCTGGTGCTCGACGAGCCGACCAACCACCTGTCGGTCGGGCTGGTCGACGAGCTCACGGTCGCGCTGCGGGCGACGTCGGCGGCCGTGGTCGTCGCGACGCACGACCGGCAGCTGCGCGTCGACCTCGCGGACTGGCCGCACCTCGACCTGGCGGGCTGACGCGGCGCACGGCCGCGCCGCCGCCGGCCCGGCGCCACCCGGTGCCCGGAGTCGTCAGCGCGGCGCGGGCGGCAGCCGGCGCTCGAGCGCCCACAGCGCGGGGCCGAGCAGCGCGCCGCCGGCCATCACGGCGAGCGCCGCGAGCAGCGCCCGGCCCGCCCCGAGCTCGGAGGCGTCGAGGAACGGGTACGGGTACCAACCCGTCGCCGCACCGTGCACGAACGTGTAGACCAGCCAGACGGCGGGCAGCACGAGCGCGGTCGCGCACGTCACGAGCCGCACGCGCGGCCGCGGCCCGGCGACGAGCCACGCGAGCACGGCCCCGACGGGTACGACGGTGTGCAGCAGCAGGTTCGCGGCCTGTCCGGCCGCGGTGATCGGCGCGTACCCGCTGAGCAGCGCGTGGTAGATCGCGAACGTCACGACGATGAACAGCACCGAGTCGAGGCGCAGCGTGCGGAACAGCGGGCCGTCGTGGCCCGGACGCGCCGCGAGCAGGGCAGACACCCCGAGCACGAGCACGTTCGACCAGATCGTGAAGTAGCTGAAGAGCCGCACGAGGTCGCCGTCCGGCGAGGTCAGCGCACGCCCCACCTCGAGCCCGACGCCGACGAGCGCGCACACCGCGACGAGCGCGTGCAGCACGCGCGCCGCACCCGCGCCGACGCCCCGCGTCCCCGCCGCGGCGCGGTCGGTCACGGCAGCCGGCCGGCCCAGGCCATCGCCTGCCGCAGCAGCAGGCCCTGGCCGCCGTTCATCTCGACCTGCACGGCCTCGGTGCACGCTTCCTCGGGCGTGAGCCACGCGAGGTCGAGCGCGTCCTGCTGCGGCCGGCAGTCGCCCGCGACGGGTACGACGTACGCGAGCGACACCGCGTGCTGACGCGGGTCGTGGTACGGCGTCACGCCCGGGGTCGGGAAGTACTCGGCGACGGTGAACGGCTGGGGCGAGGCCGGGACGTGCGGGAGGGCGACCGGTCCCAGGTCCTTCTCGATGTGCCGCAGCAGCGCGTCACGCACCCGCTCGTGGTACATCACGCGGCCCGAGACGAGCGCGCGCGACATCACGCCCTCGGGCGTCACGCGCAGCAGCAGCCCGACCGCGACGACGTCGCCGGACTCGTCGACGCGCACGGGCACGGCGTCGACGTAGAGGATCGGCAGCTGCGTGCGGGCGGTCGCGATCTCGTCGCGGGACAGCCACCCGGCGGGGCGCTCGGGGCCAGGGGGGAACTCGGCGGACGCGGTCACCGTGCAGTTGTACCCCGTCGTCGCCCGGTCGGCCGCATCGCCCCGCGGGAATACCCGCGGTCCGCGGTGCGCTGAACCGGGCGAACCCCGTCAGGATGGAGACAGACCCGATGGCCACCACCACGCTGACCGCGAACACGATCGCCGACACGATCAAGGACAACGAGATCGTCCTCGTCGACTTCTGGGCGTCCTGGTGCGGCCCGTGCCGCCAGTTCGCGCCCGTGTTCGAGGCGTCGAGCGAGACGCACCCCGACATCGTGCACGCCAAGATCGACACGGAGGCCGAGCAGCAGCTCGCGGCCGAGCTCCAGATCACGTCGATCCCGACGCTCATGGCGTTCCGCGACGGCGTCCTGGTGTTCAACCAGGCCGGCGCGCTGCCCGCGCCCGCGCTCGAGCAGGTCGTCGCCGCCGTCAAGGAGCTCGACATGGACGACGTGCGCAGCAAGATCGCGGAGCGCCAGGCCCAGGCCTGAGCCGCACGCCGCAGCGCCGACGGGGCGCCCACCGACCGGTGGGCGCCCCGTCGTGCGTCGGCTGACCGCTGCCAGCCGGCGCGCCGCCGGAGCGGACGCCGGCGTCAGGGCCTGAGGCCGCGCGGCGCTGACGAGCGTGCCGCGAGACGGGCGAGCAGGCGCTCACCCCCGGCGCCGTACCGGTCCGCGAAGTCCCGGGCGACGTCGGCGTCCTGCAGCAGCGCGAACGTGCGCTCGTCGAGGTCCGGGTCGGCGTCGTCGGCGGAGTGCAGCCACACCCACAGCTCGTGCCCCGCGGCGTCGCGCAGCTCGCCCTCGTCCCGGAGCCGACGCAGCGCCGCCACGACGCGGTCCTCGTAGTCGCGGCCGAGCTGCGTGTACGCCTCGTCGTCGAGCTCGGTGCCGGTGCCGTCGATGGCCGCGCGCGTGCCGGACAGCTCCCACAACGCGCTCGTCACGCGTCCGGGGGCGACGTCGTCGGGGTCCTCGGCGGTCAGCGGCCACTCCGAGGCCGACCACGCGGACGCCGCCCGGTCCTCGCGCGGACCCGGCAGCGCCGCGAGCCACGTCGTGCCGGCCCCGGCCACGAAGAACCCGGTGAGGTCCTCGACCATGCCGCACGCGACGAGCGCGAGCGACTCGTCGGAGTCTCGGAGACGGGCGACCGCGACGCGGAGGGTCGTGACGATCGCGGCGTCGAGACGGGAGAGGTCGGGCACGCCTCGACCGTAGCCGGGCGTGGGACCGGACGTCGCGCGTGCGGCACGCAGGGCAGGAGGTGCGGGAGACGGGAGTCGAACCCGCACGCCCTTCCGGGCACCAGGACCTAAACCTGGCGTGGCTGCCGTTTCACCACTCCCGCGCGCTGCGAGTCTGGCACGCGCCGACCCGCCGCGTGGCGTCAGGGCGCGTCGATCCCGAGGTCGCGCCGCAGCTTCGCGACGTGCCCGGTGGCGCGCACGTTGTACTGCGCGAGCGCGACCTTCCCGTCGGGGTCCACGACGACCGTCGAGCGGATCACGCCCGTGTACGTGCGGCCGTAGTTCTTCTTCTCGCCCCACGCACCCCACGCCTCGAGGGTGGTGTGCTCGGTGTCCGACAGCAGGGGGAACGTCAGCGACTCGTCCTGCGCGAACCGCACGAGCTTCTCGACCGGGTCGGGCGAGACCCCGACGACCTCGTACCCGGCGCCCTGCAGCGACGCGAGCGAGTCGCGGAAGTCGCACGCCTGCGTCGTGCAGCCGGGCGTCGACGCGGCGGGGTAGAAGTACACGACGACGGAGCGTCCGCGCAGGTCGGCGAGCGAGACGGTGCCGCCCGTCGCGCTGGGGAGGACGAGGTCGGGCGCGGTGTCACCGACGGCGAGACGAGGCACTTCCACTCCTGCGGGGTCGGGGCTGGGGACGACGTGCGTCAGCCTACGGCGCGCCGGGGTAGCGTCGGCGCCGTGACTGCGCGCGACACCTCCCGACCCACGAGCGCGGGCGAGCTCCCGCTGCGGATGCTGAACGACCGGCTCCTGGTCGAGCTGGACGGCGAGGCCGCCGAGCGTCGCACGGGTGCCGGCATCCTCATCCCGTCGACGGCCGCGATGGGCAAGCGCCTCGCGTGGGCGAGCGTGGTGGCGGCCGGTCAGCACGTGCGCCAGGTCGAGGTGGGTGACCGCGTGCTGTTCGACCCCGAGGACCGTGCCGAGGTCGAGCTCTCGGGGAAGACCTACCTGCTGCTGCGCGAGAAGGACGTCCACGGCGTCGCCGACCCGCGCGCCGCGGGCGAGGGCACGGGCCTCTACCTCTGAGCCTCACCGCTCAGTAGGCACCGCGTGACCGGGTGCTGCCCACCCGCTGCCCCTGACCCGTCCGGACCACCCCGCGCACCCGACCGGGTGGACGTGATCCGCGCGACGTGTGAAACGTTCGTGAGGACCGCGACCCGACGCTTTCCTCCGGTGCGCTGCGTCCCGATGCCGCACCATGGGAAGGGGGCATCCACGGCGGGACGGGACGGGGTGGACGGATGGACGCACGGGAGGACGGTGCCCGCGGCACCGACGCGACGCACGACGGCAGCGGTGACGACCCCGTCACCGCGACCGGCGTGGACCCCGCGATGCACGCGCAGGAGCTCTTGGCCGAGCACGTGCCGCTCGCGCTGATCGCCGACCTGCTGACCCCCACGGGGGACACCTCGGCCGAGATCCTCGAGGCCGAGGGACTCCCCGAGGAGTCGTGGTGGGAGCCGGTCGAGGGCGACGACGTGTCGCACGCCTGACCCGCCGGGCACCCGCCCTGTCGCGCGTCGGCGCCCGGTAGGCGTGAGTGTCGTCACATCAGGGCCCGTCGGCGGGGATCCGGTTCGCGAGCACGGCCGTGGTCCTGCTAATCTCTACGAGCCGCGCGCCTCTAGCTCAATTGGCAGAGCAGCTGACTCTTAATCAGCGGGTTCAGGGTTCAAGTCCCTGGGGGCGTACCATCCGCTCAGCCCCGTCGGACCGTGTCCGACGGGGCTGAGTCGTTCCCGGGCCGCCGAGGCTCCCGGTCACTCCCCGACGGCGCCGTCGATCCGTTCGCGCAGCAGGTCCGCGTGGCCGTTGTGCCGGGCGTACTCCTGCACGACCTTCGCGACGTGCCACCCGACCGTGCGCGTGCCGCCCGGCGCCCTCGCCCCGAGGTCGGCGTTCTCGGCGAGCAGCCTGTCCGCGAGCGTGCGGTGCTCGTGCCACTGCGCCATCGACGGCGCCACCATCGACGGCTCGAGGTCCTCGACGTCGCCGTCGGGCGACTCCTCCGTGCAGTACAGCAGCGGCGCGGGGGAGCCGCTCAGCGCCCCCACCAGGTAGTGGCGCTCCATCTCGGTGAGGTGGCGCACCAGCCCCAGCAGGCTGAGGGCCGACGGCTCGGCCGAGCGGCGCACGAGCGCCGCGTCGTCGAGACCCGCGCACTTGGCGGCGAGCGCGTCGCGGTGGAACGCGAGCCAGCCGAGCAGGATGCCGTCGAGGGGGCCGTCGGAGGGTTCGGGTGTGCGAGCCATGCGTCCACCCTGGCAGCGGCGCCCGCGCGGCGCGCGTCGTCGCGGACCCACGGGTGCGCGCGGTCCCCGCCCGTCTCGTCGGGCGGGCGAGGTCGGCACGCGCCACGATGGGCGGGGTCGAGGGACGGAGGAGCCGTGGGCGAGGCACGGGAGTTCGACGTGGTGGTGCTGGGCGCGGGAGCGGTCGGCGAGAACGTGGCCGACCGGGCGTCCCGCACGGGGCTGGACGTCGCGGTGGTCGAGGCGGCGCTGGTCGGCGGGGAGTGCTCGTACTGGGCGTGCATGCCGTCGAAGGCGCTCCTGCGCCCCGGGGACGCGCTCGCCGCCGCGCGCGCGGTGCCCGGCGCCGACACGGCCGTGACCGGCCAGGTCGACGTCAGCGCCGTGCTCGCGCGGCGCGACGAGGTCGCGTCGCACTGGGACGACGGCGGCCAGGTGGCGTGGGTCGAGGGTGCGGGCCTGACGCTGCTGCGCGGGCACGCCCGCTTCACCGGGCCGCGGCGCCTGGTCGTGACCACCGCCGACGGTGACGTCACGGTGACCGCGCGGCACGCCGTGGTCGTCGCGACGGGCTCGGTCGCGGTCGTGCCGCCGGCGCTGCGCGACGTGCGGACCTGGACGAGCCGGGAGGCGACGTCGGCGCACACCGTGCCGCGCCGGCTCGCCGTCGTCGGCGGTGGCGTCGTCGCCACCGAGATGGCGACCGCGTTCGCCGACCTCGGGTCCGAGGTGACGGTGCTGGTCCGCGGCGACCGCCTGCTGCCGGCCGCGGAGGCGTTCGCGGGCGAGGCTGTGCTGACCAGCCTGGTCGACCGGGGCGTGCGGGTGGCGCTCGGTGCGCAGGTCGTGTCGTCGTCGCGCGACGACGACGGCGTGCACCTCGTCGTGGAGCATTCGCTCGGCACCGACGACGGCGCCGGTGACGCCGCGCCGCAGACGCTGACGGTCGACGAGGTCCTCGCGGCCACGGGGCGTCGCCCCGCGACCGAGGACCTCGGCCTGGAGGCGCTCGGGCTGCGGGCCGGCGACGCGCTCCCGGTCGACGACGCGCTGCAGGTGCAGGGCGTCGAGGGAGGGTGGCTGTTCGCGGCGGGTGACGTCACGGGACGCACGGCGACGACCCACCAGGGCAAGTACGACGCCCGCGTGGTCGGTGACGTGATCGCCGCGCGCTTCGACCCCCGGACCGGGCCCGACGACGCCGGGAGCGCCGCGGGGGTGCCGCGTGGGCTGTCGCGCTCCTCCGAGGCGCACGCGGGGGACTGGAGCCGCTTCCGCGCGACGGCCGACCACGCCGCGGTCCCGCAGGTCGTGTTCACCCGCCCGCAGGTCGCGTGGGTCGGGCGCACCGAGGCGGACGCGCGCGCCGCGGGCCTCGACGTCGAGGTGGTCGGGTACGAGCTCGGCGACCTCGCGGGAGCGACGGTCACCGCCGCTGACTACCGGGGACGCGCGCAGATCGTCGTCGACCGCGCGCGGGACGTGGTCGTCGGTGCCACGTTCGTCGGCCCGGACGTCGCGGACATGCTGCACGCCGCGACGGTCGCGGTGGTCGGCGAGGTGCCGCTGTCACGGCTGTGGCACGCCGTGCCGTCGTACCCGACGCTCAGCGAGGTGTGGCTGCGTCTCCTGGAGTCCGCCGGGCGCTGAGCGTCCGGACGGCGAACGGCCCGGCACCGCGCGCAGCGGTGCCGGGCCGTTGGCAGTGCCGGCCGGGACGTCCCCCCGGCCGTGCCTCAGGCGTCCGAGGCGAGCGAGCCGTCGGAGGACGTGACCAGGCCCAGCGTCGCGTCGCCCTGGCGGACCGCCTGGCCGATGAGGGCGAAGTCGAACGACTTGAACTCGCCGATCTCCAGGCCGTACTTCTCCTCGAGGCCGATCTGGCAGAACGGACGCTCGGGGCACTCGGGCGGACCGGCCAGCACGAGGCCGCCGCACGCGGCGGCCAGGTCCGACAGCGTCGTGAGGTCGTGCTCCTGCGCGAACTCGGCCGTCACGGCGAACGCGTTCTGGTCCTGCGCGGCCGACGCGGTGCCCACGACGAGGCCGCTCTGCTCGGCCAGCGGGGTGAGCGCGGTCACGGTCTCGTCGACGTCGCTCGACGCGACGGACGGCGCGTCCGCGCCGTTGGCCTGGGAGTTCAGGTACGTCGCGAGCGTCGCGGCGTACTCCGGCACGACCGCGAGCTCGCCCGACTGCAGCGCGGGCAGGTAGGTCTCGCGGGCGCCGATGGTCTGCGCCTGGGCGTCGAACCCGGCGCTGCGCAGCACGGCCGCGTAGATCTCGGCGAGCGTGATGCTCTCGGAGAAGTTCGCGGCGCCCACGGTCAGCCGCGTGCCCGCGCCGACGGACGCGTCGGTGGCCGCGAGGCCCTCGTCGGCGACGTACTCGGACGCGACCTCGCTCGAGGTGCGTCGGTCGACGTCGACGGCCTTGTTGAGCGCGATGAGCCCCTGCGTGTCCATCGAGGCCGAGACCGCGTCGAGCAGGGTCAGGACCTGCGGGTGGTCGGCCGCGACCTGCGCGTTGACCGCCGGGATGATGTTGTCGGCGTTCTGCAGACCCTTGTCGTCCTCGAGGACGACGAGGCTCTCGCCGGCGACGGGCTCGCAGGTCGCGAGGCCCGAGGTGCTGGTGGGCTGGGTGGCTGCCTGACCGCCGCCCGACCCGGGCGTGCCGCACGCGCTCAGCGCGAGGGTCGCGACGGCGAGGACGCCGAGCGTGCGGGTGCGCTGGCTGAGGCGCATGGGGATTCTCCTGTCGTGGCGGTGCGACCGCAGGCGAGGGGCCGTGCGGCGGTCGGCCGGGTGCGGGACCCGGGCCGGAGGTGCGGTCATGGTGACGGCGACGCCCCATTCGACCCGGTGCCCCCGGGGGCGGCAACCGGAGCGGGGCGGCGACGGGGTGCGGTGGCGCGCTCGGCGGCGCGCGCGTCGGACGCGGCGGCGCGCGCGAGCGCGCGCAGACCCCGCGGGGCGGCGAGGCGTTCGACGAGGGCGAGCAGGCCCTCGACCAGCAGGCACAGGCCGGCGACGAGGACGCCGCCGGCGAGCGCCTGGCCGTAGCGCTGGGTCGCGAAGCCGGTGACGACGATCGTGCCGAGGCTCGTGCCGCCGACCAGCGCGGCGAGCGGGACGGTCGCGAGCACCTGGACCGCGCCCGTGCGGATGCCCGCGGCGATCAGGGGCATGGCGAGCGGCACCTCGACGGTCCACAGCATCCGGGCCCCCGACATGCCGATCCCCCGTGCGGCGTCGCGCACGTCGCCGTCGACCCCGCCGACGCCCGTCACGGCGTTGGCGAGGATCGGCGGGACGGCGAAGACCGCGCATGCGAGCGCGGTGGCGGTGTTGCCGAACCAGCCGCTCGCGGCGAGCAGCGTCAGCAGGGCGAGCGTCGGCAGGGCGCGGGTCGTGTTCGCCACGACGACCCCGACCGTCGCGCCGCGTCGGCGGTGCCCGAGCCACAGGCCGGCGGGCAGCGCGACGAGCAGCGCGAGCCCGACCGCCGCCGCCGACACCAGCAGGTGCGCGGTCGCGAGCTCGACGACGCCGCGACGCCCGGTCCAGTTCAGCGGGTCGTTCAGCCAGCGGAACGCCTCGTTCAGGATGCCCACGCCGCCTCCTCCCGCGGGTCGGCGCCCTCACGCGCCGCGCGCCGTCCCGACGCCCGCTGCCAGGGCGTCAGGAGCCGGCCGACGAGCATGAGCAGCAGGTCGGCGACGAGCGCGAGCAGCAGGCACAGCACCGTCGCGGTCATTACCTCCGCGTGGTAGTTGCTGCGGAAGCCGCGGAACATCAGCTGCCCGAGCCCGCCGTACCCCACGACGACGCCCACGGTCACGAGCGCGACCGTGCTGACGGTCGCCAGGCGCAGCCCCGTGACGATCGCCGGGACCGCCTGCGGGAGCTCGACGCCGACCAGCATCCGCAGGCGCCCGTACCCCATGCCGCGTGCCGCGTCGCGGACCGCCGGGTCGACGCCCTGCAGCCCGACCAGCACGTTGCGCACGAGCACGAGCAGCGCGTAGAGCACCAGGCCGATGAGCACGGTCGTGCGCCCGATGCCGGTGTACGGCGCGAGCACGGCGAACAGCGCGAGCGAGGGGACGGTGTAGAGGACTCCGGTGCCCGCGAGCACCGGCCCGGCCAGACGCGGCCGCAGGTGCGCGAGTGCCGCGAGAGGCAGCGCGACGAGCAGCGCGATCACGACCGCCTGGAGAGTCAGGGTCGAGTGCTGCTGGGTGTAGCGCAGCACGTCGCCCCCGTTGCGCTCGAGGTACTCCCACGAGAGCCACGGGTTGGCGGCCGCGGCGACCGGTCCGGCGTGCATGCTCGGCAACCTAGCGACGCCCACCGACACCCGCGCGGCGAACGTCGGTCCGTGGACGGTGCGCGGACGGTCCGGAGGTGCGTCGAGGGTCCGGCGCGGTGGGCGACGGCGGACCATGCCGCGCGCCTGTCGGTGCCGCCCGCTAGCGTCGTGCGACGTGAGCACCGACGTGGCGATCCGGTTCGACGCCGTCCGCAAGGAGTACGCGGGCGCGGTCGCGGTCGACGACCTCTCCCTCGCCGTGCACCGCGGCGAGCTGCTCGTGCTCGTGGGGCCCTCGGGGTGCGGCAAGTCGACGACGCTGCGCATGGCGAACCGGCTCGTCGAGCCGTCGTCGGGGCGCATCCTGCTGGGCGACGAGGACGTGACGGACGTCGACCCCGTCGCGCTGCGCCGCCGCATCGGCTACGTGATCCAGAACGTCGGGCTCTTCCCGCACCGCACGGTCGCCCAGAACGTCGCGACGGTGCCCGGCCTGCTCGGGTGGGACCGCCGCCGCACGCGCGAGCGCGTCGAGGAGCTGTTGACGCTCGTCGGGCTGGAGCCCGCGCGGTACGCCGCGCGCTGGCCGCACGAGCTGTCGGGCGGCGAGCGTCAGCGCGTGGGCGTGGCCCGCGCCCTGGCGACCGACCCGCCCGTGCTGCTCATGGACGAGCCGTTCGGCGCGGTCGACCCCGTGGGTCGCGCGCGCCTGCAGCACGAGTTCATCCGGCTGCAGCGCGACCTCGGCACGACCGTGATGATGGTCACGCACGACATCGACGAGGCCGTCCGCATGGCGGACCGCGTGGTGGTGCTCAGCCGCGGCGCGCGCGTCGAGCAGCTGGCCTCGCCGCTCGAGGTCGTCGCCCGCCCGGCGTCCCCGGCGGTGGCCGACCTCGTGGGTCGGGGCCGCACGGCGCGGCTGCTCGCGCTCGGGCGGCTCGAGCGCGTCGACCTCGACGACGTCCAGGACGCCGCCGCGCACACCGCGGCGGGGGCACCGGTGCACCTCGGCAGCGAGCTCGGCGACGTCGTCGCGGCCCTCACGGACGCGGCCGGCACGACGCCCGCGGACGGTGCGCTGCCGGTCGTCGACGAGGACGGGCGCACGGTCGGCCGCGTCTCGGCAGCCACGGTCGTGCGTGCGCTGCACCGCCTCACCGTCGAGCGGCCCGTGGAGGACCGCAGCGCGTGACGGCGCCCGCCGGTGTGCACGTCGCCCGCCCGTCACGCGGCGGGAGCACGCGCGTCACACGCCGTGGGTAAGGTGCCTGACGTGAGCGAACCCACCGCACGCCTCGCCCTCGCCACCTGCGCCGAGCTGCCCGACCTCGACCCCGACGACCTGCCGCTGCGCGCCGCGCTCGCGGAGCGCGGCGTCGCGACCGACGTCGTGGTGTGGGACGACCCGACGGTGGACTGGGCGGCGTACCCGCACGTCCTGATCCGCTCCACGTGGGACTACACCGACCGGCCGACCCAGTTCTCCGACTGGACGCGCCGCGTCGAGCGCACGTCGACGCTGCTCAACCCCGCCGACGTCGTGACGTGGAACATCGACAAGACGTACCTGCGGGACCTCGAGCACCGGGGGATCCCGATCGTCCCGACGATCTGGCTGGACCCCGAGCGCAACCTCGACGCGCGCGCGATCCACACGCGTTTCCCGGCGTTCGGCGACTTCGTCATCAAGCCGACGGTCAGCGCGGGCTCGCGCGACACCGGCCGGTACGACGCGGGCGTCACGCCCTCGCGCTCGCTGGCCATCACGCACACCAAGAACCTGCTGGCCGTGGGGCGCCGCGTGATGCTGCAGCGCTACCTCACGCAGGTGGACACGCAGGGCGAGACCGCGCTGGTCTACGTGGACGGCGAGTTCAGCCACTCGGTGCGCAAGGGACCGCTGCTCGAGGGGCCGTACCGTGCGGGGGAGCAGGAGGGCGTGATGTTCCGCGAGGAGGTCATGGCCGCGCGCGAGGCCACCGAGCAGGAGCGCGAGGTCGGCGACCGCGTCGTGGCCGAGCTCGCGCAGGTCTTCCCCGACCGCGCCCCGCTGCTCTACACGCGCGTCGACCTCATCCCCGACGACGAGAACGCGCCGGTCGTCCTCGAGGTCGAGCTCGCCGAGCCGTCGCTGTTCTTCGAGCACTCGCCCGGCGCCGCCGAGCGGTTCGCGGACGCCGTCGCGCGCCGGTTGTGACGCGTGCCGCACCCCTTCGCGGTGCGCTGCGGGGCATTGCGTGACGAGGACCGCCGCCGTACCCGCTACACTCGTCGTCGGCCCGCCGCGCGCGACGGGTCGGCCGCCGTGGTCCGGCTCGCCCGTCAGGGCGGTCCGCACGGTGACGTGGTGGCTATAGCTCAGTAGGTAGAGCACCTGGTTGTGGTCCAGGGGGTCGCGGGTTCAAGTCCCGTTAGCCACCCCACAGCGAAGGGCGCCGATCCCCGGATCGGCGCCCTTCGGCGTTCTCGGTGCGGCGCAGGCCGCGTCCCGTCAGGCGCCCGGCAGGACGCCGCGCTTGACGGTGGTGGCGACGACCTGCGCGGCGATCTTGCGGGCCTGCGTCGAGTCGGGGCCCGGCTGGGCCGGCAGCAGCGCGGCACGGTAGTAGCGCAGCTCGTCGATGCTCTCGAGGATGTCGGCGAGCGCGCGGTGCCCGCCCTTCTTCTCGGGGGCGGCGAAGTACACGCGCGGGTACCAGCGCCGGGCGAGCTCCTTGATCGACGACACGTCGACGATCCGGTAGTGCAGGTGCCCGACGAGCTCGGGCATGTCCCGGTCGAGGAACGCCTTGTCGGTGCCCACCGAGTTGCCCGCCAGCGGCGCCTTGCCGGCGTCCGGCACCCAGGCGCGCACGTACTCGAGGACCTGGGCCTGCGCCTCCTCGAGGGTCACGCCGTGCTCGAGCTCGGGCAGCAGCCCGGACGTGGTGTGCATGGTGCGCACGAAGTCGCCCATCTGCTCGAGCGCCGCGGACGGGGGAGCGACGATCACGTCGACCCCGTCGCCGAGCACGTTGAGCTCGGAGTCCGTGACGACCGCGGCGACCTCGACGAGCGCGTCGTGCACGAGGTCGAGCCCCGTCATCTCGCAGTCGACCCACACGATGCGGTCGGAGCTCGCGTGGCCTCCTCCCGTCGTCGCGGGGGTGGCCGGGGCGGTGGTCGCCGGTGCGGTGCTCGTCACGTCGTCGTCGGTGCTGCTCACGTCGACAAGCCTAGGACCCCGGACGCTCACGCGGGGTCGTGGCGGCCGGTGCCGGGCGTCCGGGGTGCCGGTTCGGGACCCGGGGCGTGCGGCGCAGGCGGGCCGGGGAGCGTCCTGCCGAGGGCGGCGGCCGCGGCGACGACGACGGCGGCGCTCGCGCCCATCAGGCGGGCGGACCCCCACGGCGTCCCGGCCCACAGCGTCGCGCCGAGCACGACGGCGCCGGCGAACGCCCCCAGGGCCAGGTGCCCGGCCCACCGCAGCGCCGCGGAGGCGACCCGTGCGGGCCAGGGGCGGGCGGGCGTGCGGTCACGCCCGTCGTGCCTGCCCATCAACGACGACGCCCGCCCGCTGCGGGGACGCGGCGGGCGGGCGTGGGCACGCGGTCATCGTGCCACTGGTGAGGTCGCGGCGGGCGCGGTCGGCCCGGCCGGGACGGCGGTGGTGCGACGTGCGCGACGCGGGCGGTCGGTCGGCCGGGTCGTGACCCGGTCGGCACGGCCCGTGCGGCGAGCACGCGCGTCGGCCACGGCCGAGCGGCGCAGCCGCTCGTGCTGCTCGTGACGGACGGTGTCGTAGACGGTCAGGGGATGCATGGTGTGCTCCTGCGGGCATGCCGAGGCGCACCCCGGTCAGGGGTGTCCTCGTGGTGGATGGGTGTCCCCACTGCACCAGAGCGGGGGGGTGCGGGGCGAGGACATTTCCGGGCGTCGGGGCCGCGTGGAAGGATGCGGCGGACCGCCGGCTGGCGCCCGTCCGCCCGGTCCGAGCGGGAGGTGACGTGCCGGCACGACCCGAGCCCACGCCGTCGCGGGGCACGACGTCCGCGCCCGGTGACGCGTCCCCGGGCGCCGTGCCTGCGAGCGCCGCACCGACGTCCGGGGCGACGAGCGCCGGACCGGCTGCGTCGGCGGACGCGTCACGTCCCGCCACCGCGCGCCGTGCCCTGCGCGCGGCGTCCGCGAGGGCACGCGCTCTCGCGCCGACGTGGTCGCTGCCGCTGGGGGTCGGCACGCTCGTCGCCGTCGTGTGCACGCTCTACTCGCGGGCGCAGTGGGACGCGTTCGTCGTGCGGTCCTGGGACCTGGGCATCTTCACGCAGCTCGCGGCGCGGTACGCGCACCTCGAGGCGCCGGTCGTGACCATCAAGGGTCCCGCGTACAACCTGCTGGGCGACCACTTCCACCCGCTGCTCGTGCTGCTCGGGCCCGTCTACGCGGTGTTCTCGTCGGCGTTCACGCTGCTCGTCGTGCAGAACGTGCTGCTCGGTGTCGCGGCGGTCGTCGTGACCCGCGCCGCGGTCCCGGTGCTGGGGCGGGTGGTCGGCGGGCTCGTCGGGCTCGCGTTCGGGCTGAGCTGGGGCCTGCAGTACGCGGTCGAGGCGCAGTTCCACGAGATCGCGTTCGCGGTGCCGCTGCTGGCCCTCGCGCTCGCGGGCGTGCTGCACCGGCGCTGGCGTACGGCCGTCGTCGCCGGGGCGCTGCTCGTCCTGGTCAAGGAGGACCTGGGGCTGACCACGGCGGTGCTCGGCGTGCTCCTCGCGTGGCGTGCACGGCGTGCGTCGTACCTGTGGCTCTCGGCATGGGGGGTCGGGGCGTTCGTCCTCGCGACGCGCGTGGTGCTGCCCGCGCTCAACCCCGCCGGTGAGTGGGCCTACGGGTCGCGGCTCGACGTGCTCGCGGCGCTGTCGGACCCGCTCGCGCTGTACGCGCCCGCCAAGGCGTACACGCTCTGGCTGCTCGTCGTCGTGACGGGCGCGATCGCCCTGCGGTCACCGTTCGTGCTGGTCGCGGGCCCGACGCTCGCGTGGCGGTTCCTGTCCGCCGAGCCCGGCTACTGGGAGCCGACCTGGCACTACAGCGCCGTGCTCATGCCGGTCGCGTACCTCGCGATGCTCGACGGTGTCGACCGGGCGCGGCGCGGTCGCCTCGGGTGGCTGCGGCGCTACGCGCGGTACGCCCCGGCGGTCGGACTGACCGCGTCGCTCGTGCTGCTGCCGCAGTGGCCGTTGTGGCAGCTGACGAACCCCGGCCTGCACTTCGCGGCGCCGCGCGCCGACGCCGCCCGCGCGACCCTCGCGGCCGTCCCCGACGGTGCGGTCGTCGAGACCGACGTCGGCCTCATGTCGTACCTCGTCGACCGCACCGACGTGTACTACCTCGGCAACCGCAACCCCGTGCCCGACTACCTCGTCATCGACCGCGTCGGCGGCGGTACGCCCCAGGAGTGGGGCGACGTCCTGCAGGTCGCGCAGCTGCTGCACCCCGGCGCGACGTTCGAGGTCGTGCACGTGCAGGACGGGTACGAGGTCGCGCGGGTAGTCGACGGCGACGGCTCGTGAGCGGCTCGTCCCGGGCCCGGACGCTCGTCGGCGTGACGCTGCTGGCGCTCGCCGCGACGTCCGCGCTCGTCCTGCTCCTCCAGCCCTGGGCGACGTGCCCCGACGACGACGTGCCCCCGGCAGGACTCGAACCTGCAACCGACGGATTAGAAGGCCGTTGCTCTATCCATTGAGCTACGGGGGCCAGTGCCGACCACCCTAGTGGTGCACCCACCGGCGTCGGGGGAGTCCGTCGCCCGTGCGGGGCCGTCGGGCGGCGTCCGCGCACCCCGGTGTGACGAGTCCGCGGCGCGTCACCCGCGTGCCGCGTTTGGCCTGGTCAGATGTGGCACCGACAATGGTCCTGTGAGTGCGCCGCCCGGAACCGAGCCCGCGCGGTCGTCCGCGCCCGCGTCGGGCCGCGCCGTGCCCCCGTCGTCGGGTGCCGCGGCTGCCGACATGCTCGCGCGCCCGCTCGCCCAGACGTCGCTGCTGGACGCCGTGCGGGACCTGCGCCGCGACGTCGAGGCGACCGCGTTCCCGCTGGAGATCGCCGGTGTCGACGCCGCACGCGGCTCGCGTGCTCGGCTCGTCGACCAGCTCGACGAGCACCTGGTGCCGCGGCTCACCGAGCTGTCCGCACCCGCCGTCGTCGTCGTCGCCGGGTCGACCGGCGCCGGCAAGTCGACCCTCGTGAACTCGCTGGTGGGGCGCGAGGTGACGGCCGCGGGCGTGCTGCGGCCCACGACGCGCGAACCGGTGCTCGTGCACCACCCGCTCGACGCGGACCTGCTGTCGCACCACCCCGTGCTCGAGGAGGTCGAGGCCGTCGCGGCCGAGACCGTGCCGCGCGGCATCGCGATCCTCGACGCCCCCGACCTCGACTCGGTGCTCGAGTCCAACCGCGACACCGCGCACCGCCTGCTCGAGGCCGCCGACCTGTGGCTGTTCGTCACGACCGCCGCGCGGTACGGCGACGCGCTGCCGTGGCAGGTGCTCGAGGCGGCGGTCGAGCGTTCGACGTCCGTCGCGATGGTCCTCAACCGCGTCCCCGCGGCGTCGCTGCCGACCGTGCGCGGGGACCTGCTCGACCGGCTGCGCGTGCACGGCCTGGCCGGGTCCCCGCTGTTCGTCATCCCCGACGTCGGCCCGCACGCCGGGCCGCTGGCGCCGAGCGCCGTCGCGCCCGTGCTCCGGTGGCTCACGATGCTCGCCGGCCCGGACCGTGCGCGCACCGTCGTCGCCCGCACCCTGCGCGGTGCGCTCGACGCGCTGCGGCCGTGGGTCGACGAGCTGGCCGAGGCCGTGCAGGACCAGGTGGACGCCGCGCAGCACGTGGCCCGGGTGCTCGACGACGCGACGACCGAGCCGGGCGCCGCGGCGGCGGACACGATCGCCGCGGGCGCCGTCGCGGACGGCGCGGTGCGCGCCCGCTGGGCCGGGCTGCGCGCCGCGAAGGCACCGTTCGCGCGCGTCGTGGGGCGGTCGGGCCGGGTGCGGGGGTCCGCGCGCACGGGCCGGGCGCGCTCGGCCGCGGCCGGTCCGGCGCTCGTCGACCTCACGGAGTCGGCGACGGCCGTGCTGACGGCGATCGGGCAGCGCGCGGGCGAGGAGCTGCGCGCCGCGCTGACCGGTCCCGCGGCCCCGGCGGGCGGCGCGTCGGTGCTCGCGCGCTGGCCGTCCCACGAGTCGGGGCGCGCCGCCGCGGCCGAGCGTGCCGCACGTGCGTGGGTCGGTGAGGGCGCGCGCGTCACCCGGACCGTGCTCGCGGCGGGGGCGGCCGACGCCCGCCGCCGTGCCCAGGTCGCCAAGGCCGTGGGCGAGGACGCGCTGACGGCCGTCGCGCTCACCGCTGCCGCGGGTGTCGACGACGCCGCCGAGACGGTCCGGGCGCTGCTCGGCACCGCGGGCGACGACCTCGTGACGCAGCTGCGGGAGGACCTCGTGCGGCGCGCCCGCGCGCAGGTCGACGTCGAGCGCACCGCGGCCGACGCCGCGCTCGACGACCAGGACCTCGCCGAGGACGCGTCGTCGCGGCTGCGGCTCCGCCTCGCCGTGCTCAAGGGGCTGACGTGAGCGACGACCCGACCGGCACGACGACCGTCCCCTCGGCACCCGGTGCCGAGGTGACCGGCGCGTCCCCGCACCCGGACGCCGTGGCGCCGGGTGCCGTCCGGGGTGCCCTGACGGCCGAGCTCGAGGCCCGCGTCGAGGCGATCGACGGTGCGCTCACGGTCGCCGGCACCCGCGTCGACCCCGAGGTCGTCGCCCGGGTGGCCACGACGGTCGACCGGGTGCGTGAACGTCTGGCGCTCGGCGTCGACCACACCGTCGTCGCGCTCGCGGGCGGCACCGGGTCCGGCAAGTCCAGCCTCTTCAACGCGGTCAGCGGGCTGCGCTTCGCCGACGTCGGGGTGCGCCGGCCGACGACGTCGCGCGTCACCGCGTGCGTGTGGGGCGGCGATGGTGACGACCTGCTCGACTGGATCGGCGTGGACGACGAGCACCGCATCGAGCGCGAGAGCCTGCTCGACGGCGACAGCGAGGCGTCGCTGCGCGGTCTGGTGCTGCTCGACCTGCCGGACCACGACTCGATCGCCCCCGAGCACCGCGACGTCGTCGACCGCGTGCTGCCGCAGGTCGACCTGCTGGTGTGGGTCGTGGACCCGCAGAAGTACGCCGACGACGCGCTGCACTCGGGCTACCTGCGTCGCATGACCGGACGCGACGCGTCGATGCTGCTCGTGCTCAACCAGGTCGACACCGTGCCGGTGGCCGTGCGGGCCGACCTCGCCGCCGACGTCCGCCGGCTGCTCGTCGAGGACGGGCTGCCCGACGTGGCCGTGCACGAGGTGTCGACCGTGACGGGCGAGGGCGTCGTCGAGCTGCGCGACGTGCTGGCCGCGGCGGTCGCACGACGCTCGGTGGCCGCGGTGCACGCCGACGCCGAGCTCGCCGACGCCGCGCGGGTCGTGCAGTCGCAGGTGGCGGCGCGCGACCCCGCGCCGGGGGCGCTGGCGCTCGGCGTCGTGGTCGACCGGCTCGCGTCGGCCGCGGGCCTGTCCGCCGTCGGTGCCGCGGTCGCGGCCTCGGTGCGCGGCGGTGCCACGCGTGCGCCGCGGCTGGGGGACGTGCACGCCGACGGCGTGGGCCTGGCGCGTGCGTCGTGGCTGTCGAGCGTGACGCAGGGCCTGCCCTCGCGGTGGTCCGCCGACCTGCGCGACCGCGTCGCGACGACGGCCGAGCTCCGGCTCGCCGTCACGGACGCGCTCGCGCACGTGCCGCTGGCCGTGCGCCGGTCGCGTGCCGCGGACACGCTCCTCGGTCTGGCCGCCGTGGTCGCCGTGGGTGCGCTCGTGCTCGCGGGGCTGCTGGTCGCCGACGCCGCGGGGACGGCGGTGCCGTGGGCGCCGACCGGCGTCGTGGTGGCGGCCGCGGTCGCCGGGGCGGTCGTGCTGCTGGTGCTCTCGACGCTCGTGCGTCGCCGGGCGGCGGCGACCCGGGGCGCGCGCGTGGTCGCGGAGGGGCGGGCGGCGCTCGAGTCCGTGGCGCGGGTGCGGCTGCTGGCGCCCACGCAGGACGTGCTCGCGGAGCACCGCCAGGCGCGCGAGCTCGCGCAGCGGGCCCTCGGCACCGACTGACGTCGAGCGGTCCCGCACCGCCCCCGAGCCGCCCACGGTCCCGCGCGCCGGCCGCTCGTCCCCGTGTGCGGGGATCGCGCCGACCCCGCGGTCGCGCCCCGCGTCCACGATGGCCGCACACGCCCCGGACGGCCGGGGCCGTACGGACAGGGGACACGCGATGGGAACGCACACGCAGGACGTCACGGTCGTGGGGTGGGTCGGTTCCGACCTGCGCACCTACCACCTCGACGGGATCGGTGGCGTGCCGTACACGCAGTTCCGGCTCGCCTCGACGCGCCGCGTGGTGGACCGCCAGACGGGCGGCTTCCGCGACGGCCCGACGCTCTGGTTCACGGTCAAGGCGTGGCGCACCGCCGCGACCAACCTCGCGGCCTCGCTGCGCAAGGGCGACCCGGTGGTGGTCGTGGGCAGGCTCGCGCAGTCCGAGTGGGTCGCGCAGGACGGCACGCCGCGCTCCGAGCTCGTGCTCGAGGCGCTGTCCGTCGGGCACGACCTCACGTTCGGGACGGCGCAGTTCCGCCGGAGCATGGCCGGCGCGCGGCGCCGGGACGACGAGCAGGGCACGACCGACGTGACGGGTCTCGCCGAGGCGCCGGCGGGCCTGGTCGACGACCCGTGGGCGTCCGCGCCCGAGCCGCCGGCCTCCGACGAGCCCGACGAGCCCGCCGACGTGACCGACGACCTCCTCGAGGACGCGGGTGTGGGTGCGGCGGACACGGACACGGACGCGGACGAGACGCGCGGCGTCCCGGCGCTGGCCGGACGCGCCTGATCGCCTAGGCTGGTGGATCGGCATCCGGCGCCGCCGGCCGGCACCCGCGCACCCCACCGTGCCTCACCCGCACGCCGGTGCGCGCGCGTCCCGGCCCGCGGCGCCACCACGACTCACCAGGAGCGGACGAGCACCCAGTGGCTGAGTTCATCTACAGCATGTACAAGGCGCGCAAGGCGCACGGTGACAAGGTCATCCTCGACGACGTCACCCTCAACTTCCTGCCCGGCGCCAAGATCGGCGTCGTCGGCCCCAACGGCGCCGGCAAGTCGACGATCCTCAAGATCATGGCGGGGCTCGACCAGCCGTCGAACGGCGAGGCGCGCCTGTCGCCCGGGTTCACGGTCGGCATCCTGCAGCAGGAGCCGCCGCTGAACGAGGAGAAGACGGTCCTCGGCAACGTCGAGGAGGGCGTCGCCGAGATCAAGGGCAAGCTCGACCGCTACAACGAGATCTCCGCGCTCATGGCGGAGCCCGACGCGGACTTCGACGCGCTCCTGGCCGAGATGGGCCAGCTGCAGGAGGCCATCGACGCGGCGGACGCGTGGGACCTCGACGCGCAGCTCGAGCAGGCGATGGACGCGCTGCGGTGCCCGCCGCCGGACGCGGACGTCTCCGTGCTGTCCGGTGGTGAGCGTCGTCGCGTCGCGCTGTGCAAGCTCCTCCTGGAGAAGCCCGACCTGCTGCTCCTCGACGAGCCCACCAACCACCTCGACGCGGAGAGCGTGCTGTGGCTGGAGGCGCACCTCAAGGACTATCCGGGCGCGATCCTCGCGGTCACGCACGACCGGTACTTCCTCGACCACGTCGCGGAGTGGATCTGCGAGGTCGACCGCGGTCGGCTCTACCCCTACGAGGGCAACTACTCGACGTACCTGGAGAAGAAGCAGGAGCGTCTGCAGGTCCAGGGCAAGAAGGACGCCAAGCTCGCCAAGCGCCTCAAGGAGGAGCTGGAGTGGGTGCGGTCGAACGCCAAGGGGCGCCAGACCAAGTCGAAGTCGCGTCTCGCGCGCTACGAGGAGATGGCGGCCGAGGCCGAGCGGACGCGGAAGCTGGACTTCGAGGAGATCCAGATCCCGCCGGGCCCGCGCCTGGGCAACGTCGTCCTCGAGGCGAACGGCCTCCAGAAGGGCTTCGACGGGCGGGTGCTGATCGACGGGCTGAGCTTCACGCTGCCGCGCAACGGCATCGTCGGCGTCATCGGCCCCAACGGCGTGGGCAAGACGACGCTCTTCAAGACGATCGTCGGCCTCGAGCCGCTCGACGGCGGCGACCTGAAGATCGGCGAGACCGTCAAGATCTCGTACGTCGACCAGTCGCGCGGTGGCATCGACCCCAAGAAGACGCTGTTCGAGGTCGTGTCCGACGGGCTCGACTTCCTCAAGGTCGGCAACGTCGAGATCCCGTCGCGCGCGTACGTCGCGTCCTTCGGGTTCAAGGGACCGGACCAGCAGAAGCCCGCGGGCGTGCTGTCGGGCGGTGAGCGCAACCGTCTGAACCTCGCGCTCACCCTCAAGCAGGGCGGCAACCTGCTGCTGCTCGACGAGCCCACCAACGACCTCGACGTCGAGACCCTCGGCTCGCTCGAGAACGCGCTGCTCGAGTTCCCCGGCTGCGCCGTGGTCGTCTCCCACGACCGGTGGTTCCTCGACCGCGTCGCGACGCACATCCTCGCCTACGAGGGCACCGAGGAGAACCCGTCGAACTGGTACTGGTTCGAGGGCAACTTCGCCTCCTACGAGGAGAACAAGGTCCAGCGTCTCGGTGCCGACGCCGCGCGTCCGCACCGCGTGACGTACCGCAAGCTGCGGCGCGACTGACACCGTCGGGGGTCGCCGGGACGTCGTGCACCGACGTCGTCGGGACCCGACCCGCACGGACCTGCAGGGCCCGGACGCCACGTGCGCCCGGGCCCTGCGGCGTCCCGGCCCGACACCGTCGGTCCCGACCGCGGCGCCTCGCGACGTCGGTACGGCCACGATGTCGGCGCGTCCACGACGTCGCACGTCCACGTCGTCGGCACGTCCACGTCGTCGGCTTGCCCCGACGTCGACGCGTCGGCCGAGCTCCCTGCCCCGAGCGGCCGCCGGGCCTTTGCCACGCGGTGGTTCCGCCGGGCCGCCCGGCCCCTGCTCGGGCAGACTGGCGCCATGACGGACGCCGAGGTCAGCGGCCCGGGACCCGCCGGGTCCGCGCCCGCGCAGCCGCAGGCAGCCCCGCTCGTCGCCGCGCTCGAGGCGCTCCGCGCCCGGCTCGGGTCGCTCGTGCTCGCGCTCGACGGGCCGGGCGTCGAGGCGGCCCGCGACGCGCGGTCCGCCGTGCTCGCCCAGCTCGACGACTACCTGCTGCCGCGGCTGCGGGCGCACGACGCGCCGCTGCTCGTCGTCGTGGGCGGCTCGACGGGCGCGGGCAAGTCCACGCTCGTCAACTCGCTGCTCGGGCAGGAGGTCTCCGCCCCCGGCGTCCTGCGCCCCACGACCCGCGCCCCCGTGCTCGTGCACCACCCGCTCGACGCGCGGTGGTTCTCCACGGACCGCGTCCTGCCCGGCCTCGCCCGGGTCACGACGCACGCGAGCGCCGGCCGCGACCGCGCCACGGCGGACGACGCGGCGGGCGACAGGGTGAACGGCACGGCGAACGGCACGGCGGACGACGGGCCGCCCGCGGCCGGCGCCGGAGCACCCGTCGACGGCGGGCGAGCCCTGCGTCTGGTGCCGTCGGCGACGCTGCCGCGCGGTCTCGCGCTCCTCGACGCGCCCGACGTCGACTCGGTCGACGCGGACAACCGTCGGCTCGCGGCGCAGCTGCTCGACGCGGCCGACCTGTGGCTCTTCGTCACCACCGCCGCCCGGTACGCCGACGCGGTGCCGTGGGACCTGCTGCACGGTGCGGCGCAGCGTCACGCGCAGGTCGCGCTCGTGGTCGACCGGCTCGACCCCGGGACGCAGGAGGTGGTCGAGGACCTGCGGCGTCTCATGGACCGGCACGGCCTGGCCGGTGCGCCGCTGTTCGCCGTCCCGGAGTCGGACACCGCCGACCGCCTGCTGCCCGCGGCCGCCGTCGCTCCGGTCGCGACGTGGCTCACGGACCTGGGCGCGGACGCCGGTGCGCGTGACCGGGTCGCGACCGCGACGCGGGACGGCGTCGTCGACGACCTCGTGCGACGTGCCGACGTGCTCGCCGACGCCGCCGACGGGCAGGCCGTGGCCGACGCGCGGCTGCGCACGGCCGTCACGAGCGCGTACGCCGACGCGGCCGCCCAGGTGCGCGCGGCGACCTCGGACGGTGCGATGCTGCGCGGCGAGGTGCTCGCCCGCTGGCAGGAGCTCGTCGGCACCGGCGACCTGCTGCGTTCGGTCGAGCACGGCGTCGGCCGTGCCCGCGACGCCGTCGCCCGCGTGCTGCGCGGCCGCCCCGCACCCGCGCCGCGCGTCGAGCAGGCGATCGCCCACGGGCTCGGTGCGGTCGTCCTCGACGCGGCCGACGCCGCCGCGGTGCGCGCGCACGCCGCGTGGCGCGGGGACGCCGCCGGCGCCGCGCTGCTGCCGGACCTCGACCTGTCGCGCGCCTCCGCGACGCTGCGCGCCCAGGTGGACGCCGAGGTGCGGGGCTGGCAGGCCGACGTGCTGGACCTGGTGCGTGAGCAGGGGGCGCAGCGGCGCGGCACCGCACGGTACCTGTCGTTCGGCGTCAACGCCGCGGGCGTGAGCCTCATGGTGCTCGCGTTCGCGTCCACCGGCGGGCTCACGGGTGTCGAGGTGGGAATCGCGGGCGGCACCGCGGTGGTCGCCCAGAAGCTCCTCGAGGCCGTGTTCGGCGACGACGCGGTGCGCCGCCTCACGACGCTCGCGCGCGAGCGGCTCGACGCGCGGGTCGACGCGCTGCTGCGCGCCGAGGCCGAGCGCTACACGGCCCAGCTCGACGCGCTCGGGACGCGCGACGCGTCCGGCGGCGCGCTGCGCGCCGCCGCGCGGGAGGTCCGGCGCGCGGCGCGCGCCGACCGTGCCGCACGGGTGCCCGCTGCGGCCACGCCGACTGCCGGTGGCGGGTCCCTGCGCGGCGCCGGGCTCGCTGCCGCGCCGCCGTCACGCGGGGAGTCGCCGCGGCGGGGCTCGGACTCCGCGGGCGCGGCGCCGCGGGCGGGGTTCTGGCGTCGCCTGCTCGGGCGTCGAGCCGCGGCCGGCGACGGCACCACCGACGCCGCCACCGACGGCACCACCGACGGCACCGCCCACGACGGCACCACCCGCGGCCACGACACGGGGGACGACGCGTGACGCCGACGCTCGCGCAGCGTGCCGAGGCGCTCGGGGCGGCGCTCGACGCGGCGGGCGACCGGCTGCCCGGCACGGTCACCGACGATCCGCGCGCGCTGCTGGCACGCGTGCGCGAGCGGGTCGGGCTGTCGGCCGAGCACACGGTCGTCGCGCTCGCGGGCGCGACGGGTTCGGGGAAGTCCAGCCTGCTCAACGCGCTCGCGGGTGCCGACCTCGCCGCGACGGGCGTGCGCCGTCCGACGACGTCGCACCCGTCCGCCGTCGTCGTCGGGTCGCCGCCGGGCGGGGGAGACCCGGTCCCGCTGCTCGACTGGCTCGAGGTCGCGCGGCGCCACATCGTCCCGGCGGGATCGGGCCTGCCCGCCGGGCTCGTGCTGCTCGACCTGCCCGACCACGACTCGGTGGTCGTCGAGCACCGTGAACGCGCCGACCGGCTCGTCGCGCGCGCCGATCTGCTGGTGTGGGTCGTCGACCCGCAGAAGTACGCCGACGCCGCGCTGCACGAGGGCTACCTGCGCGGGTTGGCGGGCCGCGACGACGTCGTCGTCCTGGTCCTCAACCAGGCCGACCGGCTGGGCCCGGCGGAGCGGGACGCGGTGGTCGCCGACCTCGCGCGCCTCGCGGCGGCGGACGGTCTGCCGCGCGCGCGGGTGCTCGCGGCGTCGGCGCGCACGGGTGACGGGGTGGCCGCGTTGCGCGACCTCGTCCGGGTCGCCGTCGAGCGTCGCGAGTCGACGACCCGGCGCTTCGGCGCGGACCTGCGCGCCGCGGCCCGCGAGGTGGCGGCCGCGTGCGGGCCCGTCCCGCGGGGTCGCGCGCGGGCCACGGGCACGGACGACCTCGTCGCCGCTCTCGCGGACGCCGCCGGTGTCCCGACCGTCGTCGACGCCGTGCGCCGCTCCGCGGTGCGCCGGGCCGCCGGTCACGTCGGCTGGCCGCCGGTGCGGTGGCTCGCGCGGCTGCGCCCGGACCCGTTGCGCCGGCTGCACCTCGAGCCGCGGTCCGCGGCCGAGGCGGAGGCCACGCGCACGTCGCTGCCGCCGGCGGGGCCCGCGCACCGGGCCGCCGCGGCGACGGCCGTGCGGGACCACGTCGACGCGGTGCTCGCCGGTGCGCCCGACCCGTGGGTCCTGGCCGCGCGTGAGCGGGTCGACGTGACGGCGCTGCCCGACGCGCTCGACCACGCGGTGGCCCGCACGTCGCTGCTGCCGTCCACGCCCGCCCGGTGGTGGCGGGCCGTCGGTGCGCTGCACGCGCTGCTGCTCGTGGCGGCCGTCGCGGGCGGTGCGTGGCTCGGCGCCCTCGCGCTGCTCGCCTACCTCCGGCTGCCCGAGCCGGCCACACCCGTGTGGGGGCCGCTGCCCGCGCCGACCGCGCTGCTGCTGGGTGGTCTGGTCGGCGGCGTCCTGCTCGCGCTGCTCGGGTCGCTCGCCGCGCGCGTCGGCGCGCACCGACGCGCGCGGGCGGCCGCGCGACGACTGCGCGCGGCCGTCGCCGACGTCGCCCGACGGCTCGTGGTCGAGCCCCTCGCGACGGAGACCGACGCGCTCGCGGCGTGCCGCCGCGCCGCGCTCACCGCCGCCGCCTGAGGGCCGGCAGGGGGCCGTCGCCACGCGGGACCCGTGCCGCCCGGCGCCGACGTGCGCGCCGTCACCGGGCGGCGGGGGTGACACCCGGCGTCGTCGTCACGTCGTGCGCCGCTGCCACCCCGCGCTGACCGCCTGCGGCGCGTACCCGAGCGCGACGTTGATCGCGAGCATGTGGGTGTTCTCCTGCGCGTTCCACGTGTGCAGGCGACGCTCGCCGGGGCGCCAGGCGGCGTACGCGTCGAGGTTGACGGCCTTGACGAGCATGCCGAGGCGGCGCCCGCGGTGCTCGCGCAGCACGAGCGTGTCCTCCTGGAACCCGAACGGCACGTCCGGCACGGGCACCTCGAGCACCGTGAACGCCGCGAGCGTCCCGGTCGGCACGTGCTCGGCGGCCGTGAGCAGCACGCGCTGGTGGCGCCGCGCGCGCGTCAGCAGGTGGTGGCGCACCCGCTCGGCGTCCCAGCGCTCCTCCTCGGTGTCGTAGCCCGCGTTCGGCGCGTCCGTGCTCATGCGGGTCCACAGCACCGCGAGCGCCGGGAGCCACGCGTCGGGCACGGTGTCCCACCACGTGTGCGTGCGGTACTCGGGGCCGGCGGCGGCGCGCGCGTCGGCGAGGAGCGCGGCGCGCGCGTCCTCGTCGCCCGGCAGGGTCAGGACGGAGTGCCGGGCGACCTGCTCCAGCACGTAGCCGTGGCGCTGCGCGAACCGCACCGCGTGGGCGTCGGCCGGCACGCGGCCCTCGCCCGTCGGCGCCTCGAGCGCGCCCGGTCCGGGCGGCGGCTCGGGTGCGTGCGTCGTCCAGGCCAGGAGCGACGTGCGCTCGTGCGCCGCGGCGACCTCCTCGACGTGCCGCAGCAGCGCGGTGCCGACGCCCTTGCCCTCGTGCCCGGGACGGACGACGACGTCGACGTGCGCGACGTGCGTGTTGTCGGCGTGCGGCAGCACGACGACGCCCACGCCGAGGACGTCGTCGGCGCCGGGGTCCGCGGGCGCGTCGGGGGCGAGCGCGACCACCACGAGCTTCGTCCCGTAGTCGTCGGACAGCAGGATGGGCACGCGCACCACCAGCGGCGCCCACAGGTCGGTCCAGCCGTGCAGCGCGTGCTGGCGCGCGTGGTCGATGTCGCACAGGGCCTGCACGGCCCACGCGTCGGGGTGGGCGGGGTCGCTCGGCGTGCGCGGGGCGTCCTCGACCCGCCACGTGGTGGTGCTGCTCATGGCGACCACCCTGGCGGGGGCGGGGTGCGCGCGACCACCGATTTCCCGCGGCGTCGCGTCCCGCGCGAGGATGAACCGGGCCGGGTGCCGCGCACGACACCGGCCGGGGGACGACGAGGGGACGGGCATGGCGAGGATCGAGGTGCCGGTGCAGCTGCGCTGGTCCGACATGGACGCGTACGCGCACGTCAACAACGTCGAGATGCTGCGCCTGCTGGAGGAGGCGCGCATCGAGGTGTTCTGGCGCCACCCGGACGCCCCCGACGGCACGCCGGCCGACGGCGGGCGGCCCACCGCGGTGCTCGACGCCGGACCCGGCGCCCTCACGTCGACGCTCGTCGCGCGCCAGGAGATCCAGTACGTGCGGCCCCTGCCGTACCGACGCGCACCCGTCGTCATCGAGCTGTGGATCGGGCACCTGGGCGGTGCGAGCCTCGACGTCTGCTACGAGGTGCGGGACGCGCCGACGTCGACGCCGGGCGCGACCGTGTACGCCAAGGCCATCACGACGATCGTGCTGGTGGACACCGCGACGGGTGCGCCGCGCCGGCTGACCGCGGACGAGCGTGCCGTCTGGGAGCCGTACCTCGAGGAGCCCGTGGTCATGCGCCGTCGCGCGTGACGGTCGTCGCCGACGACGCGCCCCCGCGGTCGCGGCGCGCGCGCTCGGCGCGTTCTGCCGCCCGCGCGACGTTGCGCTGCATGCCGCCGAACACCACGCCGTGGAACGGGTACACGGCCCACCAGTAGAGCTGGCCTGCCAGGCCGTGCGGGTGGAACAGCGCGCGCTGCGCGAACACCACGGGCGGGCGGCGCCACTGCTCGGGGGCCCAGGCGCCCGCGCCGTCGTCGTCGGCGGCCGCGTCGTCGTCCGGCTCGACGCGCAGCTCGAGCCACGCGAGCCCGGGCAGCCGCATCTCGGCGCGCAGCCGCAGCAGCCGCCCGGGCCGGATCTCCTCGACGCGCCAGAAGTCCACCGCGTCGTCGACGAGCAGCCGCGCGGGGTCGCGGCGCCCGCGCCGCAGGCCCGGGCCGCCGACGACGCGGTCGAGCAGGCCGCGCACGCGCCACGCGAGCGACCAGGAGTACCAGCCGCGCTCACCGCCCACGGCCTCGACGACGCGCCACAGCGACGCGGGGGAGGCGTCGACGCGTACGCGCCGCTCGTCGACGTACAGCGAGCCGCCGGCCCAGTCGGGGTCGGACGGCAGCGGGTCGCTCGGCGCCCCGGGCGCCGCGGCGGACGACCACCGGGTCGCGACGCTCGCACCGCGCACGCGCGCGAGCGCGAGGCGCACGGCGCGGTCGAAGCCGATGAGGCCCTCGGGCGGGTCGGGCACGTACGCGGCGACGTCGTGCTCGTCGCACACGACCTCGTGCACGAGCGACTCCACGAGCGGCCGCGCGAGCCCGCCGGGCACGGGCGTGACCAGCGACACCCACAGGCTCGACAGCTGCGGCGACAGCACGGGGACGGGGACGATGACGCGCGGCGGCAGGCCCGCGATGTGCGCGTACCGCTGCATCATGTCGCGGTACGTCAGCACCTCGGGCCCGCCGATGTCGAACGCGCGCGAGACGTCCGCCGGCATCGCGGCCGAGCCGACGAGGTAGCGCAGCACGTCGCGGATCGCGATCGGCTGGATGCGGTTCGACACCCACTTCGGCACGGTCATCGCCGGCAGCCGCTCCGTGAGGTAACGCATCATCTCGAACGACGCCGAGCCCGACCCGAGGATCACCGCGGCGCGCAGGACGGTCGTCGGCACGCCCGACGCGAGCAGGATCTCGCCGACCTCGGTGCGCGACGCCAGGTGCGGCGAGAGCTCCTCGCCCTCGGGCGTCAGGCCGCCGAGGTACACGATCCGGCCGACGCCGGCCTCGCGCGCGGCACGGCCGAACACGAGCGCCGTGTGCCGGTCGCGCTGCTCGAACGAGCGGCCCGTGCCGAGCGAGTGGATGAGGTAGTACGCGACGTCGGCTCCGTCGAGCGCGGCGCGGATCTGCTCGGGGTCGGACGCGTCGGCGCGCACGACCTCGACCTGGTCGTACCAGGGACGGCCGCGCAGCCGCTCGGGGTGGCGCGCGAGCGCGCGCACGCGGTACCCCGCGGCGAGCAGCTCGGGCACGAGGCGACCGCCGACGTACCCCGTCACACCCGTCACGGCCACGAGCGGCGCGTCGGGCCGCGGCCGGCCGTCGGGGCCCGTGCCGGGCACGAGCCCCGGCAGGGTCGTCGCGACGGGCGTCGGCGCGAGGTCGGCCTCGGGGGCGGTCCCGGGCGGGAGGTCGGGACGCTCGTCGCTCATCGCTGCAGTCTGCGGCCCGCACCGGTGCCCCGCACGCCGGGCGACCGCGACGCTCAGCGCGTGCTCAGGACGTCAGCAGCTCGAGCGTGCGCCGCTCGCCGACCGCCTGCGAGCGCGTGGGCGCGATCGTCACGCCGCGCTCCCACAGCTCGACGACGCGCGGGTCGACGTACGACGCGCGCGCGACGGTCGGCGTGTTGCCGAGCTCCTCGGCGACGGCCTTGACGACCGACGTGACGACACGGCGTCGGCCCCGCTCGCTGGCCGGCGGGGGACCGGCGTCCGCGAGGCCCCGCGCCGCGAGGACCGTGGCGTGCCACGTCCTGAAGTCCTTGGGCGTGGCCTCGCCCAGCCGGTCGCGCACGTAGCCGCCGACGTCCGCGCTCGTCACGTCGTGCCAGCCCGCGTCGTCGCGCCACGCGAGCAGCTCGGGGCTGTCGTCGCGGCGGCGCAGCAGCGTGCGGACGAGCTCGGCGACGGTCTCGTCGTCGACGACGGTGTCGCGCACCTGGCCCGACTTCGCGGGGAAGCGCAGGTGCACCGCGCCGGGACGGCCGTCCTCGTCCGGCAGCACGTGGACGTGCTCGCGGCGCAGCGTCGCGAGCCCGAACGAGCCGTGCCGCCGCGTGTACCCCTCGGTCCCGACCCGCAGGTACGCGCGGTCGAGCAGGCGGAACGCGAGCGCGAGCGCCTTGTCCCTCGGGAACCCGTCGAGCGCGAGGTCCGCCCGCACGCGGCGCCGCGCGGCGGGCAGCCGGCGGGCGACCTGCAGGACGTGCTCGTGCTTGAGCCGCGCCCGCCGCGCGTGCCACTGCTGGTGGTACAGGTACTGGCGGCGCTGCGCGTCGTCGAGGCCCGCGGCCTGGATGTGCCCCTGCGGGAGCGGGCAGATCCACACCTCGCGCCACGCCGGCGGGATCGCGAGCGTCGTGATCCGGTCGAGGTGCTCGGCGTCGACGATGCGTCGGCTCTCGAGGTCGAGGTACACGAAGCCGGAGCCGGACCGGCGACGGGTCCACCCCGGCTGGTCGATGCGCACCCGTCGGAGCCGAACCATGCGGGCAGTGTCACCCGGTCCGCCCCGGTGCGCATGCCGGGGCCGGGGGAGCGGGCGCAGCGAGGGCCGCCCGGGTGGCTCAGGCGTCGCCGGGGAGCCGGATCATGCCCTCCTGCGCCATCGACGCGACGAGCGTCCCGCTGCGGTCGAACACGCGCGCGGCGCCCAGGCCGCGGCCGCCCTGCGCGCTCGGGGTCGACTGCACGAACAGCAGCCACTCGTCGACCCGCAGGTCGCGGTGCCACCACATCGCGTGGTCGAGGCTCGCCATCGACTGGTTGGCCGAGACCCACGCGCGGCCCGCGCGCCGCAGCACGGGCTCGAGCATGACCTGGTCGCACGCGTACGCGAGCAGCGCGCGGTGGAGCAGCTGGTCGTCCGGCAGCGGCGCGCGGGCACGCATCCAGACCATCTGCCGCCCGAGCGGCGAGTCCGGGTCGGGTGCCAGGAACAGCGAGCGGCCGACGTGCCGCAGGTCGAACGCGGACTCCTGCGCCCAGAACCGTGCCGCGGGGTGGTCGATGTCGGCGAGCTCCTCGAGCGCCGAGCGCACCTGCGTCGGGTCGGGCACGTCGGCGGGCATCTCCTCGGCGTACTCCAGGCCGGGCTGGTGCTCCTGGAACGACGCGATCATCGACAGGATCGGGCGACCCTCCTGCAGCGCGTGCACGCGGCGGGCCGTGAAGGAGCGGCCGTCGCGCAGCCGCTCGACCGAGAACTCGATCGGGATCGTCGGGTCCCCCGCGCGCAGGAAGTAGCCGTGCAGCGAGTGCGGGAGCCGGTCGTCGGGGACCGTGCGTCCGGCGGCGACCGTCGCCTGCGCGAGCACCTGCCCGCCGTAGACGCGCGCGCGGGGACCGGTGAGGTTCGGGCCCTGGTACAGGTCGGGGTACGTCGGGTCGGCGTTCAGGTCGAGCGCGCGCAGCACCGCGGCGGTCGCACCGCCGTCGTCCGGGAGGTCGTCGGGGAGGTCGTCCGTGGGGCGGCTCATGTCAGTCCTCGAAGGTGTTGATCAGCGAGTGCGCGGCGCGCTCGAGGTAGTCCCAGAGCTGCGCGCGGTGCAGGGGGGCGAGGTCGAGCGAGTCGACGGCGGCCCGCATGTGCGTGAGCCACCGGTCGCGCGCGTCGGGGTTGACCTTGAACGGCTGGTGGCGCATGCGCAGGCGCGGGTGGCCGCGCTCCTCGGAGTACGTGGACGGTCCGCCCCAGTACTGCTCGAGGAACATCGTCATGCGCCGCGCGGCGGGCCCGAGGTCCTCCTCGGGGTACATCGGTCGCAGCACCGGGTCACCCGCGACGCCGCGGTAGAACTCGTCGACGAGCCGCACGAACGTGTCGTGACCGCCGATCGCGGCGTAGAACGAGTCGTCTCTCACGCGGTCCATCCTCACACGCCCCCGTGCGCGGCCCGCTGGGGCGCCGGTGTGCGTCGTGCCACGTCAGACGCCTCGCACGCGCTCGAGGACACCCCGCGGCACCCCCGTCAGAGCCCGAGGTCGTCGAGCACCGGCAGGCCGGCCCGGACCACGGCGCGCGCGTCGGCCGCGCTCGGGGAGTCCGCGGCGCGGCGCGCGAGCACGCGGCACGTCGCGAGGTCGGTCGCCGCGAGCACGGCCGCGACGTCGGGCAGCGCGCGCGGCGTCATCGACAACGAGGTGACCCCGAGCCCGACGAGCACGACCGCGAGCGCGGGGTCGGCCGCGGCCTCGCCGCACACCCCCACGGGCCGGGCCTGCGCGGCGCCCCCCTGGCACGTGGCCTCGACGAGCCGCAGGACGGCGGGCTGCCACGCGTCGGACAACGCGGCGACGTCCCCCAGCAGGCGGTCGGCGGCCATCGTGTACTGCGTGAGGTCGTTGGTGCCGATGCTCGCGAACCGGGCGTGCGCGAGGAGCGGACCGGCCAGCAGCGCGGCGCTCGGCACCTCGACCATGATCCCCGCGGTCGGCAGGCCGTGCCGCGCGCACGCGGCGACGAACCGCTCGGTCTCGTCGACCGTGGCGACCATCGGGGCCATGACCCACGTGGTCGTGCCGGGGTGCGCCGCGGCGGCCCGCGCGATCGCGGTGAGCTGGTCCTCCAGCACCTCGGGGCGCGCGTCGGCCACGCGCAGCCCGCGCACGCCGAGCGCGGGGTTCGCCTCGGGGGCCGCGTGCAGGAACGGCAGCGGCTTGTCGGCACCCGCGTCGAGCGTGCGGACGACCACCTTGCGGCCGTCGAACGCCGCGAGCACGCGCGAGTACGCGGCGGTCTGCTCGTCGACGTCGGGCGCCTGCGTGCGGTCCAGGAACGCGAACTCGGTGCGGAACAGCCCCACGCCCTGGGCCCCCGAGTCGGCGGCCGCCTGCGCCTCGGCGGGGTCCCCGACGTTCGCGAGCAGCTCGACGCGGTGGCCGTCGGCTGTGCGGCCGTCACCGTCGAACGTCCGCGTGGTCCCCGCCAGCGCGCGCACGCGGGCCACGGCCTCGTCCGACGGGTCGGGCGTCGCGGTGCCGGCCGCGCCGTCGACGAGCAGCAGCGTCCCCTCCGGGACGTCCAGCGCCCCGGCGGCGGCGACCACCGCCGGGATGCCCCGGGCGCGCGCGAGGATCGCCGTGTGGGACGTCGGACCGCCGGCCGCGGTCACCACCGCGAGCACGCGCGCCGGGTCGAGCGTCGCGGTCAGCGCGGGTGCCAGGTCGTGCGCGACGAGGACGTAGGGCGTCGCGCGCACCGGCACGCCGGGCGCCTGCTGCCCGGTGAGGTGGGCCACGAGCCGGTCGCGCACGTCGAGCACGTCGCGCACGCGCTCGGCCATGTACCCGCCGAGCGCCTCGAGCTGGGCGGAGACGGCGTCCGCGGCCTCCCACACCGCCCGCTCGGGCACGAGGTGCTCGGCGCGCACGCGCTGCTGGGCGTCGGCCACGAGCGAGGGGTCGGCGGCCATCGCCGCGGTCGCGTACAGCAGGGCCGCGACCTCGCCGTCCGCGGCGTCGGCGGCGGCGTCGAGCTCGTCCCGCACCGCCGCGGCGGCGGACGCGACCACCTGGGCGGCGGCGTCCGTGTCGGCACCGGGGGCCAGCCGGCGCCCCGCGGGCGGCTCGGCGACCGCGTCCGGCAGGTGCACCACGGGACCGACCGCACGGCCCGGGCTGACGCCGATTCCCGTGACGACCTGCGTGCTGACCACCGGACCTCCTCGGAGCGTGCCGACGACGCGGGGGCGGCGGGTGCGGGCCCGCCGTCGTCGCCGTGCCCTCGCAGTCTGGCCCGGGCGCGCGCACCGGTCCACACGGCGACCCGTGCGGCGCGTCGTGACCCGCCGGGGCGTGGACGGCACGGGCGGGTGCGCGGCCGACGGAGGTAGCCTGAGGACCACCGCACGCGACACGCAGGGGCCGTGGGCGCACGGGAGGCCGTTCTCCCGCGCCGCTCCTGCGCCACGCGGCGACGACGATCCCGGGGAGAGCCATTGAGCAAGGCAGAGCAGATCCTGGCCGCACTCGGCGGCGAGGCGAACGTGGTCGACCTCGAGCCGTGCATCACGCGCCTGCGGGTCGAGGTCGGGGACGCGCAGCTGGTCGACGAGTCCGCGCTCAAGGCCAGCGGCGCGTTCGGGGTCGTGCGGTCGGGTCGGATCGTCCAGGTCATCGTCGGCCCCGAGGCCGACCACCTGGCCGCCGAGCTCGACAACCTGCGCTGAGCGGCACCGCCGCGTGACGACGGTCCGGCTCGTCAGCCCGGTGGCCGGCGTGGTCCGAGCGCTGGCCGACCTGCCCGACGCGGTGTTCGCCCAGGAGATGGTCGGCCCCGGGCTCGCGGTCGAGCCCGACCGCGTCGGGCGGCAGGACGTCCTGGCCCCGTGCGACGGCGTCGTGGGTGCCCTGCACCCGCACGCGTTCGCGCTCGAGCTCGACGACGGCCGCGGCGTGCTGGTGCACGTCGGCATCGACACCGTGACGCTGCGCGGCTCGGGCTTCGTGCTGCACGTCGACCGAGGGCAGCACGTGCGGGCCGGGGACCGCGTGCTCACGTGGTCACCCGTCGACGTCGCCGCGGCGGGCCTCGTGACGGCGTGCCCGGTGGTCGCGCTGCAGGGCGAGGCCGCGGACCTCGTGCGGCTCGTCGCCGACGGTGACCGCGTGACCGCCGGGACGCCGCTGCTGGACTGGTCGGCCGGCTGAGGGGCCACCCCCGACGCGCGCGCCGGGCGCGCTGATCCGGTCGCCGCGCGCGGACGGCTCCCCGGGTGGTCGGAGGCCCCGCGCCGTCAGGTCCGCGCCGGACCCGGGGGCTCGGGGGGATCGACGACGTCGTGCACGGGGGTGTCGTGCGGGTCGCGACCGCGCGCCGCCTCGGCCCCGGGTGCCCCGTCCGCCGTCGCGTCGTCGGCGGACGCCGGGTCCGTCGGCGCCGGCTCGACGTCGTTCGAGGCGTCGGCGGGCGCGGGCGCGTCGCCCGCCAGTCGCGCCCGGTGCGCGTCGAACGCGTCGCGCTGCCCGGCGAGCGGGACCCCCGCGGCCTCGAGCACCTGACGCACCGCGACGCGCAGGTGGCGCGCGACCTCCCACTGCATCGCGGGGGCGGTGCGGACGGACAGCCGCAGGCCGACCGCGTCGGCGGCGAGCTTCTCGGCGCCCGTCACGGTCGGCGCACCCTGCAGGTAGGCGCCCACGACCGGGTCGGCGGCGACCGTCGCGGCCGCCTCCTCGAGTAGCGCGCGCGCCTCGTCGACGTCGACGAAGTAGTCGACGTCGACCTCGACCACGGCCGTGGCCCAGCCCTGCGTCTTGTTCCCCACGCGCACCATCGAGCCGTTGGGGACGTACCAGAGCGTGCCGTCGGCGTCCCGCACCTTGGTGACGCGCAGACCCACGGCCTCGACCGTGCCCGTCGCGGGGCCCACGTCGACCACGTCGCCCACGCCGTACTGGTCCTCCAGCAGCATGAAGAGCCCGGACAGGAAGTCCTTGACCAGGCTCTGCGCGCCGAAGCCGACCGCGACGCCGACGATCCCCGCCGAGGCGATGAACGGTGCGAGGTTGATGCCCAGCGCGTCGAGCACGAGGATCCCGGCGATCGACCCGACCACGATCGACGCCGTCGAGCGGAGCACCGAGCCGATCGTGCGCGCGCGCTGCGCGCGGCGTGCCGTCGCCAACGGGTTGGCCTTGAGCAGGACCGACCCGACCTCGGTGCGACCCAGCGGGCGCAGGACGCCGCGCTCGGAGGCGGGGTCGCCCTCGGCGATGTGCCGCGTGACCGTCGAGATCGTGCGGCGCAGGACGAGCAGGAAGACCCCGCTGAACACCAGGATCAGCACGATGCGCAGCGGCACGCCCACGAACCACGCGCCCCACTGCTCGGCCCACTCGGGCACGGACAGGCCGCTCGGCGTGAGGGAGGGCAGCGTCGGGTCGTCGCTGGGGGTCGCGAGCGACGTCACGACCGACGACGCGAGGGACGCGGCGAGCCCGGCGCTCACGCGACACCCCCGCGCGAGATCTCCAGCAGACCGGTGCGGTCCGCGACGAGCTGGAGCTGCTCGACCGCCAGCACGACCGTCCGCGACAGCGCGCGGGCGCCGTGGCCGACGCCGACCTCGCGGCGCACGAGCACGGGCCGCTCGAGCGGGTCGGACGACGTCGCCGCCTGCAGCGCGGCCGCGAGCTTGCGCGCGTGCAGCGGGTCGACGCGCGTGTCGCCCTCGAAGACCGTGAACAGCACCGCGGGGTAGGCGGTGCCCTCGACCACGCGGTGGTACGGCGAGTAGCCCAGCAGCCAGCCGAGCTCGACCGGGTCGTCGGCGTCGCCGTACTCCTCGGTCCACGTCACGCCGAGGCCGAACCGCTGGTAGCGCACCATGTCGAGCAGCGGCGCCGAGCACACGGCCGCCGCCCACAGGTCGGGGCGCTGCGTCACCGCCGCACCCACGAGCAGGCCGCCGTTCGACCCGCCCCAGCACGCGAGCGCGCCGGGCGTGGTCCAGCCGTCGGCCACGAGTCGCTCGGCCACGGCGTGGAAGTCGTCGAACACGTTCTGCTTCGCCTCGCGCATGCCCGCGCGGTGCCACTCCTCACCCTCCTCGCCGCCGCCGCGCAGGTTCGCCACGACGTAGACGCCCCCGGCCTCGACCCACGCGAGCGTGGTCGCCGAGTACGCGGGGTCGAGGCTGATCTGGAACCCGCCGTAGCCGTAGAGGATCGTCGGGGCGGCAGCGAGCGGGCGGCCGGCGGCGTCGAGCCGGTCGGCGCGGGCCAGCACGAACGCGCGCACGGTCGTCCCGTCGGCGCTCGTGACCTCGACCTGCTGCGCGCGCACGGGCGGCACGTCGGGCAGCGCCCCGGGAGGAGCGGCCCAGAGCGTCACGTCGCCGGTCCGCGCGTCGTAGCGGTGCACGCGCGGCACCGTCACGTGGTCGGTGTACGAGAACCACACGTCGGACCCGCCCTCGGGTCGCGTGACCAGCCCCGACACCGAGCCCAGCCCGGGCAGCGGGACCTCGCCCGTGCGCGCACCGGTCGCCGGGTCGTGGACCGTCACCTCGCTCACCGTGTGCCGCCGCCACGCGGCGAGCAGCGCGGTGGGCTCCGTCGGGTCGCCGTCGTCGACGAACGCGACGCCCTCGAGCACGGCGACGTCGTCCTGCGGCAGCAGCGTGCGCCAGTGCGCGACGCCGGGCGTGCGCGGGTCGGTGACCGCGAGCCGCCCGCGCGGCGCGTCGAGGTCGGTGTGCACGTACAGCCTGCCGTCGCGCGCGACCCACGCGCCGACCTCGGCGTCGAGGCCGACCGCGACCTCGGTGAACGCCGGCGCCTCGTGCGCGCCCGGCACGGTGAGGTCCGCGATCCACACGTCCGTGCGCGGCGCCGTGCCGGCCGACGCCGACACCACGAGCCACCGGCCGTCGAGGCTGACCTGGACGCCGTAGTAGCTCGTCATGTCCAGCCCGGCGCCGAACACCTCGACGTCCTGCTCGGGCGACGAGCCCACCCGGTGCAGCCACACGCGCCGGTGGTACTGCTGCTCGTCGGCCGGCACGAGGTCCGGTGCCACGCGGCGCACGTAGTAGAACGCCTCGCCGCCGGGCAGCCACGCCACGGGGGAGTAGCGCGCACGGTCCACGGGACCGTCGACGAGCTCGCCGCTCGCGACGTCGAGCACGTGCAGCACGCTCTCCTCGGTGCCGCCGTGCGACACCTGGTACGCCACCAGGTCGCCCTCCTTCGACGGCTGCCACGCGTCGAGCGTCGTGGTGCCGGTCGCGTCCAGCGCGAGCGGGTCGACGAGCACACGCTCGGTCGTCGTGCCGTCCGGGCCCGGCTCGGCGACGACCACGACCGCGTGCTCCTGGTCGCCCGCGCGCCGCGAGAAGAACCGTCGGTCGCCGCGCCAGGCCGGCGCACCGACGAACCCGGCCCCGAGCAGGGCCCGCAGCCGCGTCTGCAGCGCGTCCGTCGCGAACGGCGTGCCGGCGGCCGCGTCCTCCACACGCACGCGGTACGCCGCCCACAGGTCGTCCTGCGCGCGCGACCACGCCTGGGTGCGCTCGTCGGCCGCGCGCCGCGAGAAGAACCGTCGGTCGCCGCGCCAGGCCGGCGCACCGACGAACCCGGCCCCGAGCAGGGCCCGCAGCCGCGTCTGCAGCGCGTG
>NZ_LNTD01000144.1 GCF_001462455.1 Cellulomonas sp. B6
GCTCCCCCCGCCCCGCCGACGCGCGCGGCCGACGCGGCGGAGCCCGCCGGCACCCGGCGCGGGTGGGTGCGCGTCGCGGCGTTCGTGGGCGGCGCGATCCTGCTCGGCAGCGCCGTCGGCGTCGGCGTCACGACGTGGGCGGCCTCGCAGCGACCCTCGGACGCCGCGGTGCCGACGCCGGACGCCACCCCGACGGCCGCCGAGGTCCCCGTCAGCGACGACCCGCTGCCCGAGCCGACGGGGCCGGTGCAGCCCGAGGTCTCGGACCCCGGCGTCGCCCCCACCGACGTCGTCGCCGTGGACCGCGGCACGAGCGTCGAGCTGACGTGGGGCGACCCGACCGGCGGCGGCGCGACGTTCGTCGTCGTCGACCCGCTGAGCGACCCGCCGCGCGCGCTGGTGTCCCTGCCCGCCGGGGCGACCACCCACACGGTCGAGGGCGTCGACCCGCAGGCGCCGCGCGTGTGCCTGCGCCTCATCGCGATCCTCACCGAGGACACCCAGCGCCGTGGCATCTCCGACGAGGCGTGCGTCGACCGACCGGCGCCCTGACGCCAGGGACCCAGGTCCCGACCGCGCGCATTCACCCCGCGACTCTCCTCAGACCGCGCCGCCCGCGCCGATAGGTGCTGCGCACGACGTCGCACGACGTCCCGCGCACCCGGAGGCACCGCATGAGCACGACCCGCCCTCACCGCCTGCGCTTCGCGGACCGCAGCGTCCGCACGCGCGTGTTCACGATCGCCGCCGTGCTCATGCTGGGCCTCGTCGTGGTGGCCACGACGTCGCTGCAGGGCGCCGCGCGCGTCGCGGCCCTGCGCGACCGGGCCGACGAGGCCGTCGCCGTGCAGGCCCGGGTCGAGGCCGGCCGCTACGGGATGCTGTGGGCCGCCGACTACCTCGCGATCATGGCGTGGTCGTCGCGCGTCGCCGGCGGGGACGTCGCGGCCGCCACGGGTGGCGACAACATGACCGGCTACTCCCAGGGCATCACGGAGTTCCAGGACAACGTCGTCGACCTCGACCCCGCGACGCTCACGCCCGAGGGCCAGGACGCCGTCGCGGCCATCAACTCCGCGTGGCAGGGCTACGTCGACGCCGACCAGAAGATCTTCGCGGCGTGGCGCGACGGCCGGCTCGACGACGGCGACACGATCTGGCAGGGCGAGCGGTGGGACGCCTACTTCGTGGTCGCCGGTGCGCTCGACGACCTCCGCTCCGCGGTCCAGACGCAGGTCGACGACCTCGACGCGCAGGTCCAGGCGACCGAGACGCGCAGCCGCTGGTTGACGATCACCACGGCGCTCGTCGCCCTGGCGACCGGAGGTGCGCTCGCCTGGTTCGTCTCCGGCGGGATCATCCGCCGCCTGCACGCGGTGCGCGGCGCGCTGCGCCAGCTCGCCGAGGGCGACCTCACGGTCCGCGTCCCGGCGGACTCGCACGACGAGACCGGGCAGATGGCCCGGGCGCTCAACGAGGCGGCCGAACGGGTCGCCGCGCTCGTCCGCGACATCTCGGCGACCACGACGTCGCTCGCGCGCGCCAGCGAGGAGCTCGAGCACGTCTCGAACGCGGTCGCGGACGCCTCGGAGCGCGCGTCGCGCCGCGCCGAGGAGGTCACGGCCGCGGCCACGGGCGTGTCCACCAACGTGCTCACGGTCGCGTCGGGGTCGCACGAGATGGAGACGTCGATCCGCGAGATCTCCCGCAACGCCACGCAGGCCGCGCAGGTCGCCGCGACCGCGGTCGAGGCGGCGGACCGCACCGACACCACCGTCGTGAGCCTCGCCGAGTCCAGCGAGGAGATCGGCAACGTCGTGCGGCTCATCACCGCGATCGCCGACCAGACGAACCTGCTGGCGCTCAACGCCACGATCGAGGCGGCGCGCGCGGGCGAGGCCGGTCGCGGGTTCTCGGTCGTCGCCGGCGAGGTCAAGGAGCTCGCCCAGCAGACGTCGCGCGCGACCGACGAGATCTCACGGCGCATCGAGGCCATCCAGTCCGACTCGCGCGGCGCCGCCGACGCGATCCGCGAGATCGCCCAGATCGTGGGCTCGATCAACGACTACCAGATGACGATCGCGTCGGCGGTCGAGGAGCAGACCGCGACCACGAACGAGTCGGGCCGCAACATCACGGAGGCCGCGGCGGGCTCCGAGCAGATCGCGGCGCACATCTCCGACGTCGCCGGTGCGACCGAGGAGGTCGCGAGCGGCATCGCCCAGGCGCGTGAGCGCATCGACGGCCTCGCCGCGCTCGCGCAGGCGCTCAGCGCGCAGGTCGCCCGGTTCCGCTGCTGACGGCGCGTCGGTCGGTGCCGGGCGGCACCGGCCGACGTCCGCGCGGCGTCGGCGCGAACCACCACGCGAGCCGGCGGCCGGGGCCAGCACCGCGCCGCAGGCGGCGATCGGCCTCCCGCGCGCACCGCCACGCGGCGCCGTCGTCGCCGACCTCGGCGGCGCCGAACGCGACCGCCTCGGCGTCGCGGGCCACCGCCGACGTCTCGACGCCCGTCAGCTCGGTGATGCGCTCGGCGAGGTCGAGCGCGGTGGCCGCGGCCCGCGGCGGTCCGTCGCGCCGCGCGAGCGCCTCGGTCGCGTGCTGCCACGCCCCGACGACGCCCGCGGCGCGCAGCCGCCGACGCCGCAGGGCACCGAGGACGGCCAGGACCGCGACCGCCAGCAGGGCCGCGCCGACGAGCGCGGCCGCGAGCGCGAGGGCGACCACGCCCGCGGCGACGCCCGTCGTGGCCTCGTCGCGGTCCGCGCCGTCGCCGTCCACGTCCGGCGGCGGCGCGTCCTGCGGCTCGTCGACGGGCACGTCGTCCTCGACCGGGGTGCCCGCGTCCTGCGGGCGCGCGTCCTGCACGACCCCCGAGGCGGTCGCGGCGTCGGGCGACGGGTCGAACCGCACCCACCCCGGGCCCGCGAGGTAGACCTCGGCCCACGCGCGCACGTCGGCCCCCCGGACGTCGCGCGGCGCGGGGTCGTCCTGCGCCGCTCCACCCGGCACCGTGAAGCCCAGCACGACGCGCGACGGCAGCCCGACCGCGCGCGCGAGCACCGCGAAGGCGCCGGCGAACTGCTCGCTCGTGCCGACCTGGCCGCCGTCCGCGCGGTCGGCGAACAGGAACTCGCGCAGGCGCGCGTAGGACGACCCGCTGACGGCGTCGACCGCGAGCTCACGGTCGGCGCGCACGGTGTCGGCCAGCACGGTGGCCTGGTCGAGCCGCGAGTGCGCGCCGGCCACGACGTCCTGGGCGTAGGCGCGCAGGTCGGCCGGGACGCGGTCGAGCCGCAGGTAGCGGTCGACCTCGGCCCCGCCGGGCACGCCCGCCGCGGCGGCGTGCGCGGCGTCGGGCGCGTCGGCCTCGCCGCGCACGCGGTACGTGAGGCCCGCGGGCAGCCGCCCGTCGGGGGTGGGCGGCACCGCGAGGACGCCGGTGTCGACGTCGACGAGCGCACGCGGCGCGGTGGTGGCGACCACGTCGCCGACCGACGGCAACCAGGTGCCCGGGGACCCCGACGGGCCGGCGAGCGCGACGAGCTCGACCTCCACGTCGACGGGGGCCCGCCCTCTCCCCGGCGCGAGGGACGGCTCGACCACCGTCCCGACCTCGCGCAGGTCGAGGTCGGCCGACCAGCCGGTGCCGTCGAAGTCGGGGAGCGTCACCCACGTGAGGTGGCCGGGGTGCGTGCCGGCCACGCGCAGCACGGTCGCACCCGCGTCGGTCTGCCAGCGGGACAGCTCGGCGAGCGGGTGCACCGCCGCGGCCGGCACGCGCGGCGGCGTGACGTGCTCGCGCGGCTCGAACGGCCGACCGGCGACGGCACCCGCGCTCGCGACGCCCGCGACCGCGACGAGCCCCACGACGACGAGGCCGGCGACCCCGCCCGCGCGCCACCGTGTGCGCGGGCCGCGCGCGGCGTGCCCGAGACGCGGCGCCTCCCGCTCGCGCCCGACGGCGTCACCGCCCAGCAGCACCCAGCCCGCCGCGGCGACCGCGACCAGCGCGACCGCGACCACGCCACGGTCGGCCGCGCCGGCCGTGAGCAGCAGCGCCGCCCCGTACAGCACGCTCGCACCCACGAGCGGCGCGGTCCGCGCGGGCGCGCGCCGACCCAGCGCGAGCGCGACGCCGAGGGCCACGAGCGCCGTGAGGACGACGACGGGCAGCGCGAGCACGGGGGCGGCCGGGCGGGGAGCGGTCAGGAGCCGCGCGACGGCGTCGGCCACGGGCCCGAGCGCGGCGGCGGCACCGGTCGAGCGCCACGCCGACCCGTCGGCCCCGTCGGCGGCGTCGGGGCCGGGGCCCACCGCACCCACGCGCGCCACCGAGGCCGCGACGACGAGCACGAGCGCGACCACGGCCGTGCCGGTCGCCCACGCGGGCACACGCAGGCGGCGCGCGAGCGCGACGAGCGCGACGGGCACGAGCACGGCACCCGCGAGCGGTGCGAGGACGACGGGCGAGGTGAACGCGGACGCGGCCGGCACGCACGCCAGCAGCAGCAGCGCGCACGCCCAGGCGGTGACCGCGACACCCGGCGCGGCGGGCACGCGCGCCGGGGCCGGGTCGACCACGAGCAGGACGAGCGTCGCGGCGCCGCGCCCGGCGAGCAGCAGCGCGGGCAGGGGCGCCCGCGCGCCGGTCACCACGACCAGCACGTCGACGACCGCGCCACCACCGGGCGGGACGCCGACCGCCGCGTCGAGCCCCGTGGTGGCCGCCGGGGCGACGAACGTCAGACGGTCGACCGCGTGGGCCGCCGCCCGCAGCGGCTCGTCCGTGCCCGGCACCCCGGCGGGCACCTCGACGTCGAGCCGACCCGTGAGCGTCACGCAGCGCGCGGGGACGCCGTCGGCCGCGCACGCCTGCACGAGCGACGCGGCGGCGTCCACGGCCTCCTCGAACCCGTCCCCCACCTCGCCGTACGCGTCCGCACGGTCGTCGAGCAGCACCGTGAGGTGCGGCTGCGCGGGGTCGGCGTCCTCGCGGACCATCGGCGTGCCGACGCGCGCGGTGCTCGCCCAGTGCAGTCGGCGCAGGTCGTCGCCCGGCACGTACTCGCGCAGGCCCACCAGGTCCGTGCCGCCGTGCTCGACCCGCTCCTGCGCGCCGACGTGGCCGCGCCGGCGGCCCGCCGGCGGCGCGGCCGCCGCGAGCAGCCGCGGCACGACCTGCAGCGTCGAGGACCCGCCGCGCCGCTCGCGCGAGCGCACGAGGTCGGCCAGCCCGCGGCGCTCGAGCACGAACGGTCCGACCGCGACCAGGCCGCGGCGGTCGGTCGGCACGGGCACCTCGACCTCACCGGTCGCGCGGGGGGCGAGGTGCATCGGGGCGAGCGGCAGCTCACGACCCGCGACGCTCTCGGTGCCGGCGACCACGAGCGGCAGCCACGGCGAGGCGTTGCGCAGCGCGACGCGCGCCGCGGCCGGCCCGAGCCGGGGCGTGCGGGCGGGCTCGAGGCGCTGCGTCACGTCGAGCGGCGCGGGCAGCACGAGGCCCACGAGCGCGGCGACCACCAGCCCGAGCGCCGCGACGCCCAGCGCGACCAGCCCCGGGTAGCGCGCGAGCAGGCCGAGCGCGAGCGTCGCGACCCCGAGCACGGTGAGCGTCGTGCCGCGCACCGTCGGGCGCAGGCCGCGGGTCACCGGCAGCGCCTCAGACGGCCGCGGGCCGCGGCACGTCGACGGCCTCGACCGCCGCGGCGACCACGTCGGCGGCGGTCGTGCCCTCGAGCTGCGCCTCGCGCGTGAGCACCAGGCGGTGCTCGAGCACGGCGTGCGCGACGCGCTGGACGTCGCTCGGCACGACGTAGTGCCGGCCCTGCGCCGCCGCCTGCACCTGACCCGCGCCGACGAGCGCGCGCAGCGCGCGCGTGCTCGCGCCCAGGCGGGTGCGCGCGTCCTCGCGCGTCGCCTCGCCGAGCGCGCGCACGTACCGCAGCAGCGGGTCGGCGACGTGCACGGCGCGCAGCTCGCGGACGAACCGCGCGACCTCGTCGGGGCTCGTGACGACCGGCACCGCGCCGACGTCGCCCGCGCTCGACCCGGGTCGCAGCACCGCGAGCTCGTGCTCGAGATCCGGGTAGCCCAGGCTCACGCGCAGCAGGAACCGGTCGAGCTGCGCCTCGGGCAGCCGGTACGTGCCGTCGAGGTCGACCGGGTTCTGCGTAGCGACCACGAGGAACGGGTCCGGCACGGTGTGCGTCGTGCCGTCGGCCGTGACGGTGCGCTCGGCCATGACCTCGAGCATGGCCGACTGCGTCTTGGCGGCGGCACGGTTGATCTCGTCGGCCAGCAGCACGTGCGAGAACACCGGCCCGGGGCGGAACCGCACCTCGCCGGTGGCGGGGTCGAGCACGCTCGTGCCCGTCACGTCGGCCGGCAGCAGGTCGGGCGTGAACTGGATGCGGCGCGACGTGCCGCCGAGCGCCGCGGCGACCGCGCGCGCGAGGGTCGTCTTGCCGGTGCCGGGCACGTCCTCGAGCAGCACGTGCCCGCCCGAGAACAGCGCGGCGACCACGAGCTCGACGACGGGCCGCTTGCCGTGCACGGCGTGCTCGACCGCGTCGACGACGCGCCCGTGCAGCACCCGGAACTCGGCGACGGTGGTGACGGCGTCGGTCATGCGGGGCTCTCCTCGGTCGGGTCGTGCGGGGCGATCGGTGCGGTCGGTGCGGCTCCGTCCGTGCCCGTCGGCTCGCGACGGGCGCGCAGCCGCGCGGTGCGGAGCGCCCCGGCGGCGAGCAGCAGCCCGACGCCGGCCGCGGCGAGCGGCGGCCGCTCGGGCCCCACGGGCAGTCGCGGGACCCACGGCAGGGGCACGACGACCACGTCGGGGTCGCCGGGCGTCACGCTGACGGGGTCGGTGCAGATCCGCGAGACCGGGTCGCAGTACGCCCACGTGTTGCGCGGCGGCACCTGCTCGGTCACGGAGGCGGACGTGACGGTCCGGCCCTCGACGTTCTCGGCGCGGACGGCGACGGTCACGGAGCCCCCGGAGAAGCTGCCGAGGTGCACCGCACCCCCGGAGCACGACACGCTGCCCGCGGCGGCCCCGTTGACCACGAGCGTGCAGCCGCCCTGGTGCGCCGCCCACGACGCGGGGGGCGAGAGCTGCGCGGACATCGGGACCTCACGGTCGCCCAGGCCGGGGGTGCCGTACTGGACGAACGCGACGACCGCGTCACCGTCCGCGGGCGGCGGCGGAGGCGGCGCCGCGACGCTCACGCCCGCGCTCGCGGCCGGCCCGGCACCGACCCCGTTGGCGGGCGTGACGCTCACCGTGAGGGTCCCGCCGGCGGTGCACAGGGGCTGGCCCGCGCACGGCACGCTCAGCGTCGCGCCGGTCGCGGCGGTCGTGGTCGAGCCGCCCGTGCCACCGCCGGACCACGCGACCGTGTAGCCGGCCAGGGGTGACCCGTTGTCGGCGGCGGCCGCCCAGGACACGTCGACCGTGAGGACGTCGCCCGCGCGCCCCGCGAGCGTCGCGGTCAGCCCGCCGACGCCCCCGGGCGGGCCCGCCACCGTCACGGCGTTGGACGCCGCCGACGGCGTGGTCAGACCCTCGCGCTGCGCCTGCACGACGAACCGCACGCCGGTGCCCGGCGGCAGGTCGCGCAGCACGATCGAGGTCGCGTCCCCGGCGGTCGTGGTCGTCGAGCCGCCCTCGGGGCCGACGAGGTACGCGTCGACCGGCGTCCGCGACGGGGTCCAGGACACCGTGACCGCGCCGTCGCCACCGGCGACCGCCGTCACACCGGTCGGCGCGGCCGGCGCCCGGGGCGGGCACGCCGGGGTCGTGACCGCCGCGCTGGTCGCCGCACCGGAGCGCTCGCCGCCCGCCACGGCCTCGACCGAGAACGTCACGCGCGTGCCGCACACGACGCCGCGCACGACGGCGGTCGTCGCGCCCCCGCCGACCTCGACGGGGGCGACGCCCGCGGCCGAGGTCCGGACCACGTGGTCGTCCGCCGCGGGCGTGCCCGCGCGCCAGGTCACGGTGACGTCGGTGAGGCCGGCGGCGTCGGGCGTGCCGAGCGTCGCGACCACGCCCGACGGGCTGCCCGGCGGCGCTTCGATCGGGCCCGTCGTG
>NZ_LNTD01000145.1 GCF_001462455.1 Cellulomonas sp. B6
GGCGGGGGCTCAGCGGGTGTGCGCGAGGCCCTTGAGCAGGCGCCGCTCGAGCCCGGAGACGACGACGTAGAGCAGCATCGACAGGATCGCGAGCGTGAACACGCCGACCCAGATGAGCGCGATGTCGTACGTCGAGCCGGCGTAGTGGATCATCCGGCCGAGGCCTGCGTTGGAGCCGATGTACTCGCCGACGATCGCGCCGGTGAGCGCGAGCCCGATGCCCACGCGCAGGCTCGACGCGATCCACGGCAGCGTCGAGGGGACGACGACCTTGCGGAACACCTGCCAGCGCGACGCGCCCAGCGAGTACAGGAGCGTCGTGAGGTCCTTGTCGACGGACCGCACGGCCGCGTACGTGTTGAGCGTCTGGATGACGATGACGAGCGCCGTCGCCATGGCGACCTTCGAGCCCATGCCGAGCCCGAGCACCAGCACGACGATCGGCGCGAGCGCGAGCTTGGGCATCGCCTCGAACGCGATGACGAGCGGTTCGGCGACCAGCGCGTAGCGCCGCGACCACCAGAACGACAGCCCGAGGACCACGCCGCCCGTGACGCCGATGACGAAGCCGAGCACGGTCGACGTGAACGTGAACCGCACGTCGGCGAGGATCCCGCCCTGCGTGAACGCGACGACCGCGGTGTCCCAGATGCGCGAGGGCTGGCTCCAGAAGAACGCGTCGATCCAGCCGGCCCGCACGCCGAGCTCCCAGCCCGCGAGCACCGCGACGACCACGCCGACGCGCAGCAGGTTGACGCTCCACGCGCTGGGCTCGCTCGCGCCGCGGCGGCGCCGGACGACCGGGAGCACGCTGCTGCGCAGGCGGCCGAGCTCGCGCAGCGAGTCCTGCGCGGTGACGGGCGCGGCGGTCGGGGCCGGGCCGGTGGTGGTGCCGGCCGGCGGGGTCGTGGCGGGC
>NZ_LNTD01000146.1 GCF_001462455.1 Cellulomonas sp. B6
GGCGACGCCGTCGGGCAGCAGGCGGCGGCCGAGCACGCGCTCGCCGTAGCCGCGACGGTCCAGGTACGGCGTGATGCCGCCGAGGTGGAAGCCCCACCCGGCACCGAGGACCATGCACAGGTCGATCTGCTGCGGCGTGGCCACGACGCCCTCGTCGAGCATGTGCCCGATCTCGACCGTCAGCGCCGTGAGGACCGCGTCGAGGACACCGGCCTCGTCGAGCGGCACGGTGCCGACCGCGCCCTCGCGCGCCGCGTCGAACACGGCCTGGACGCCCGGGTCGACGCGCTTCGGCAGCCCCTTCGCCGGTGCCGGGCGCACGACCGTGGTGCGCTCGGCGACCAGCCTCTCGAGGCCGGGGGACCGGGGGAACCGGTCGCCGAGGTCCTCGCGCAGCGACGTCAGCACGTGCAGCCCGACGGCGGGCCCGACGAGGTCGAACAGCTCGAACGGCGGCATCGGCAGCCCGAGCGGGTCGAGCGCGCGGTCCGCGACCTCGACGGGTGTGCCGTGCTCGACCGCGTCGACCACCACGCCGAGCAGCAGCACGAGCAGCCGGTTCACGACGAACCCCGGGCGGTCGCGCACGAGCACCGCCGTCTTGCGCAGCTGTGCGGCGAGCGCGAACGCCGTGGCCAGCGCCTCGTCCGACGTGCGCTCGGCCTGCACGACCTCGACGAGCGGCATCGCCGCCACGGGGTTGAAGAAGTGCAGCCCGACGACCCGCTCGGGGTGCCGCAGGTCCGCGGCCATGCGCGTGACGGACAGCGCCGAGGTGTTGGTGGCGAGCACGGCGTCGGGGGCGATCACGTCCTCGAGCTCGGCGAAGACCCGCTTCTTGAGGTCGAGCACCTCGGTGACGGCCTCGATGACGAGGTCGCACCCGGCCAGGTCCGTGAGGTCGGTCGACCCCGTGACCTGGGCGACGACACGCGCAGCCGCGTCGGACGACATGCGCCCCGACGACACGAGCCGCTCGACCGTGGAGCGCACCGCGGCGAGGCCGTGCGCGACCCGCTCGTCGTCGAGGTCGCGCATGACTACCGGCACGCCCAGGCGCTGCGCGAACAGCAGCGCGATCTGCGCGGCCATGAGCCCGGCGCCGACGACCCCGACCCGGGTCACGGGCCGGGCCAGCGACCGGTCCGGCGCGCCCGTCGGCCGTCGGCCGGCCTGCACGAGCCCGAACGCGTACACGCTCGCGCGCATCTCGTCGCTCATGATGAGGTCGGCGAGCGCCTCGTCCTCGGCCGCGAACGCCGCGTCGCGGTCCGCGTCGCGTGCGGCCTCGAGCAGGTCGAGCGCGCGGTAGGGCGCGGGGCGTGACCCGTGGACGACCGCGTCCAGGTGCCGGCGCGCACCCTCGACGACCGTGCGCCACGTCGCGGCGTCGTCGAGCGGCCGCCGCGGCACCGTCACCTCGCCCGCGAGGACGCGCGCGGCCCAGCGCACGGACTCCTCGAGGAAGTCCGCGGTGTCGAGCACGGCGTCGACGAGCCCGATCTCGGCGGCCTGTTGCGCCGTGAACGGCTTGTTCGCCGCGGGGCGGGTGAGGACCACGTCGACCGCCCGCTCGATCCCGACGAGCCGCGGCACGAGGTACGCGCCGCCCCACCCGGGCACCAGGCCCAGCCCCGTCTCGGGCAGCGCGAGCGCGCGGACGTCGGCGGCCGCCGTGCGGTAGTCGCAGTTGAGCGCGACCTCCAGGCCGCCGCCGAGCGCCGCGCCGTTGACGAACGCGAACGTCGGCACGCCCAGCTCGCCGAGCAGGCGGTACGCGGCGTGCCCGCCTCGGCCGAGCGCGAGCGCGTCGTCGCGTGACGTGACGCCGGCGACCTGCGTGAGGTCGGCGCCCGCCGCGAGGTAGTACGGCTTGCCGGTGACGGCGAGCGCGACGATCTCGCCGCGGGACGCGCGGTCGCGCTGCGCCTCGAGCGCGGCGGTGAGCTCGGCGATCCCCTGCGGGCCGAGCGTCGTGGGCTTCGTGTGGTCGAGCCCGTTGTCGAGCGTCACGAGCGCGAGCGTGCCGAGCCCGCCGGGCAGCCGGACGTCGCGGACCAGGGCGTGCGTGACGCGCTCCTCGCGCGGGGTGGGCGTGCTCATCGGGCGGCCTCCTCGCCGGTCGCGTGCGGGTTCTCCCAGACGACGGTGCCGCCCTGGCCGAGACCGACGCACATCGTGGTGATGCCGTGCCGGACCCCGGGGTGCTCGGCGAACTGCCGCGCGAGCTGTGTCATGAGACGCACGCCCGAGGAGGCCAGCGGGTGGCCGACCGCGATGGCGCCGCCGTACGGGTTGACGCGCGGGTCGTCGTCGGCGATGTCGAAGGCGTCGAGGAACGACAGCACCTGGACCGCGAACGCCTCGTTGATCTCGATCAGCCCGACGTCGTCCATGGTCAGGCCGGCACGGTCGAGGGCCTTGCGGGTCGAGGGCACCGGGCCGAGCCCCATGACCTCGGGCTCGACGCCCGCGTAGGCGAACGACACCAGGCGCATGCGCACCGGCAGGCCGAGCTCCTCGGCGACGTCCTCGGCCGCGAGGAGGCAGGACGCCGCGCCGTCGGTGAGCGGGGCGGACGTCGCGGCGGTCACGCGGCCGCCTGGGCGGAACGGCGTCGGGAGGTCGGCGACGCCCGCGAGCGTCGTGCCGGGGCGGGGCGGCTCGTCCGCCGTGGCGAGCCCCCAGCCGCGCTCGGGGTCGCGCAGCGCGACGGGCACGAGGTCGGGCTCGATGCTCCCCGCGGCCAGCGCGGCCGCGTAGCGTGCCTGGCTCGCGACGCCGTAGGCGTCCGCGCGCTCCTTGGTCAGCGCGGGGAACCGGTCGTGCAGGTTCTCGGCCGTGGCGCCCATGTTGAGCGCGTCCGCCGCGACCAGCCGCTCGGCGAGGAAGCGGGGGTTCGGGTCCGCGGCCAGGCCCATCGGGTGCCGGCCCATGTGCTCGACGCCGCCCGCGATCGTCACGTCCTGCGCGCCGAACCCGATCGCGGCGGCGGTGCTCGTCACGGCGGTCATCGCGCCCGCGCACATGCGGTCGACGGCGAAGCCCGGGACGCTCGGCGGCAGCCCCGCGAGCATCGCGACCGTGCGCCCGAGCGTCAGGCCCTGGTCGCCCTGCTGGGTCGTCGCGGCGAGCGCGACGTCGTCGACCCGGTCCGGCGGCAGCTGCGGATGGCGCCGCAGCAGCTCGCGCACGGTCCGCACGGCGAGGTCGTCGGCGCGGGTGTGGGCGTAGAGGCCGTCCGCGCGGGCGCGTCCGAACGGGGTGCGGACCCCGTCGACGAAGACCACGCGACGGCCCTGCGGCGGCCGGGCGGCGACGGGTGAGGAGCTCGGCATCTGTCCTCCTGCGGGACGACGGTGTCCTGGAGAGAGCGCGGGGAGCGCGGTCGTGCGGTCGGGACCATCGTCCCTGGACGCACGAAGTTACTCAAGAGTAACAGCGGTCGACCAGCGCGTTCCCGCGCACCCCCGAGCATGCCGGACGAGCGTCGCGAGGGCGCGGCGGAGCCACGCGGCGGGCCGGACGACCTCTCCGTGACCGCGTACGGCGCGGGACGTCAGGACGTCGTGAAGGCCGCCACGAGACGCTCGGAGAGCAGCTCGACCTGCCACGGGCGTGCGCCGCCCGCCGTCAGGGTCGCCGCGACCGACGCGACGTCGAGCGGGGCGGGCGGGGACCAGCACAGCCGACGGAGCAGGTCCGGCTGCAGCAGGTTCTCGACGGGCACGGTGTGGTGCTCGGACAGCTCCGCGACGACCGCGCGTGCGGCCACCAGCCGGGCGGCGGCCGCCGGGTCGCGGTCGGCCCACGCGCGCGGCGGCGGCGGTCCGTCGCTCGCCGGGCCGCGCGGCGAGGGAAGCTCGGACTCGGGGAGCGCCGTCGCGCGGTCGATGGCCCCCTGCCACAGCGCGGCGCGCCGACGCGTGCCCTTGCCCATGAACGGCGGCAGGGCGGTCAGCTGGCCGACGGTGCGCGGCATGGCCTGGGCGGCCGCGACGATCGCGGCATCGGGCAGCACCCGGCCGGGGGAGACGTCGCGCTCGCGCGCGTTGCGGTCGCGCGTCGCGTGGAGCTCGCGGACGACGGCGAGCCGACGGGGGTCGCGGATCGTGTGCAGGCCCGACACCCGGCGCCACGGCTCGGCGCGCGGGGCCGGCGGCGGGGCGGTCCGCACGGCCTCGAACTCCTGACGCGCCCACTCGGCCTTGCCCGACACCGCGAGCCGCTCGGCGAGGACCTGGCGCACCTCGACGAGCACCTCGACGTCGAGCGCGGCGTAGCGCAGCCACTCGGGGGGCAGCGGACGCGTCGACCAGTCGACCGCGGAGTGCTCCTTGGCCAGGCCCAGCCCGAGGGTGTCGGCCACGACCGCCGCGAGCCCGACGCGCTCGAGACCCAGCAGGCGGGCGGCGAGCTCGGTGTCGAAGACGCGCGAGGGACGCATGCCCTGCTCGGCGAGCCCCGGCAGGTCCTGCGACGCGGCGTGCAGCACCCACTCGACGCCGACGAGCGCGTCCGACAGCGCCGACAGGTCCGGCAGGGCGATCGGGTCGATGAGCGCGGTGCCGGCGTTCTCGCGGCGCAGCTGGACGAGGTACGTCCGCTGGCCGTAGCGGTAGCCCGACGCGCGCTCGGCGTCGACCGCGACGGGCCCGGTGCCGGTCGCGAACGCCTCGACGGTCGCGGCGAGCGCGGCGGGCGTGTCGACGACGGGCGGCACGCCGTCGGCGGGCTCGAGCAGCGGGACCACCGGGGGTGGCGTCGGTGCGCCGTGCCCGTCGGCCTCGGGCTCCTCGTGCGACACCTCGGCCTCCATGGCACCCACCGTAGGCGACGAGCGGGCCGCGCCCGTGCAGGCCGGGCGCGCGTCGTGCGTCGTGCTCGTCACGTGGTGCGATCGCGACGTGTGCCGGCCGACGTCGGCCGACGCGTCAGTCGATCAGACCCGTGCGGATCGCGATCGCGACGAGCTCGGCGCGGTCGCCCGTGCCGAGCTTGCGGGAGATCCGCGCGAGGTGGCTCTTCACGGTGAGGGCCGAGAGCCCGAGCTCCTCGCCGATGCTGCGGTTGGTGTTCCCCTCGGCGACGCGGGCCAGCACGCTGAGCTCGCGTGCGCTCAGCTCCGCGGTGGGGGCGGCGGGGACGGCCGCGGGGACGGGTGCGCGCACGGGCGCCGTCGCCGCCTCGGTCGTCGACGCGACGCCGCCGCGCAGACCCCCGGCGAGCAGCGCCGACAGCTCCTCGCGTGCGGCGTGCCGGGCCAGGACGACCACGCGGTGCGCGCCGCGGCGCTGCAGCGTGCGGACGAGGGCGCCGCCCTCACCGTCGGCGATCTGCGTGACCACGACGCACATCGGGTGCCGCGCCGGCGCCGGCGCGGGTGCGCGCCGGGACGTCGGCACGCCGGTGAGACCGGTCGCACGACGGGCCTGGAGGTCACGGGCGTCGCGGCGCAGGGGCTCGATGGTCACGTCTGCCCATCGGCAGGAGGTGCGGCGGACTTGAGGCGGCGCGGGCTCAGCGGCGCGGCAGCGCGACGACGCCCTCGGGCAGCGGCGGCAGGCCCGCGGCCGTGCACAGCAGCGTCGTCCAGGCCGTGAGGTGCGGCGCGAGCTGCTCGTCCCACGCCGTCCAGGACGCACGGATCTCCAGCTCGGTCTGCTCCTCGCGCCGCTCGAGCGCACCGAAGGACTGCGACAGCACCCGGGTCACGGTGCCGCCGGCGGCGTGCGGCTCCACGCCGGCGGTCGCGAGCGACTCCGCGAACCACGACCACGCGACCTCGGCGAGCATCGGGTCCGCCCCGACCTCGGGCTCGAGCGTCGCCCGCACGAGCGTCACGAGCCGGAACGAGCCCTCCCACGCCTCCTGGCCCTCGGGGTCGTAGAGCACGACGAACCGCCCCGAGGCGAGGTCCTCGGCCGCGACCGAGCGGCGGGCGGTGCGCACGTCAGCGGTGAGCGCGGCCGTGAACGGCGCGATGCGGGCGGGGCCGGGCACCTCGTCGAGCACCACCTCGGGGCGCACGGGCACGCCGCGCAGCGAGCGCAGCGCCCGGACGAACTCGGCGGGGACGTCCTCGGGTCCGGCGGGGGTCACGCGGCGAGCGTACGGGCGGGCCGTGCCGTCTCGGTCCCCGGCACGCCGGGGGAGGTGACCTCGGGGCGGTCTAGGCTCGTCGTCGCACCCGCACGCGCGTGGCGGGCGCCCCGGCGGCACCGCCGGGGGCGCCGGTCGGCGACGTGCTCCCCGGCATGAAGGAGCGCACCTGATGTCTGTCCCGTCGTCGGCCGTCGGCACCGCGCAGATCGGCACCGCGCAGATCGGTGTCACGGGGTTGGCCGTGATGGGCCGCAACCTGGCGCGGAACTTCGCGCGCAACGGGTTCACGGTCGCGGTCCACAACCGCACGTTCGCGCGCACCCAGTCGCTCGTCGCCGAGCACGGCGCCGACGGGACGTTCGTGCCCTCGGAGTCGATGGCGGACTTCGTCGCGTCGCTCGAGCGGCCGCGCAAGGTCGTCGTCATGGTGCAGGCGGGCGCTCCCACGGACGCCGTGATCGACGAGCTCGTGCCGCTGCTCGAGGAGGGCGACATCGTCGTCGACGCCGGCAACGCGCACTTCCCCGACACGATCCGTCGCGAGGCGGCGCTGCGCGCGAAGGGCCTGCACTTCGTCGGGACCGGTGTCTCGGGCGGCGAGGAGGGTGCGCTCAACGGGCCGTCGATCATGCCCGGCGGCACCGCCGAGTCGTACGCGTCGCTCGGCCCGATCCTCGAGAGGATCTCGGCGAAGGTCGACGGCGTGCCGTGCTGCACCCACGTGGGCCCCGACGGCGCCGGGCACTTCGTCAAGATGGTGCACAACGGCATCGAGTACGCCGACATGCAGCTCATCGCCGAGGCGTACGACCTGCTGCGCAGCGGCCTGGGGGCGTCGGCGCCGGAGATCGGCGAGGTCTTCGCCGCGTGGAACACGGGCGACCTCGAGTCGTTCCTCATCGAGGTGACCGCCGAGGTGCTCGCGCACACCGACGCCGCGACGGGCCGGCCGTTCGTCGACGTCGTCGCCGACGCCGCCGAGCAGAAGGGCACCGGCCGCTGGACCGTGCAGAACGCGCTCGACCTGGGCGTGCCCATCACGGGCATCGCCGAGGCGACGTTCGCGCGTGCGCTGTCCGGCTCGGCGCCGCAGCGCGCCGCGGCGCGCGGCGTGCTCCCGGCCGACACGCTCGCGTGGAACATCCCCGACGCCGGTGCGTTCATCGAGGACGTGCGGCTCGCGCTGTACGCGTCGAAGGTCGTCGCGTACTCGCAGGGCTTCGACCAGATCGCCGCGGCCAGCGCGCAGTTCGGGTGGGACATCGACCGCGGCGCGATGGCGCGCATCTGGCGCGGCGGCTGCATCATCCGCGCCAAGTTCCTCGACCGCATCACGCAGGCGTACGAGCGTGACGCTCACCTGCCGCTGCTGCTGGCCGACCCGTACTTCACGGCCGCCGTCGCCAACGGCGTGGCCGCGTGGCGGCGCATCGTGTCGGCCGCGGCCGCGCACGGCGTGCCGACGCCGGCGTTCTCGTCGTCGCTCGCGTACTACGACGGCGTGCGGGCCGAGCGCCTGCCGGCGAACCTCATCCAGGCGCAGCGCGACTTCTTCGGCGCGCACACCTACCGCCGCACCGACCGCGAGGGCACGTTCCACACGGACTGGTCGGGCGACCGCTCCGAGCAGACCTGGTGAGCCGCCGCACGGGGGCCCAGGTGCCCGTCGCCCGGCTGCAGCCGGTCATCCTCGGCGGTGACGTCGGGGCCTACAGCCTCGCGCGGACGTTCCACGAGGCGTACGGCGTGCGCTCGGTCGTCGTGTCGACGTTCTCGACCGGGCTCGTGCGGCACTCGAGGATCCTCGAGAACGTCGTCGAGCCCGGCATCGACGACGGCCCGACGGTCGTGCGCCGGCTGCGCGAGGTCGCGGCGCGTCTCGGCGACCGGCACCTCGTGCTGCTCGGCAGCGCCGACTGGCTGGTGCGGACCATCGTCGAGAACCGCGCCGAGCTCGAGGACCTCTACACGATCCCGTACGTCGACGTCGCGACGCTCGACCGCGTGACCGACAAGGTGCTGTTCGGCGAGCTGTGCGCCGAGCTCGGCATCGACCACCCCGCGACGGTGGTGCACGACGTGCAGGGCGGCGGCACGCCCGACACGTCGGGCCTGCGGTTCCCCGTCATCGCGAAGGCCGCGGACACCGCCGCGTACCACCTGGTCGAGTTCCCGGGGAAGAAGAAGGTCTTCACGGTCGACACCCCGGCCGAGCTCGCGGAGCTGCTGGGACGCGTGCAGGCCTCGGGGTACCGCGGCAGCTTCGTGGTCCAGGACCTCATCCCGGGCGACGACTCGGGCATGCGGATCCTCACGTGCTACTCGGACGCGAGCGGGAAGGTGCGGTTCTCCGCGTTCGGGCACGTGCTGCTCGAAGAGCACACGCCCGGCGCGCTGGGCAACCCGGCCGGCATCATCACCGGTCACGACGAGCGGATCGTCGCGCAGGCCACGCGGCTCCTGGAGCACCTGGGCTGGACCGGGTACGCGAACTTCGACCTCAAGCACGACCCGCGCGACGGTCGCACCGTGTTCTTCGAGCTCAACCCGCGTCTCGGGCGGTCGAACTTCTACATCACCGCCGGCGGGCGCAACACCGCCGAGCTGTACGTGCGCGAGCACGTGCAGGGGCTCGACCCGCTGCCCGACGGCGCCGCCGACCACCTCACCGAGCCGCACCTGTACACCGTGCTGCCGCGGTGGCTCCTGCGGCGGTACGTCGCCGACCCGGCGCTGCGTGCCCGCACGCGTGCGCTCGGCCAGGCCCGCCGGGTGACGAACCCGCTGTGGTACCGCGCCGAGACCGACCCGCGGCGCCTGGCGTACCTCGCGGTCGCGCAGGCCAACCAGGTGCGCAAGTACCGCCGGTACTACCCGACGGGCGACGCGTGAGCACGGCCCCGCACGACCCGGCGGCCCCCACCGGGGCCGCCGGCCGGGTCGAGGTCGGCGTGATCGGCGGCGTCGGCCCGGCGGCGACCGTGTGCTTCCTCGACCTCGTCGTGCGGCACACCGCGGCCGACCGTGACCAGGACCACGTCGACCTCGTCGTGCTGCAGCACGCCTCCATCCCGGACCGCACCGCGTACATCCTCGGGCGTTCGCAGGAGGACCCCGGCCCGGTGATGGCGGCCGACGCGCGCCGCCTGGAGCGGCTGGGCGTCGGCTTCGTCGTCGTCCCGTGCAACACCGCGCACCACTTCACGGACGAGGTCGCGGCCGCCGTGGACGTGCCCGTGCTGAGCATCGTCGACGAGACGGCCGACGAGGTCGCGGCCCGTCCGGGCACCGCCCGGGTCGGCGTGCTGGCCACGAGCGGCACGCTCGCCGCGCGCGTCTACCAGCGTGCGTTGGAGGCCCGCGGGCTCGAGCCCGTCGTGCCGGACGACGCCGACCAGGACGTCGTCATGGGCATCATCTACGACCAGGTGAAGGCCGGACGGCCGGCCGACGTCGCGGCACTGCACGGCGTGGCGGACCGGCTCGCGGCCCGCGGCGCCGACGTCGTGGTGCTGGGCTGCACCGAGCTGTCCGTGGTCGCCGCGGAGCACGACCTGCTCGCGGACCCGCGGTACGTCGACTCGCTCGACGTGCTCGCGCGCCGCACGGTGACGCGCGCGGGCTACCCGCTGCGCTGACGCGCGCGGGCCGCCCGCCGCGTCGACCGGCGCACCGCGCGCCCGGCCGGGCGCGCGACGCGGGTCAGCCCAGCTCGCTCGTGCCCGAGTACAGGTGCAGCACCGGCACGTGCAGCTCGTCGCGCGCGCGCGACGCCCAGTCGGTGTGGAACGTGTCCTCGACCATGTGCGGGTACGTCACCACGACGACCTCGCGCACACCGCCACCGGCCACCGCGCCGCGCAGCGCGGGCAGCGGGTCGTCCTCGGTGATCTCGCCCGTGGCCTCCCGGCCGGCGGCGACGAACGCCGCGACGCTGCCGGCGACCTGCTCGGCCGCGGTCTGCCGGGCCTGCGTGCGGCTGGGCTCGTGGCCCGTGGCCCGCTCCCACGCCTCCTTGAGCTCGCCCATGCTCAGCGCGTCGACGATCCACGGCACGAGCGGGCGGTCGGTGTCGGCGGGCACGAGGACCCGGTAGGCCAGCGTCTCGTCGGCGTGCAGGTCGACGATGTGCTGGACGTCGGAGGCGGCGAGGGTGTCCTCGGCGAGGACGAGGATGGTGTCGGTCACGCCCCCGAGCCTACGGCCGCGCGCAGGTCCCAGCAGGTCAGCAGCGTGCCGTCCGGCGCGTGGAGCACGTGCCGCAGGTGCGCGGGGCGTGACGGCGCGAGCCAGGGTGCGCCGTGCACGACGCGCGGCGCGGGCCCGGCGACCAGCGTCGGGGCCGTCGTGAGGCACAGCTCGTCGACGACGTCGGCCGCGAGCAGGTCGCCCAGGAGCCCGGGGCCGCCCTCCGCGAGCACGTGCGTCAGGCCGCGGGCGCGCAGCGCCGCGACGGCCGCGGGCAGGTCGGGGGAGTCGGGGTCGTCGCGCTGCGGGACGACGAGCGTGCGGTCGGGCCCGACGAGGTCCCGGGCGTGCGCGGCGCCGGCGGCGCCCGTGACGACGAGGGGCGGTCGCGCACCGGTCGTGAGGTCCGCGGGCACGTCGCCGCGCCGCGTGACGACCGCGAGCCGGACGTGGTCGGGCAGGCCGGCCGCCGCGCGGGCCGCGCGCAGGTGGTCCGCGACCGGCAGCTCGCGGTAGCCCTCGGCGCGCACCGTCCCCGCGCCGACGAGGACGACGTCGGCCAGAGCGCGCAGCACCGCGAACACCCGCGCGTCGGCGGGCGTGCCGAGCGAGCCGGAGCGGTCGTCACCGCCCGTCGCGGCCCCGTCGACCGACGCGACCATGTTCGCGCGCACGTGCGGCGCGTCGCGCACGAGCAGCGCGACGAGCTCCGCCTCGCCCGGCACGGGTGCGAGGGTGCGCCGGTCCGTCACGGGCACGAGCACGTCGAGCGGGACGTCGGGGGGCGTGGGCTCCGGCACACGACCAGG
>NZ_LNTD01000147.1 GCF_001462455.1 Cellulomonas sp. B6
GTCGGGCCGCGCGCCGACGACGTTCGCGGCGTCGACGAGCAGGACGACGTCCCGCACCGGCACCGGCCCACCGTCTCCGGCGGCGTCGCCCCCGGCCGTGTCGGGTCCCGCCGCGTCGCCCCCGGCGGTGTCGGGTCCCGCCGCGTCGCCTCCCGCCACGTCCGGCCCGACCGCGTCGGCGGTCACGACGCCGGACGGTCCGCGCCGGCCCGCGCCCGGCGCGCCGAGCGCACCAGGTCGGCGATGCCGATCACGAGCGCGACCGCCACGAGCGCGACCGTCGCCCGCAGGCCGTGCGCGGCACCGACGGCCGCGTCACCCCCGGCGGCACCCGCGAAGTACAGGCTCCCGACGACCGCGATCCCGGTCGCCGCGCCCAGCCGCTGCCCCGTCTGCAGCACGCCGCCCGCGGCACCGGCCTGCTCGACGGGCACCTGCGAGAGCGTCACGGTCTGGTTCGGCGCGATCACCAGGCCCGAGCCGACGCCCGCGACGAGCAGCGGCGCCGCGATCCACCACGCGATGCCCGGCGACACGCCCCGCACGGCCAGCAGCACGTCGGTCGCCGTCACCCCGACGAGCACGAGCACGAGCCCCGCGACGACGACGTGCCGCCCGCGGCTGCCGACCAGCCGCCCGCCGACGGCCGACGAGACGGCCGAGCCGAGCGCGAACGGCGTGATCGCGGCGCCCGCCTCGAGCGGCGAGTAGCCCGCCCCGTTCTGCAGGAAGAGCGCGAGGACGAAGAAGATCGCCGTGAACCCCGAGAAGTACGTGAGCGCGAGGAGCGCGCCCGGGCTGAAGCCGGGCCGGCGGAACAGCGACGGCTGCACCATGGGCGTCCGACCGCGTGCCGTCACGCGGTGCTCCCACGCCACGAACGCGACCAGCGCGACGACCCCCGCGGCCGCGAGCGCGAGGTCGCCGGGCGCCCAGGCGCGCGACACGGTCGGCCACAGCACGCCGACCACGCCGACGCCCAGCAGGACGGCGCCGACCACGTCGAGGTCGGCCGCACGCTCGCGCCGCCCGGGCGGGTCGAGGTAACGCAGCGCGAGGACCACCGCGAGCACCGCGACCGGCAGGTTGACGAGGAACACCCACCGCCAGCCCTGCTCGGGCCCGGCGACCGCGAGGATCACGCCCCCGAGCAGCGGACCGACGGCGGTCGAGATGCCGATGGTCGTGCCGAGCCGCCCGAACGCGCGCCCGCGCTCGGCGCCGCGGAACAGCTGCTGGATGAGCCCGGACACCTGCGGGTTGACGATGCCGCCGCCCACGCCCTGCACGAGCCGCGCGACGACCAGCCACGTGCCGTCCTGCGCGGTGCCGGCCAGCAGGCTGCCGAGCGCGAACACGCCGATCCCGGCGATGAGGACGTCGCGCCGCCCGAACGCGTCGCCGAGCCGGCCCGCGCCGACGAGCACGAGCCCGAACGCGAGCGCGTACCCCGACACGACCCACTGCAGCGCGGCCTCGGACGCACCGAGCGCCTCACGCACCGACGGCAGCGCGACGTTGACGATGCTCACGTCGAGCAGGGTCATGAACCCCACCGCGAGGCACACGGACAGCGCGCGCCACCGGCGCGGGTCGGGCTGGTACGTGTCGTCGGCGCTCACGTCGGCGAATCTACGGGCGCGGGCGCACGTCGGCGCGTCGGCCCGGGCGGCGACGCCGGCGCCGTCGTACGCGGGCCCGCGCGGGCCTCAGCGCGCGGCGCCGGGCGCGCCGTCGCCCGCGAGCGCGTCCTTCCAGCCCTGCGCGTAGGCCTCGGCCGAGCCCTGGTGGAACATGTCGTCGGGTCCGGTGCGGACGAGGACGCGAGCCCCCGGCCCGTCGTCGTCGGTCACGAGGTGCCCGACACCGCGCACGACGGCGACGGGGCGCCCGGACGCCTTGCCCTTGACGAGCTCGGCCGCGCTCGCGACCTCGTCGGCCACCGCCGCCACGGTCATGGTGAGCGCGCGCCCGAACGTGTCGACCTGCCCGCGCAGGTCGTCGAGCACCTGCACGCCGGCCGCGCCGATCGTGAGGTCGGTGACGCCCTGCCGCCAGGGCCGACCCGCGGTGTCGGTCACGAGCACGCCGACGCGCACGCCGAACGCCGCCCGCAGCCCCGCGCGCAGCGCGCGGGCCGACGCGTCGGGGTCGACCGGCAGCAGCAGCACGGTGCCCTCGGGCGTGTTGGACGCGTCGACGCCCGCGGCGGCCATGACGAGGCCGAGCCGGTTCTCGACGATGCGCGTCACGCCACCGGGGTGCTCACGCGTCGCGACGACGCGCACGGTCTCGTCGGTGATGGCCTGCTCACGGTCGTCGGCGGCGACCACGCGACCCTCCGCCTTGGAGACGACCTTGCTGGTGACGACCACGACGTCGCCGTCCACGAGCGCGTGCGACGGCTCGGGGTCGGCGCGCAGGGCGGCGACGACGAGCGCGACGAGGTCGTCGCCCGGGACCACCTCGGGGAGGCCGTCGGGCGCCCAGGCGCGCAGCTCGTGCGCGGTCACCGGCTCAGCTTCGGCAGCACGTCGCGACCGAAGACCTCGATCCACTCGCGCTGGTTGCGGCCCACGTTGTGCAGGTAGATGCGGTCGAACCCGAGGTCGACGTACTTCTGGATCTCGGCGCGGTGCACGTCGGGGTCCGACGAGATGACCATGCGTCCCTCGAAGTCCTCGGGGCGCACGAGCTTGGCCATCTGCTCGAAGTCGAACGGCGAGCGGATGTCGGCCTTGGGGAACTTCATGCCGCCGTTGGGCCACTCGTGCATCGCGTTCGCGAGCGCCTCCTCGTCGGTCGGCGCCCACGACAGGTGCAGCTGCAGCACCTTGGGCATGGCGTCGGGGTCCTTGCCCGCCTCGCGCGCGCCTTCGGCGAACTTGCCGAACAGGCCGGTGATCTTCTCGAGCGGCGCACCGACCGTGATGATGCCGTCGGCGTGGCGGCCCGTGCGCTTGGCGGTCACGGGCCCCGCGGTCGCGACGAGGATCTCGGGCGCGACCTCCGGCATGGTCCACAGGCGCGTCGACTCGAGCTTGTAGAACGGCCCGGCGTGCTTGACGTCCTTGCCCGCGAGCGACGCCGAGAACAGCTTCTTGATGATGTCGATGGCCTCGAACATGCGGTTGATGCGCTCGGGGGCCTCGGGCCAGTACCCGGCCACGACGTGCTCGTTGAGCGCCTCGCCCGAGCCGAGGCCCAGCCAGTGCCGCCCGGGGTACATCGCGGCGAGCGTCGCGGACGCCTGCGCGACCATCGCCGGGTGCCACCGGAACGTGGGCGCGGTGACGCCCGGGCCCAGGTCACCCGTGGTCCGCTCGCCGACGGCGGTCAGCACGTTCCACACGAACGACGACTGGCCCTGCGCGGGCACCCACGGTGCGAAGTGGTCGGCGGCCATGACGCCCGAGAACCCGTGCTGCTCGGCGTACTCCGACAGCTCGACCGCCTCGCGGGGGTGGAACTGCTCGAGCATCGCCGCGTACCCGACCGTCAGACCTGCCACGTCGTGCGCCTCCATGCCGTTCGTCGCCGTTCTCACCGTGCTCGACCGTGCTCGACCGTGCGTCGGATGCCCGCCCGGCCCTCGTCGAGCCTAGTCGCGCGCGTGAGGACGGCAGGGTGCGCGCACGATCACCGCAGGACCAGCGCGGGGTGGCGCGGGTCGTCGACGCGCACGACGACGTCGGCGACGTCCTGCGGCGCGACCTCCTGCTCGTAGCGCGCGAACGCGGGCAGCTGCCACGCGTCGTCGCCGAGGCGGCGCGCGAGCGTCGCGGGCCGGGCCGTGAGGTGCACGGTCAGGTCGGCGTCGAGCCACCGGCCCAGCAGCAGCTCGCCGTCGACGAGCAGCACGGCACCCTCGGGCGCGCGCTGCCGGTCGGCGCGCGTCGCGCGGTCGCGCGCGGCGTCCCACAGCGACGGCAGCCACGTGCCGTCGACGGCGAACGGGTCGAGCACCTCGCGCGCGAGCGCCCCCGCGTCGAGCCGGTCCTCGAGGTACGCGTCGGGGTCGCGGCGGCCGTGCTCGAACCGCAGCGACGCGGGCCGCAGGAAGTCGTCGGCGTGCACGCGCACGACGGCGCGCCCGGCCGCGCGCAGGGGGTCGACGAGCGCGTCGGCGAGGTCGGCGGGTCGCAGGGGCGCGGCGCCGTCGACGAGCACGCGCCGACGCCCGGGCACCGCGACGACCGCGTCGAGGACGTGCCGGACCACCGCGTCGGGGCTGAGGGGTCGCACGCGCACGGCGCCCACCCCATCACGCCGCGGCCCGCCCCGCGTGGCGTCGGCGCCCGGCCGGGCGCGTGCGCGACGGCGGGTGACGATCTGGGAGGATGTGTGCCCATGAGCGACCTGACCTCCCGTCCCGACGTCCCGACGGCCGCACGCGACGCCCGCCAGGTACCGGACAAGGTCACGGTCGACGGTCTCGAGGACCGCTGGTCGGGCGCCTGGAGCGAGGCCGGCACGTACGCGTTCGACCGCACGGCGACGCGCGAGCAGGTGTACTCGATCGACACGCCGCCGCCCACGGTGTCCGGCTCGCTGCACGTCGGCCACGTGTTCTCGTACACGCACACCGACGTCGTGGCGCGGTTCTGGCGCATGCGCGGGCGCGAGGTGTTCTACCCGATGGGCTGGGACGACAACGGCCTGCCCACCGAGCGCCGCGTGCAGAACTACTACGGCGTGCGCTGCGACCCGTCGCTGCCGTACGTCGAGGGCTTCGAGCCGCCGCACGAGGGCACCGACGGCAAGGCCGTCAAGCCCGGCGACCAGGTGCCGGTGTCGCGCCGCAACTTCATCGAGCTGTGCGAGCGGCTGTCCGCGCAGGACGAGCTGCAGTTCGAGGCGCTGTGGCGCCGGCTGGGCCTGTCGGTCGACTGGTCGATGACCTACCAGACCATCGGCGCCACGGCCCGCGCGGTCTCGCAGCGCGCGTTCCTGCGCAACCTCGAGCGCGGCGAGGCGTACCAGGCCGAGGCGCCGGGCCTGTGGGACGTGACGTTCCAGACGGCGGTCGCGCAGGCCGAGCTCGAGGCGCGCGACTACCCCGGTGCGTTCCACAAGGTCGCGTTCCACCGACCCGACGGCGAGGCCGTCGTCATCGAGACGACGCGTCCCGAGCTGCTGCCCGCGTGCGTCGCGCTCATCGCGCACCCCGACGACGAGCGCTACCAGCACCTGTTCGGCACGACCGTGACGTCGCCGCTGTTCGGTGTCGAGGTGCCCGTGCTGGCGCACCCCGCGGCCGAGCCCGACAAGGGCGCGGGCATCGCGATGTGCTGCACGTTCGGCGACCTCACCGACGTGCAGTGGTGGCGCGAGCTGCGCCTGCCGACGCGCTCGGTGGTGGGCCGCGACGGCCGCGTGCTGCGCGAGACGCCGGACTGGATCACGTCGGAGGCCGGCCGCGCGACGTACGGCGAGCTCGCGGGCAAGACGACGTTCAGCGCGCGCGAGGCCGTCGTCGCCGGGCTGCGCGCGTCGGGCGACCTGCTCGGCGAGCCGGTCGCGACGCAGCGCAAGGCGAACTTCTACGAGAAGGGCGACAAGCCCCTCGAGATCGTCACGAGCCGCCAGTGGTACCTGCGCAACGGCGGCCGCGACGAGGAGCTGCGCGACGCGCTGCTCGCGCGCGGCGGCGAGCTCGCGTTCCACCCGGACTTCATGCGCGTGCGCTACGACAACTGGGTCGGCGGCCTCAACGGCGACTGGCTCGTGTCGCGGCAGCGGTTCTTCGGCGTGCCGTTCCCGGTCTGGTACCCGCTCGACGAGCAGGGCGAGCCGCGCTACGACGCCCCGATCGTGCCCGACGAGGCCGCGCTGCCGGTCGACCCGACGAGCCACGTGCCCCCGGGCTACACCGAGGCGCAGCGCGGGAAGGCCGGCGGGTTCGTCGCCGACCCCGACGTCATGGACACGTGGGCGACGTCGTCGCTGACGCCGCAGATCGTGTGCGGCTGGCTCGACGACCCCGACCTGTTCGCCCGCACGTTCCCGATGGACCTGCGCCCGCAGGGCCAGGACATCATCCGCACGTGGCTGTTCTCGACGGTCGTGCGCGCGCACCTCGAGAACGGGTCGCTGCCGTGGTCGCACGCCGCGATCAGCGGCTGGATCCTCGACCCGGACCGCAAGAAGATGAGCAAGTCCAAGGGCAACGTCGTGACGCCCATGGGCCTGCTCGAGGAGCACGGCTCGGACGCGGTGCGCTACTGGGCGGCGAGCGCGCGCCTGGGCACGGACGCGGCGTTCGAGGTCGGGCAGATGAAGATCGGCCGCCGCCTGGCCATCAAGATCCTCAACGCGAGCAAGTTCGTGCTGTCGTTCGGCCCGGCCGACGAGCCGGTGTCGCTCGACGCGTCGCTCGTGACGCAGCCCCTGGACCGCGCGATGCTCGCGGGGCTGGCCGAGGTCGTCGACCAGGCGACCGCGGCGCTCGAGGCGTACGACCACACGCGTGCGCTCGAGCTGTCGGAGACGTTCTTCTGGACGTTCTGCGACGACTACCTCGAGCTCGTCAAGGACCGCGCGTACGGTGCGGGGGCCTCGGCGGCGGACGTGACGGAGGCCACGGCCTCGGCGCGTGCCGCGCTGGGGCTCGCGCTCGACACGCTGCTGCGGCTGTTCGCCCCGGTGCTGCCGTTCGCGACCGAGGAGGTCTGGTCGTGGTGGCGCGAGGGCACGGTGCACCGCGCGCCGTGGCCGACGAGCGACGCGCTGCGCGCCGCGGCGGACGGCACGGACCCGGGTCTCGTCGCGGGCGCAGGGGCCGCGCTGGCTGCGCTGCGCAAGGTGAAGTCCGAGGCCAAGGTCTCGATGCGCACGCCCCTCGAGCACGCGGTGCTCGACGTGCCGGCCGCTCTGCGCGCCGGCGTCGAGGCCGCGATCGACGACGTCCGCAACGCGGGCCGCGCGACCGGGACCCTCGAGGTCGCGACGAGCGAGGGCGAGACGGTCGTCGCACGCGACGCGCGCCTCGGCGAGGCCGCCCCGCGCTGATCGCCCGTCCTGCGGGGCGCGTGCCGAGGCGGCGCGCGCCCCGCAGGACCGAGGTCCCTGGCGACGACGCAGCGGATAGGAATGATGAGTGCCGTATAGTTATGCGCGCTCTGCCCCGCTCGGAAGGACCATCATGCGTCACACCCTGCCTCTCGGCGCGCTCGCCGCCGCCACCCTGCTCGTCCTGACCGCGTGCGCCTCCGACGGCGGCAGCGCCCCGTCGGGCGAGGCGTCCGGCAGCTCCGAGATCACGCTCGTCAAGGACGGCGTGCTGACCGTCTGCTCGAACCCGCCGTTCGAGCCCTTCGAGTTCGAGGACGCCAGCGGCGAGATCGTCGGCCTCGACATCGACCTCAACCGCGAGGTCGCGAAGGACCTGGGCGTCGACGTCCAGGTCGTCGCGACGCCGTTCGACACGATCCAGTCCGGCGCCGCGCTGAACACCGGCGCGTGCGACGTCGTCGCCTCCGGCATCACGATCAACGAGGACCGCGCCAAGAAGTTCGACTTCTCGGAGCCGTACTTCGACGCCGACCAGGGCCTGCTGGTGCCGGCCGGGTCGGACCTCAAGGACGTCGAGGACCTCGCCGGCAAGAAGGTCGCCGTCCAGATGTCGACCACCGGTGAGACGTGGGCGCAGGAGAACGAGCTGACCACCGTGCAGTTCGAGGACCTCGGCCTGCAGATCAAGGCGCTCGAGACCGGTCAGGTCGACGCGGTCGTCAACGACATCGCCGTGCTCGGCGCCTACACGTCCGAGGGCTACGAGGTCGCCAACACGTTCCCGACCGGCGAGCAGTACGGCCTCGGCGTCAAGAAGGGCAACACCGCGCTGCTCGACGCCGTGAACGCGACGCTCGACCGCATCCACGAGGACGGCACGTACGACGCGATCTACACCGAGCGCGTCGGCACGGCACCCGTCAGCAAGTGACGTCCGGTGCGGGGTCGGCCCCGGCCGACCC
>NZ_LNTD01000148.1 GCF_001462455.1 Cellulomonas sp. B6
CGCGAGCTCCTTGACCTCACCGGCGACGACCGCGAACCCCTTGCCGGCCTCACCGGCGCGCGCGGCCTCGATCGTCGCGTTCAACGCCAGCAGGTTCGTCTGCTCGGCGATCTGCGTGATGAGCTTGACGACGTTCCCGATCTCCTGGCTCGACTCCCCGAGCCGCTGGACCGTGACACCCGCCTCGTCGGCCGCCGCGGTCGCGGCCTGCGCGACCTTGGCCGCCTCGGCGGCGTTCTGCGCGATCTCCCGGATCGAGGCGCCCATCTGCTCGGCGCCCGCCGACACCGACTGCACGTGCTGGTCGACGTCGCCCGCGGCACCCGCCGCAACCCCTGCCTGCGCGCTCGTCTCCTGTGCGCCCGACGCGACCTGCCGCGACGCGGCGGACAGTTGCTCGGCCGCGGCGGCCACCGTGCCGGACGCCTCGGCGACGCCCGCCATCGTGGTGCGCAGGTTGTGCTGCGCCTCCCCCAGCGCGAGGGCCATGCGCCCGAGCTCGTCGCCGACCACCACCTGCGGGGTCACGGTGAGGTCGCCGCGCGCGAGGGCCTCGATCGAGGCGACCATCGTGCGCACCGACGCGGCGACGCGCCGCATGAGCCCGGTCGTGACGGCGACCGCGACGACCGCGGCGACGACGAACGCGATGCCCAGCGCCAGGATCGTCACCCGGATCTCCGAGGCGGCCCGCGCGAGGATCGCGTCGACACCGGCACGGACCTGCCCCTCGGCGAGCCCGAGCGCGCGCCCGGCCCAGTCGGGGTCGGCGGCCACGTCGGCCGCGACCGCGACCTCGAACCCGGCGGCGTCGCCCGCGTCGACGAGCGGCAGCAGCGTGCTGTCGCGGTACTGCACCCACGCGTCCCAGCGGGTGCGGAAGTCCTTCCACTGCGGGGTGTCGGACAGGTCGTAGCCCTCGACGACCTCGATCCGGGACGCGACGTCCTCGTCGACCCACGCGACGGTCGTCAGGAGCTGGGCACGCGTGGCCGGGTCGGCCTCGACCGCGCGCCGCACGAGCAGGTGGCTGCGCTGCTGCGCGACCTGGATCTCGGCCATCGACGCCTGCAGCTCGTTGGTGAGGTCCGCCATCTCCTCGAGGTGCGCGCCCGCACGCTGCAGCACGAACGCACCCGCACCGCCGACGACCGCGAACGCGAGGCCGACGAAGACGAGCACCGCGACGATCTTGGTGCGCAGCGGCCGGTTCCAGAACCAGCCGCCGTGGGTGGTGCCTGCGTCCCGGGTCATCGTCCGATCTCCTGCGCCGTGTAGTAGCCGCCGTCGACGAGCACGCGTTCGACGTTGTCCCCGGTGACGAGCTGCGGGGTCAGCAGGTACGACGGGACGACGCGCACGCCGTTGTCGTAGGTCGCGGTGTCGTTGACCTCCGGCTGCTCGCCCGCGAGCAGGGCCCGGACCATGCCGACCGTGACCTCGGCGAGCTGGCGCGTGTCCTTGTAGACGGTCGAGAACTGGCCGCCCGACGCGACGAGCCGGGCCGAGTCGACCTCGGCGTCCTGCCCGGTGACGACCGGCTGGGTGGCCTGCGCGGTGGCGGTCGCCTCGAGCACGGCGCGCGAGATGCCGTCGTAGGGCGACAGCACGCCGTCCAGGCGGCGGCCGTCGGCGTAGGACTGCAGGAGGACCGGCATGCGCTTGGCGGCGACCTTCGCGTCCCAGGCCTGCGTCGCGGCCTCCTCGAAGGTCGTCTGGCCCGAGCCGACGACGAGCACGCCGGAGTCGAGGTACGGCTGCAGGACCTGCATCGCACCGTCCCAGAAGAACGTCGCGTTGTTGTCGTCGGGCGAGCCTGCGAACAGCTCGACGAGGAAGGGACCGGCGACGCCCGTGGGCTCGCCGGCCGCGTCGAGGACGCCGAGACCCTGCAGGAGCGACGTGCCCTGGAGGACGCCGACGCGCGCGTTGTCGAACGACGCGTAGTACGCGACGTCGCCCGAGTCGCGGATGAGCCGGTCGTACGCGATCACGGGGACCTCGGCGTCGCCGGCGTCGGCGAGCACGCCCGTGAGGGCGGTGCCGTCGACCGAGCCGACGACGAGCGCGTCGGCCCCCGCGGCGAGCATCGCCTCGAGCTGCTCGACCTGCGCGGCCGGGTCGTTCTCGGCGAACTCGAGCTGCACGTCGTACCCGAGGGACACGAGCTGCGCCTCGAGGTTGTCGGCGTCGTCGATCCACCGGTCGGACGTGGTCGTCGGCATCGCGATCCCGACGAGCGGTCGGTCGTCCGACCCGCCCGTGACGGCACCGCAGCCCGTCATCACCAGCAGCGGCACGACCGCCAGCACGGCCGTGCTGAGTGCTCGTCGCATCCTGTCCCCCTTCATGGGTGCGCCCGGACGGTCCTCCGTGACCGGTCCTCTGCCCCGTCCATCGGCCCCGGGGGCGCACATCTGAGCGCCCCCGGGCTGACAGGTCAGTAGGTGAACGCGGCGACGCGGCGACGCAGGTCGTCCGAGAGCCGGGCGAGCTCGGAGACCGACGCACCCATCTGCCCCAGCGTCGTGGACGCCTCCTGCGCGGAGGACGCGACCCCGGTGATGTTCGCCGCGATCTCCCCCGACCCGGTCGCGGCCTCACCGACCCCGCGGGACATCTCGTTCGTCGTGGCCGTCTGCTCCTCGACCGCCGAGGCGATCGTCAGCTGGTAGTCGTTGATCGAGCGCACGATCCCCTCGATCTGACCGATCGCCGCGACCGCACCCGCGGTGTCGCCCTGGATCGCCTCGACCCGCCGCGCGATGTCCTCGGTCGCCTTCGCCGTCTCCGAGGCCAGCTCCTTGACCTCGCCCGCCACGACCGCGAACCCCTTGCCCGCCTCACCGGCGCGCGCCGCCTCGATGGTCGCGTTGAGCGCCAGCAGGTTCGTCTGCTCGGCGATCGCCGTGATGAGCTTGACGACGTTCCCGATCTCCGCGCTCGACGACCCCAGCCGGTTCACCGTGACCCCCGCCTCGTCCGCCGCCGTCGTGGCCGCCTGCGCGACCTTCGCCGCCTCCGACGCGTTCTGCGCGATCTCCCGGATCGAGGCACCCATCTGCTCCGCCCCCGCAGCCACCGCCTGCACGTTCCTGCTCACCTGCTCCGCCGCAGCCGCCACCACACCCGCCTGCACGCTCGTCTCCTCCGACCCCGACGCCACCTGACCCGACGCCGCCGCCAGCTCCTCCGCCGCAGCCGCCACCGTCCCCGCCGACTCCGCCACCCCCGCGATCACGTCACGCACCGACGCCTGCGCCGTCGTCAACGACGCCGCCATCTCCCCGATCTCGTCACGCGAGTCCACGTGCGCCGGCACCGTCAGGTCACCCTGCGCCATCGCCGCCACCGACCGCTGCACCGCACCGACCCCCCGCAGCACACGACGCGACACCAGCACCGCACCGAGCACGGCACCTGCCGCACCGACCACGATCGCGCCGACGATCATGGCGACGGTCCTCGTCGTCACGGTCGTGGCGTTGTCGTTCGCGGCCTCGGCGAGCGCCTCGACGTCGTCCTGCAGGGTCTGCGTGAGCTGGCCGATCTGGCCGTACAGCGCGATCGCGTCCTTCTGGACGATCGCGTCGCCGGCCTCGAGGTCGTTGGCCTCGTAGTCCGCGACCACCTGGTCGTCGAGCGCGAAGAACTTCTCCCACAGGTCCGCGACCTGCGAGATCGCCTCGCGCTGCGCGGGCTCGAGCACCGCGCCCTGCGCCTCGAGCCCGGTGAGCGAGGTCCGCAGCGCGTCGGCCGACGCGAGGTACTGCCGCCGGGACTCGCTGGTGGGCAGGACCGCGGCGGGCCCGCCGACGCGGTGAGCGTCGCCCGCGTACGCCGACTGCCAGCCGTTGACGTCGCTGTTGTACATGCGCACCTCGCCGACGGCCTGCGTGGCGGCCAGCAGCTCGTCGATGCGCTCGGTGGCGCTGTTGAGCGAGCTGACGCCGACCAGGGCGACGCCGCCCGTGAGCAGCGCGGACGCGACGCCGGCGGCACCCACGGCGAGGATCTTGGCCCGGACGCCGCCGATGCGGGACGTGCGTGCGGTGGAGCTGGACATGGGTGCCTCCGAGGGCGGTACGACGAACGGGTGACGCCCCCTGCGCGTCTGTCCATCGGACGGCCCAAGCCCCGGATGAGGTGCGCGCTGGCATCTCACCCGGGGCGCTCGCGGCGTCTCAGTAGGTGAACGCCCCCACGCGGCGGCGCAGGTCGTCCGAGAGCCGGGCGAGCTCGGAGACCGACGCACCCATCTGCCCCAGCGTCGTGGACGCCTCCTGCGCGGAGGACGCGACCCCGGTGATGTTCGCCGCGATCTCCCCCGACCCGGTCGCGGCCTCACCGACCCCGCGGGACATCTCGTTCGTCGTGGCCGTCTGCTCCTCGACCGCCGAGGCGATCGTCAGCTGGTAGTCGTTGATGCTCGCGATGATCGACCCGATCGAG
>NZ_LNTD01000149.1 GCF_001462455.1 Cellulomonas sp. B6
GCACGCCCGCACCCGCCCCCGACGCCGAGACCCTCAACGCCACGATCCGCTACACGATGTGGTCGGTCTTCGCGGTCGACACCCCGCTGCCCGCGGACGACGCGGCGCGCGCCGCGGTGGTCGCCGACGCCGAGCGCGCGGTGGGCGCCGACGCCGAGCTGGTCGTGCGCGGCTGGTACGACGTGGCCGGGCTGCGCGCCGACGCGGACCTCATGGTCTGGTGGCACGCCGAGACGGTCGAGCAGGTGCAGGCGGCTTACCACCGGCTGCGCGCGAGCGCGCTCGGCGCGCACCTCACGCCCGTGTGGTCGGTCGTCGGGCTGCACCGCCCCGCCGAGTTCAACCGTGCGCACGTGCCGGCGTTCCTCGCGGGCGAGCCCGCGGGCGACTACATGTGCGTGTACCCGTTCGTGCGCTCGTACGAGTGGTACGTGCTGCCCGACGACGAGCGCCGCGCCATGCTGCACGAGCACGGCGCGGCCGCGCGCGACTACGCCGACGTGCGGGCGAACACGGTGTCCTCGTTCGCGCTCGGGGACTACGAGTGGCTGCTCGCGTTCGAGGCGTCCGAGCTGCACCGCATCGTCGACCTCATGCGCGACCTGCGCGCGACGCAGGCGCGCCTGCACGTGCGCGAGGAGGTCCCGTTCTACACCGGGCCGCGCGTCGAGCTGGGGGAGTGGGTGCAGCGGCTGCCGCGCGCCTGACGGCGCCGGTCGTCGTCGTCAGGGGCCGGTCGTCGCCGACCCTCCTCGGTCGTCGTGACGGTGCCGCCGGCGCGTGAGCGCCGACGGCACCGTCACGCCCGCGAGGTCAGGGGTACAGGCCGCGGATCTGGTGCGCCTCGGCGACGCGTCGCACGCCGATGGTGAGCGCGGCCTCGCGCAGCGTCACGGACTCGGCGCGCGCGAGCGCCGACACCGCCGCGTGGCTCGCGAGCATCCGCTGCTCGAGCCGCTCGGCGATCTCGCCCTCCGTCCACCAGTACGCCTGGTTGGCCTGGACCCACTCGAAGTAGCTCACGACGACCCCGCCCGCGTTGGCGAGGATGTCGGGTACCACGACGACGCCGCGCTCGGCGAGCACACGGTCGCCCTCGCTCGTGGTCGGCCCGTTCGCTCCCTCCACGACCCAGCGGGCCTTGACGCGTGCGGCGCTCTCGCCGTCGAGCACGCCCTCCACGGCCGCGGGCACCAGCACGTCGACGTCGAGCGCCAGCAGGTCGGTGTTGCTCACGACGTCGGCGTCGGTGAACCCCGTGACGGTCCCGGTGCGCGCGACGTGCTCGAGCAGCGCGGGCACGTCGAGCCCGTCGGCGCGCTGCACGCCGCCGTACTGGTCGCTGACCGCCACGACGCGCGTCCCGGCCTCGTGCAGCAGGCGCGCCGCGTGCGAGCCGACCTTGCCGAAGCCCTGCACGGCCGCGCTGACCTCGACGAGCTCCACGCCGTCGGCGCGCAACGCCGCGCGCGCGGTGTGGACGACGCCCTGCGACGTCGCGGTCGGCCGTCCCAGCGACCCGCCGACGGCGAGCGGCTTGCCCGTCGTGACGGCGGGGATCGTGAAGCCGCGGTTCACCGAGTAGGTGTCCATGACCCAGGCCATCGTGCGTTCGTCGGTGCCGATGTCGGGCGCCATGATGTCCCGCTCGGGGCCGATCATCGGCATGATCTCGCTCGTGTAGCGGCGGGTCACGCGCTCGAGCTCGGCGGTCGAGTGCGCGTGCGGGTCGATCGTCACGCCGCCCTTGGCGCCGCCGTACGGCACGTCGACGACCGCGCACTTCCACGTCATCCACATCGCGAGCGCACGCACCTCGTCGATGTCGACGCCCGGCGCGTAGCGCAGCCCGCCCTTGCCGGGTCCGCGTGAGATGTTGTGCTGCACGCGGTAGCCGGTGAACACCTGGACGCGGCCGTCGTCGCGGCGCAGCGGCACCGCGACGCGCATCTCGCGTCGCGGCGTCGCGAGGACCTCGTGCAGCCCCTCGTCGTAGCGCAGGATCTCGACCGCGCGCGCCAGCTGGTGCTGCGCGGTCGCCAGGGGTGCCGAGGCCTCGGCAGGGGGGTCGTCGGGCTCGTGTGCGGTCGTGTCGTGAGGCATGCGCCCACACTGGCACGACAGGGACGTGCGGTCCTGTCGATGACGGCCCGACCCGCTGCCCGGGTCCGTGCCGCTGCCCCGGCCCGAGCAGCTGCCACGGCCTGTGCCGCCGCGGCGGGGTGCGGTCGGCCGGACGACGGTCAGGCGGAGGCGCGGATGACGAGCTCGGGGGCGAAGATCATCGGCTCGCCCGCGGGGGCGCCGCTGAGCTGGTCGAGCAGCCGCGCGCCGGCGGCACGGGCCATCGCGATGACCGGCTGGATCACGCTCGTGAGCGGCGGCGTCGTGGACGCCGCGACACCGAGGTTGTCGTAGCCGACCACCTTGACGTCGCGCGGGACCTCCCGCCCGAGCTCGGTGATCACGCCGAGCGCGCCCGCCGCCATCAGGTCGGACGCGATGAAGATGCCGTCGACCTCGGGGTGGGCGGCGAGCAGTTCGCGCGCGGCGGCTGCCCCGGAGGCGATGGTGAAGTCCCCGTGGACGACGGCCGACTGGTCCAGGCCGGCCGTGGTCATCGCCTGGCGCCAGCCTGCGAGGCGGTCGATCCCGGCGGACATGTCCTGCGGACCGGCGATCGTGCCGATGCGTCGGCAGCCGCGGTCGATGAGGTGCTGCGTGGCCAGGCGGCCGCCCTCGGTGTTGTCGGTGTCGACGTACTGCACGTCCTCGCCCGGTGCGGACAGCGGACGGCCGACGAAGACGTTGGGCACGGAGGACGCGAGCAGCGCGCGGTCGAGCTCGTCGTCGCGGTGGTGCGACACGACGATCGCGCCGTCCACGTGGCCGTTGCGCAGGTAGCGGATGGTCCGCTCGCTCTCGCCCGGACGGGCGATGACGAGGACGACCTGGATGTCGGAGTCGGCGAGCGACGTGCTCAACCCGTTGAGGGTGCCGGCGAAGAAGGGGTCGGACAGCACCCGCTCGTCGGGCTCCGGCACCACGAGCGCGATCGAGTCCGTGCGTCGGGTGACGAGCGAGCGCGCGGCGCGGTTGGGCGTGTAGCCGAGGTCGGCGACGGCGGCCTCGACGGCCGAGAGCGCCTCGGGAGAGACCCGCAGGCCTCCGTTGATCGCGCGCGACGCGGTCGACCGTGAGACGCCGGCGCGTTCGGCGACCTGCTCCAACGTGGGAGCGGAGGGACGGAGGGGCTCGCCCCGCGTGCCGAGAGTGTTGACCACCGAGGTCTTCCTCCTGTTGCTGCCAGGCGACGGTGCCTGTGCACTGTCACGCTTCGCGCGCGGTGACGCACGCGTGAGATTACCTCCCGGCCCGGGGCGAGCGTGGGAAGCGCCCCGGGCCGGGTCCTGATCAGCCCTTGACGGCGCCCGCCATGATGCCCGCCACGAGCTGGCGGCCGGCGAAGATGAACAGGATGATCAGCGGCAGCGTGATGAGGAAGACGCCCGCCATGACCAGCGAGTAGTCCACGAAGTAGTTCGCCTGCAGCAGACGCACCGCGACGGGCAGCGTCGGGTTGCTCTGGTTGAGCACGATCGACGGCCAGAAGAAGTTGGTCCACTGCGTGACGAACGTGAACAGCGCGAGCATCGCCGCGGCCGGGCGCGCTGCCGGCATCGCGATCGACCAGAAGGTCCGGAACATCGACGCGCCGTCGACGCGGGCCGCCTCGATGAGCTCGAACGGCAGCGCCTCCTCGAGGTACTGCGTCATCCAGAAGACGCCGAACGCGGTGACCAGCGCCGGGACGATGACCGCCTGCAGCGACCCGATCCACCCGATCTTCGCCATGATGATGTAGAGCGGGATGACGCCGAGCTGGGTCGGCACGGCCATGGTCGCGATGACGAACACCAGGAGCGGGCGACGGCCCTTGAACGACAGCTTCGCGAACGAGAAGCCCGCGAGCGTCGAGAACAGCACGGTCGTCGCCGACGCCACGAGCGCGATGAACAGCGAGTTGCCGAACGCCTTCCAGAAGTCGAACGCGTCCGAGCTGATGACCTTCGAGAAGTTGTCGAAGAGGCTCGCGTCGGGGAAGAGCTGCGGAAGCGAGCTCTGCGCGATCGCGATCGGGTCCGACGACCCCAGCAGGAGCGTGTAGTACAGCGGCCCGAGCCCGATGAGCACGGCCGCGCCGAGCAGCACGTAGGTGAGTGCGCCGGGACGGCGGTCGTACCCGCCGACCTTGCGGCTGCTCCGCCGGGCGGCGGCTCGCGCGGCACCGGCGCCCGCCGTCTGGCGGGTCGTGGGGACGGAGCTCATGCGGACCTCCTCGAGGAACGGGCGGCAGCGCGTCGCTGGCGACGGGTGCGCGTGGTGGTGCGGTCGGCGCCCGACGTCGAGATCCGGTTGGTGATCGCGAAGTTGACGAAGCCGATGACGACGACGATGAGGAAGAGGACCCAGGCCACCGCGGCGGCACGTCCGAGGTTCCGCTGCGTGCCCCAGCCGACGTCGTACAGGTAGAGCGTGGTGGTCATCCACTGCTGGGAGGACCCGCCACGACCGGCCTCGTCGAAGACGCGCGGCTCGTCGAAGATCTGCAGGCCACCGATGGTCGACGTCAGGACGACGAAGATGATCGTGGCGCGGATCTGCGGGATGGTGATCGAGAAGAACTGGCGAACGCGCCCGGCGCCGTCGATGATCGCGGCCTCGTACAGCTCGCGCGGGACGGCCTGCATCGCGGCGAGGAAGATCAGCGCGTTGTAGCCGGTCCAGCGGAAGTTGACCATCGAGGCGATCGCCACGTGGCTCGCGAGGGCGTCGACGTGCCAGCGGATCGGGTCGATGCCGAAGAAGCCGAGCGCGCCGTTGATGAGGCCCGACTGGTCGGCGAACATGCGGCCGAAGATGAGGCCGACGGCGACCGGTGCCACCACGTAGGGCAGCAGCACGCCCATGCGCCAGAACGTCTTCGCGCGCAGGTTCTGGTCCAGCAGCGCCGCGATGACGATCGCGACGAGGACCTGCGGCACCGAGGAGAGCAGGAAGATCGAGAACGTGTTCCGCAGGGACCGCCAGAACGCCGGCTGGGCGAAGATGTCGGTGAAGTTCTGGAACCCGATGTAGTCGCCCTGCCCGCCCAGCAGCGACCACTGGTGCACCGACACGTACGCGGTGTAGATCAGCGGGAACAGGCCGGTGATGGCGAACAGGATGAAGAACGGGGAGATGTAGAGGTACGGGGACAGCTTGACGTCCCAGCGCGACAGGCGCTGGGAGAAGCCGACCCGGCGCGGCGCGCGGGGGGCGCCCTGGGGCGCGACGCGCTCGGGCGCCGGTGACTGGACGGACATGACGGACCTCGTGGGGGTGGTGACCCGCGTGCGGGGACTCAGGGTCGCGTCGTGCCCGCGGACCCTCGGACGTCAGACGGTGGACCGTGCGGTCACACCGGAGGGCCGGCCGGGGACCGTGTCGCAGGTCCCCGGCCGGCCCGGTGGGTCACAGACCCAGGTTGTCGTACGCCTGGACCGCGCTCGTCCAGCCCTGCTCGATCGACTCGGACTTGTCGATGTCGACGCGGTTGAGCGCGTCACCGACGGTCTGGTGGATCTGGAAGTAGTTCGGGCCCTTGAACGGCGTCACGTCGATCGCCGCGGCACGCTTGGCGAAGATCTCACCGACCGGCGCGTCGTTGAAGAAGTCGTTCTTCGCGGCCTTGAGGTCCTCCGAGTCCCAGGCCTCGACCTGGCTCGGGAACGTGCCCGCGTTGAGGAACGCCTTGATCTGCGTCTCGGGCGAGGTCAGCCACTCGGCCAGCTTCTTGGCCTCGTCGACGTTCTTGCCGGTCGACGGGACGGTCAGGTACGAACCGCCCCAGTTGCCGCCGCCACCGGGGAAGACGTCAGCGACGTCCCAGCCGGTGATGCCGCCGGCGCGCTCCTCGATCGGGCCGGTCATCCACGCCGGGCAGAGCATCGTCGCGAAGCCGTTGCTCTGGAACGCGGCGTCCCAGTCGCCGGACCACTGGCCGAGGTGCGCCGAGAGGTCGGCCGACGCGTTGAGGGTGTCCTCGTACAGCTTCTTGACGTCCGCGTTGTCCGCGAGCGGCTTCGGCGTGCCGTCGTTCTCCTCGTACGCGTTGGTCAGCTGGTTGACCATGCCCTGGTAGATGGACGACGCGGAGTCGAACCAGGCGACGTCGGGCGACTTGGCCTTGAACTCGCGGCCGGCCGCGAAGTAGGTGTCCCAGGTGGCGCTGTCGCCGCCGAGGAACTCCTTGACCGACTCACGGTCGGACGGGATGCCAGCGGCGTCGAACAGGTCGGCGCGGTAGCAGATGCCCTCCGGGCCGATGTCGGTGCCGTAGCCGATGAGCTTGCCGTCGGCCGTCGTGGCGGCCTTGGCCTTCCAGTCCTCCCAGCGGCCCTCGACGGCCGGGTCGGTCAGGTCCGCGAACGCGTCCGCGCTCTGCACGAGCTCGGGCAGCCAGTCGACCTCGATCGCCTCGACGTCGGCGAGGCCGGAGCCGCCGGCGGCGAGCTTGGTCGTGAGGTTGGTGCGCGCGTCCTCGGACTTCGCGGCGCGCGTCTGCTTCACGGTGACGTTGGGGTTCGCCTCGGTGTACTCGGCGAGCAGCTCGTCGGTGTAGCCGAAGTCGTTGAACGTCGCGACGGTCAGCGTGATCTTGCCGTCGCCCTTGTCGTCACCTCCGCCGGTGGAGGAACCGCTGTCGTTGGAGCAGGCGGTGGCGAGCAGCGAGATGCTCATGACGCCTGCCGCGAGCGCCCACGTCCTGCGTGTGGTCTTGCGCACTGTGACTCCCTTGTCAGTCGGACGGCGACACCGCCGTACGTCGATCCGCGCGGTGCCGCGGCGTCGTCGACGACGGGCATCGTGCGTGGGGTGGTCGGCCCCGTCGTGGGTGCGCTCTCGCAGTGGATTGCGGGAGCGTTCCCACGCACTGCGGGACACCTTGCTGCGCCAGGTGGTCAGGTGTCAAGGAGGGGTGCTCGTGCGACGACCGTGGTAGCGGTCCCACAAACTCATCGCTGCAGGTCAGAGCGATTTCCCACGACTTCCACGTTACCCAATCGTTACGGCCTTGAGCCGCTCGTGACCTGGACCGGGCCGGGGTGCCGCACGGGGGTGCGTCGCGAGCCGCGGACACCCGTGGGAGGGGTGCCGACCGGGTCGCGCGTCAGGCCGTCGTGCCCGGACCGGCGCGCTCGGCGAGCCAGGTCTGCGCGACCTGCTGCTCGGTCGCGAGCGCGGCCCGCACCGCGGACCCCGCGGCCTCCTCGACCGCGGCGGCGAACAGCGGCACCGCGGCACGCACCTCGCCGTCGTACGTCACGCGGCTCGCGTCCGACCCGACGGCCACGAGCGACGTCCTGCCCGTGACGCGCACCGGTGCGCCGGCGATCTCGACGGCCACCGTGCCGGAGCGCGACCCGTCCGCGTCGGCGGCCTCCCACGCCTCGACCTGGCGGACGTCGATCCGGTCGCCGACGAACGCGCGCAGGTGGGCGGGGATCTGGCCCGTGGGCAGCTGGCGCCGCGTCGTCACCGTGAACGCGTCCTCCACCGTGCCGGTGACGTCGACGTGCTGGTCGACGGCGCCCGCGGCCCGGACCTTCGCGTGCACGTACGCGGGGTCGGCGAGCAGGCGCGCGGCGTGCCGCACGTCGGTGGGCAGGTCGATCGTCACGTGCAGGTGCACCGTGGGCTCCCCGGGCCGAAGGTGTCGGTCCCGCGCGACGGCGCGGGTCCCTCGACGGCTCCCGCCGCGCTCACCCCCGTGCTGCTCCGCGGCGTGGACCCGTCGCGTCGAGCCTAGCCGCCGCTGCGTACGCTGGGGTGCGTGTCCACGCTGAGCGACCTGGTCGCGCGCCACGGTGCGCTCGACGCCGCCGATCTCGAGTGGCTCCACCTCCTGGTGGGCGACTGGCAGGTCGTGTCCGACCTGGCCTTCGCCGACCTCGTGCTGTGGCTGCCGACCACCGACGACGACTTCGTGGCGGTCGCGCAGTGCCGGCCGTCCACGGGCGCGACCGTGCACTACGACGACGTGGTCGGCTCGCACCCGCCCGAGGGCCAGCGCGCCCAGCTGCGCCGGGCGCTCGAGGAGCGGGCGCCGCAGCGGTCCCGAGAGCCCCGGTGGTTCGGGTCGTACGCGGTGCGGGAGGAGGCCGTGCCGGTGGTCCGGGGCGGCCGCGCGATCGCCGTGCTCGCGCGGCAGACGAACCTCGGCGGTGCCCGCACGCCGTCACGCCTGGAGCTCAACTACGTCGAGGCCGCCGACGACCTCGTGGGCATGATCGCGCGCGGCGAGTTCCCCTCGCCCGACGCGCCGACCGGCCCGCGCCGCGGCGCGCCCCGTGTCGGCGACGGGCTCGTGCGTCTCAACGCCGAGGGGGAGGTGCTGTACGCCAGCCCCAACGCGCTGTCGTGCTTCCACCGGCTCGGGGCGCTCGGCGACCTCGTGGGCCGGTCGCTCGTCGAGGTGACGTCCGACCTGATCGAGCAGGACGCGACCGTCGACGAGTCGATGCCGCTCGTCCTCATGGGGCGGGCGCCGTGGCGGGTCGACGTCGAGGCGCGCGGCGTCGCGCTGTCCCTGCGTGCCGTGCCGCTCACCGAGGGTGCGCAGCGCACGGGTGCCGTCCTGCTGTGCCGCGACGTGTCGGAGCTGCGGCGGCGCGAGCGCGAGCTCATCACCAAGGACGCGACGATCCGCGAGATCCACCACCGGGTGAAGAACAACCTGCAGACCGTGGCCGCGCTGCTGCGGCTCCAGTCGCGGCGCATGAGCTCACCCGAGGCGCGCGACGCGCTCGGCGAGGCCATGCGACGCGTCGCGACGATCGCGCTCGTGCACGAGACGCTGTCCCAGACGCTCGACGAGAGCGTGCCGTTCGACGACCTGGTCGGTCGCAGCCTGCGGCTCGCGGCGGACGTGGCGACGGCCGGCGCGTCGGTCCGGACGACGGTGCGGGGCTCGTTCGGCGCGGTGCCCGCCGAGGACGCGACCGCGCTCGCGCTGGTGCTCACCGAGCTCGTGACCAACGCGGTCGAGCACGGGCTCGCGGGGCGCGAGCAGGGCACGGTCGAGATCGTCGTCGAGCGCGACGGCAACGACCTGCGGGTCGAGGTCGTCGACGACGGCGCCGGGCTGCCCGAGGGCAAGGGCGCGGGCACCGGTCTGGGCACCCAGATCGTGTCGACCCTCGTGCGCAACGAGCTGGGCGGCTCGATCGTGTGGCGCACGGGGGACAGCGGGGGCACCTCGGTCGTCATCGAGGCCGTGCTGCGCCAGGGCCGGGACGCCGCGACGGTCGCCTGACGCGTCGTCGGCTGCGGGGTCGACGGCCCGCGGCCTCCGGGGTCGGCCCGGCGACTGCGCGGCGGGACTGCGCGGCGGGACTACGCGGTCGGGTCCGAGGGTGTCGTCCCGCGCAGCCGCGCGGCCCGCGCACGGCTGCCCGCGCACGGCTGCCCGCACGACGACAGGGCCGCCGCGAACGGTCGGCCCTGTCGGGGTGGTGCTGGTGGCGACGCGGCGCGTCGCGGTGAGGCGCTCGGTCAGCCGGCGCGGCGCTGGCGCGCGGTGCGGCGCTTGAGGGCGCGGCGCTCGTCCTCGGAGAGGCCGCCCCAGACACCCGCGTCCTGACCCGTCTCGATTGCCCACTTGAGGCACGTGTCGACGACGTCGCAGCGGCGGCACACGGCCTTGGCCTCCTCGATCTGCTGGAGGGCGGGGCCGGTGTTGCCGATCGGGAAGAAGAGCTCGGGGTCCTCGTCGAGGCAGGCTGCGCGGTGGCGCCAGTCCATGGGGATCTCCTTGGGCGCACGCCTGGCCGGCGCGCCCTGGGAGAGCGCGCGACGACAGGCATGGAGTCAGTGGTGGGGGGAACGTGCTTGCTCAAGCGTCACACCGGGTGCGGTCGCCGCACAAGGGTTACGACGACGTTTCATCACGGTGACGTCTGAGGCGTTGGTCACACCTGCAGAAGGTTGGGGTGTGACGCGACGGGGTGTCGACGCATGACGCCGCGTCGATCTCGGCCGAACGGCCAGGTCAGCGCCACACGTCCCGCATCGGCCTCGTGACCTGGGAGATCGCTGGGTCGTTCATGTGCCGGTCACGCGGGGGACGCCCTGGAGCGGTGCCCCGGCGGGTGGCTCGCGCGGACACCGGCCGCATGCGTGACGTGGTTCACGCGGGACCCGGGACGTCCTTCCCGGTCGTGCGCCTCTGGCGTGTGGTCAGGGGGTGCCGCGGGATCTGGTATGGGCCTGGGGCGACCTTCTAGGGTCGGGGGATGACCTCCGCCCCGACCTCTTCGCGTCCTGCGCTGCTCACCGTCGCGTGGCTCCTCGTGCTCCTCGAGGTGCTGACGCTCGGGGTGGCGGCCGGCGCGGGCGTCGTGTCGCTCGCGCGCGGGGCGCACGTGGGTCCGGTCGTGTTCCTCGTGCTCCTCGCGCTGGGCGCCGCGACCCTGCTCGCCGCGGCCGCCCGTGCGCTGCGGGACGGCCGGCGCTGGGGTCGTGGCCCGGTGCTGACGGCCCAGATCCTCACGGTGGTCGTCGCCGGGACGTGGTGGGGCGCGGGCGGTGGGCCGCTCGCGCTGGCGCCGATCGTCGTCGCCCTGGTCGTCGCCGTGGCGCTGCTGACGCCGGCGGTGGTCGCCGCCACCTCGGCCACGGGAGCCGTGCGCGACTGACGGCCGGCCCGCGTCGGGTGCCGGTGCCGCGACGCGGCGGCCGTTCTCAGAGGACCGGTGGCGCGTCGTGCACCTGGACGCGCACGAGCGTGCGGTCACGGCGCAGCACGCCGCGGCCGGGGACCCGCTCGCCCGCGTCCGCGTGCAGCGCGTGCCCCGCGCCGAGGAGGTCGACCGCCGCAGGCCCGTGCGGGTCGAGCACGAGCAGCTGACCGCGCCTCAGGACCGCCGCCGCGGCCCCGCGGAACGCCGTCGCGGCGTGCTCGGTGCTGGTTGCGACCGCCAGCACGCGTGAACCGCCGTCCCGCAGCGACCGTTCGAGGCGATCGGCCGCGTCCGGTGCGCGGCGCTCGAGCTCGTCGAGGTCGTCCACGACCAGCGCCGTCGGGTCGCAGGCGTCCGCGAGCAGCTCGGCGAGGCGTTCGGTGCCGACCACGACGACGCCCGCCGCCCCGTGGTTCGTCCCGGCGGGCTCGTCACGACCCACGTCGGTACCGATCGGCCCCGTGCCCGGGGCGTCCGGGTCGGCGGCGGGGACCACGAGCGCGACCCGTCGGCCGTCGCTCGCCACGGACTGCGCCAGCGTGCGCAGCGCCGTCGTCCGACCCGAGCCGGGTGGGCCTGCCACCAGGAGGGGACGCGTGACGTCGACCCGGACGGAGGTCCCGTCGACGCCGCCCGTCCCCAGCGTGCCGGGCGCCGCGCCGGCGGGCGGCGCCAGACGTCGGGGGAGCCGGGCCACGCGCAGCGGGACGTGCGCCCAGGCAGGGCGGTGCACCGCGACGGACGAGGGCAGCACCACCTGTGCCTCGGCGACGGCCGTCGGGGTACTGGCGACCGCGCGGCCCGCGCCGCACCGTGGTCCCGCGAGTGCCGTGGGCACGCCGGCCTGGGGGTCGAGCGCCGGGTCCGCGACCGGCAGCACGAGCCGCGTCGGGAACGTGCCGGTCAGGCGGGTGAGCGCCGCGACCACCGGACCGGACGCCGCGACGTGCACGCCGTCCGGCGGACGTCGCAGCAGCGCCGCGAGCAGATCGGCCCCGAGCCCGCGGGCGTGCCGCGCGAGCTCGTCGAGCAGCACGTCGAGACCGTCGACCAGCAGCACCTGAGGCGTCGCGGTCGCGTCCCGACGGGTCAGCCGGTCCAGCAGCAGCACGCACCGGTGCAGGTCGTCCAGCGGCAGCACGGTCCCGACACCGTCGTGGTCGACGTCGCGCAGCGCGGCGGCGAGCTGCTCGGGCAGCCCCATCGCGTGCACGTGCGCACCGGCGTGCAGCGCGTGGGTCCCCACCGTGAGCAGCGCGGTCGACCTGCCCGAGCGCGGACCGCCGAGCACGAGCAGCGGTGCGCCGTCGAGCCGCCACCGGACGTCGGCGCGACGCTGCTCGGCGGGCAGGTCCGCGGCGGCGACGAGCAGCCCGTCGGCCGTGGCCGGCGCGCCCACGGCGTCGGCCGGCAGCCGTGCGGGCAGCCCGGGCACCCACGGCACGCCCGTGCCCCGGACGTCCCGGGCCGCGGCCCGGCACGCCGCGACCCACCGGCCGACGTCCTCGGTGGCCGGGTCGTCGGCCGCGGCGTCGGGCTGCCACGACGGCGCCCCCGCGGCGACGAGCCGGACGGGCGCCGGCGCGCGTCCGTGCCGCGCGCGGGCCACCTGGACCGAGACGGCCGGTCGCGGCCCGACGCGCAGCAGCGCGCGTCCGGGGGACGCGGGGTCCAGCGCGGCGGCGTCGGGCACGCCGAGCACGTCACGTGAGTCGGCCTCGTCGGCGACGCGCAGCGCGATCCGCAGGTTCACGTTCGCGCGCAGGTCGGCCGGGACGGCCCCGGCCGGACGCTGCGTGGCGAGGACGAGGTGCACACCCAGGGCACGACCCTGCGCCGCGAGGCGGGCGAGCGTCGCGGACGCCTCCGGCAGGTCGTCGACCATGGCCCGCAGCTCGTCCACCACGACCAGCAGACGACCCGGCGTGGCGGGGTCCACGGGGTCGAGCTCGGCCAGGTCGGTGCGGCCCGCGGCGGCGAGCAGGTGCTCACGGCGACGCACCTCCGCCCGGAGCCCGGTGAGCGTGCGTCGCGCCGTCGCGACGTCGAGGTCGTGGACGTGGTCGACGACGTGCGGCAGCCCCGCGAGCGGACCCAGGCCCGTCCCGCCCTTGAAGTCCACGAGCAGCAGCGCGAGCCGCGCGGGCGGGTGGGTCAGCGCGAGCGCGAGCACGAGCGTCGTGAGCAGCTCCGACTTGCCGGCCCCGGTGGTGCCGGCCACGAGCGCGTGCGGGCCGTCGCGCACGAGGTCGACGACGACGGGGTCGCCGGCCGGGCGACGCGGGTCCACGCCGAGCGTCGCGGCGAGGCGCCGGGGGTCGGTGCTCGCACGCCAGGCGTCGGCCACGCCCGCGACCGACGCGCCCGGGACGCCCGGGAGCGCACCGAGCACCGGGGCCGGCTGCCCCCCGGGCGACGCCGCGGGTGACGGCGCGCAGGTGCCGGACGACACCGCGTCGACCTGCCAGGAGAGGGCCGCCGCGGCCCGGGCCTGCACCTCCGCGAGCGTGGCGCTCACCCCCTCGACGCCGCGGCCGCGCTGCACCGCGCGGCACGAACCCCCAGGGCGACGGGGTCGGCGTCGGGTCTGCGGCGTGCCGACCCGCGGAGCGGGGAGCTGCAGGACCGTCGACGCCCAGGCGGGCGCCGCGGCGCCCTCCGTGACCACCAGCAGGAGCCGGGCGCGCGGGCCGACCGACGAGCGCCACGCCGCGAGGTCGTCCCCGCACCCGTCCGCCACGACCAGGACGTCGACGCCCTGCCCCGGCAGCGTGGACGAGGGCGACCACCACCGGGTCCACGACCACGAGGCGGGGTCGGCGGGTGCGCGGACGACGAGGGCGGTCGGCGTCGCGGCACCGAGCGTGCGCAGCGTGAGAGCCCGCGCCACCGGGAGCGTCGAGGCGCGTGGGCCGACGAGCGCGAGGGTGCCGTCGGCGGGCCACGGGTCGAGGTCGCCGGGCACGGGCTCGGGACGACCGTGCAGTCCCCGTGCCGTGGCGAGCCGCAGCTCCGCGACGTCGCGCGGGGGCGTGGGACCGGCACCGGTGGCGTCCGTGCCGGACGTCGCGGTGCCCGGTGCTCCTGCCGGGCCGCCGGAGCCGGGCGCGCGCAGCACGGCCACGAGCCCGAGCAGGCCGACGCCCGCCGTCAGGAGGAGCAGCGGCTGGCGCATCGCGACGGCGAGCGCCACGGCACCGCTGGTCGAGGCGACGGTCGTCCAGGCCCACGGCGGCACGCGAGGGGGCCGGCCGGTACGGTCGCGCGTGACTCCCGGTCCGCGCACGACGACCGTCGTCCCGCCGATCCGCAGGGGCTGACCGGGCCGCCACCGGCGCGACGGCCACCGTCGGGGCACGGAGCGGCCCGCCGCGACCCGACCCGCGCCGCGGGGCGCGGCGAGCGTCCGGACACGGACCCGGCGGCCGCGGCGGACGACCTCGAGCACGACTCCGGTGAGGACCGGGTCGGCGAGGAGCAGACCCGCGGACCGGCCGTGGTCGGGCCGCGGGACGCCCTGCGGCTCGTCCCGGTGCGTTCGGGAGCGGCGTCGGGCCGGCGCCGCGGGCCCGTGGAGGCGTGCGTGCGCGCCCTCGGCGAGGGGCAGGAGACGCCCCGCGTCGGGGCCCGCCACGACGGCGACGTGGGCGTCGGTGCCGGCTGCTGCGAGGGCGTCGTCGGCGTCGGCGCCGTCACGCGGACCGGTCGGACCGCGGTCGCGCCCGACGACCGCCCCGGGAAGCAGCGGGGGAGCACCGGCCGGGTGGGTGTCGTCGAGCGCTCGCCCGGCGACCGTGAGCACGGTGCCCGGTGCCGCCCACGCGGCCTCGCCCGTGAGCACGGCCAGCCGGCGCCGCAGCTGTCCCGCTGGAAGCCCCGGCAGGACGTCGACGTCGAGGCCGGCCGGACCG
>NZ_LNTD01000150.1 GCF_001462455.1 Cellulomonas sp. B6
ACACGACGCTCGTCGTGATGCCGCCGAGCGTCGCGAGCTTGCCCGTCAGCCGCTCGAGGTCCGCCATCGACCGTGCGACGACCTTGATGACGAAGCAGTCGACACCCGTGACGTGGTGCGCCTCGACGATCTCGGGCGTGGCGGCCACGAGGTCGTGGAACGGCCGGTAGTTGCCCGACGGGTACGCGAGCCGCACGAACGCCGTGATCGGGTACCCCAGCGCCTCGACGTCCACGGTCGCGGAGTACCCCGTGATGACGCCCGCGTCGGTGAGGCGCCGCACGCGGTCGGCCGTCGCGCTCGCGGACAGGGAGACGGCGCGCGCGAGGTCGGCGACGCTCGTCCGACCGTCGCGCTGCAGGTGCTCGATGATCAGGCGGTCGGTCGCATCGAACGTCAGGCGCGGGATCGACGGCACGACGCGGAACATACCGGCGGATCACCGGTCGCGGGGCCGGAATCCCGGGGCTCGTCCGTTCACGCAGCGAGCGCCGACGTCTTCGATGGTGGACATGGACACCTCGATCAGCGCCCGCGACTTCTTCGCCGCCAAGCTCACCTACGAGACCGACCCCGCGGACCTCGCCGCCGACCGCGCCGCCGGGCGCGGACCCGTTGTGCTGGACGTCCGCTCCGGCGAGGGCTGGCGGCAGGGCCGCATCCCCGGCGCGCTGCACGTGCCCGGCGCCGAGCTGTCGGCGCGCGCCCGCGACCTGCTGCCCGACCTCGACGCCGAGGTCGTCGTGTACTGCTGGGGGCCCGGCTGCAACGGCAGCACGTGGGGCGCGTTCGCGCTCGCCGAGCTCGGGTACACGCACGTGCGCGAGCTCATCGGCGGCTACGAGTACTGGGTGCGCGAGGGCTTCGCGACCGTCTCCGACGACGGCCGGACGCGCCGCGACCCGGACCCGCTCACGGCGCCCACGGACACGAAGGCCGCCGCGCGCACCTGACGCACCGCCGGCGGTGGGTGCGCCGCACCCACCGCCGCGAGAGCTCAGAGCAGCTCGACGCCGTCGGCCTGCGGGCCGCGGTCGCTCTGGCGGACCTTGAAGCGCACGCGGTCACCCTCGTAGAGCGCCTCGCCGCCGCGGACGACGGACACGTGCACGAACAGGTCGTCGCCGCCCGCGTCGGGGCGGATGAAGCCGAAGCCGCGGTCGGCGTCGTAGCGGGCGACGACGCCCTCGCCGCCGCGCGCGGGGGCACCGGACGACCGGCGGTCGGAGCCGCGGTCGCCACCGCGGTCGGAGCGCCCACGGTCCCCGCCGCGGTCGTAGCCTCCGCGGTCGGAGCGCCCACGGTCGCCGCCCCGGTCGTAGCCGCCGCGGTCGGACCCGCGGTCGAACCCGCCCGAGCGGCCGCGGTCCTGGCCGCGACCCGCGGGGGCCGACGACCGGCGCGGGCGCGTCCCGCCCACGAGGCGCACGTCGGTGGCCTGCGGGCCGCGCTCGCCCGCGACGACGGTGAAGCTGATGCGGTCGCCCTCGGCGAGCTCGGTGACACCCTGCAGCGTGCGGGCGTGCACGAACACGTCCTCGCTGCCGTCGTCGACCGTCGCGAAGCCGAAGCCCTTGTCGGCGTCGTAGAACGTGACGGTGCCGTCGGCGCCGTCGTCCTTGCTCGCAGCACCGGCGCCGGCGGGCGCCGCGTCGGGGCCGAGCGGCAGCAGGTGGTCGGCCTGCGGGCCCTTCTCGCCGGGGACGACGAGGAACGCGACGCGCTGACCCTCGGTGACGACCCCGCCGCCGACGATCGCCGACGAGTGCAGGAAGATCTCGGCGCCGTCGCCGTCGGGCGTGACGAAGCCGTAGCCCTTGGTGGGCTCGTACCAGCTCACCGTGCCGAGCTGCCCGAGCGACGCGTCGGCCGGGACGTCACCCGTGACGCGGACCTTGCGGGCGACGGGGCCGCGGTCGCCCTCGCCGAGCTCGTACTCGACGGTCTGGCCCTCGCGCAGGCCGCGCGAGGAGTCGCCGACGATCTCGGACGCGTGGACGAACAGGTCGTCACCCTCGTCCTCGAGCGCGAGGAAGCCGAAGCCTCGCTCGGTGTCGAACCAACGGACGGTGGCCTGGGGCATGACGACTCCTCGACGAAAAACGCGGTTGCTGCCGTCCAGTGTCGCCGACGCCGGGCGTCGGGGCCGTCTCGCGCGGAGACGGTCGGCCCACGCTGTGCGGCTCGCCGCGGACCTGCCGGCCCGTTCACGCGGGCACGACCTACCGAGTCTGCCACGCTGGGCGGCCTGCACCCGGCTGCACCCGGCTCCGCCCGGTCAGCGCGGCGCCGCAGCGCCGGGCGGCTCGACGTCCAGCAGGTCGCCCGGGCGGCAGCCGAGCGCGTCGCACACGGCGGTGAGGGTCGAGAACCGGATCGCGCGGGCGCGGCCGTTCTTCAGCACCGAGAGGTTCGCGACCGTCACGCCGGTGAGCGCCGCGAGCTGGACGAGCGTCATGCCGCGGTCCTCCAGCAGGGCACCGAGCCGGCTGACGACACGGTGCGGCTGCGGGTCGTCCTCGCTCACACGAGCCCCGCAGTGTCGGCGACGACGCGTGCACCCGTGCGGCTGGCGCCCGCGAGCGCGGCGAGCAGCAGCGCGGGCAGCAGCGGCCACCAGGGGATGCGCAGGTCGGGCACGAGCCAGCCCGTCGGCATCGGGAGCTCGCGCACCGGCCCGGTCTCGGTGAGCCGTGGCGCGGCCTCGACGAGCGCGACGACGTCGTGCGCCGCGACGTACGGCCCGACGGCGGCGACGACCCACGCCCCGACGACCACGGCGGCGGCGACCGCGAGACGGCGGGCGTTGCCGCGTGCGAACGGGTCGCCCGCGGCCGTGCTGCGCAGCACGGGGACGAGCACGAGGACGACGGCCCCCGCGGCGACGAACCCGCCCCACAGCGGCACGGTCGCCAGCAGCGCGGTGAGCGTGCCGGCGTCGGTCGCCTCGGCGACCGGGCCGTCGACGTGCCGGACCGGCAGCGGCTCGCCCCCGGGCCACTCGTCGGCGGCCGCGGCGGGTCCGCACGCGGCGCTGCCGTCGGCGGGCCAGCCCGTGACGCACGGCACGGTCGAGGTCGAGGTGGCGGGCGCGGCGGCGCTCAGCGCGACCGGCACCTGCACCGCGGTCCAGCCCATGATCGCCGTCGCGAGCCCGTAGACGATCGCCATCCACGCACCGACCGTCGCCACACCCACCGCCACGGCGGGGCCGATGCGCCGCCGGGTGGCCGTCTCCTGCACGTCCGCGTCCATCCACGCCCCATCTCGACAGTCGATATGACCTCTCCTCCTCCATATCGGTAAACGAGATGGAACCTTGAGGGCTCGACGCACCCGGTGACGCTCGGGCCCTGCCCGCTCGCCGAGGAGCCGCGCGCGACGTCGTCGGGTCAGGCGCGCCCGGCCGCGGGTCCGACCTCCGTCAGCCTGCGGAGCACGCCGTGCACGTCAGCCGACGCGTGCGGCGCTCGACGGGGTTGCCGACGCTGCTGACGCGCACGACGTCGACGGTCTCGTGCGTGTGCTCGGGGCAGGTGCCGGCGCCGCAGCCGGAGCACACGGCGGTCGCGGGGCGCGGGGCGCCGCCGCGGGCGGCGCACTCGTGGCAGCTCACGCCGGCACCTCGGCGGTGCGCGCGAGCTCGTCGTCCTGCGTGATCGGGCGCAGCACGCGGCACGGGTTGCCGACGGCGACGACGCCGGGCGGGACGTCACGGGTCACGACGGACCCGGCGCCGATGATCGCGTCGGAGCCGATGGTGACGCCGGGCAGGATCGTGACGGACCCGCCGATCCACACGTTGTCGCCGATGGTCACGGGGCTGACGCGCTCCCAGCCCTCGAGGCGCCGCACGCGGCCCTCGGCGTGGTTGGGCGTGTAGATGCTGCACCGGGGGCCGATGAGGCAGTCGGCGCCGATCGTGATGCGCCCGCCGCCGGTGACGAGGAAGTCCTTGTTGATGAAGGTGCGGTCGCCGATGCTCAGGCCCACGCCGTAGTCGAGCGCGAACGGCGGGCGCAGGTCGATGTCGTCCCCGGCCCCGGGCACGAGCTCGCGGAACAGGCGGCGGGCCTCGTCGGGGTCGTCGTAGAAGATCCGGCTGATGCGGGCGCAGGCGGACTGCGTCTCCCACGAGAGCCGCTGCAGCGCGGGCGAGACGCGGTACCGGATCCAGTCGCCCGCGAACTGGTCGCGCACGTCGTCGTGCTGGGCGGCGAGCACCGCGACGTGCTCGTCCCGTCGATTTGTTGTCATGCAAAACATATTAGGGACGTCGGCGACCGCCCCACAAGACCCCCGGTCAAGACCCGCCCGCTGGACCGCGACCTACGATCGGACGCGATGACCCCCCGCCCGCCGACGCCGCCCGCGCACCCCGCCGGCGCGCCCGACCCGTCGGGCAGCGACCGCGACGACCTGCGCCGACGCAACCTCGCCGCCGTGCTGCACGCCGTGCACCTGCGCGACGGCAGCACGCGCGCCGACCTCACGCGCGAGACCGGCCTGCACCGCTCGACCGTGCGGGCGCTGGTCGCCGAGCTGGTCCGCGCGGGGATCGTCACGGAGGACCTGGCCGCACCGTCGGGGGGCGTCGGCCGCCCGAGCCCGCGCGTGCACGCGACCGACGCGACCCGCGTGCTCACGCTGCACCCCGAGCTCGACGCGACGCACGGCGCGCTCGTCGGCCTGGGCGGCCGCGTGCTCGCGCGCGCCCGTGTCCCGCACGACGCACCGCCGACCCCCGACGACGCGCTCGCCGCGGCGCGCGAGCTCCGCGACCGGCTCGCGCCGACCGGTCCGCTGCGCGGCGTGGGCGTGGCAGCGCCCGGGCTCGTCGACCGCCGCACCGGGAACGTCGTCGTCGCACCCCACCTGGGCTGGCGCGACGTCCCGCTCGGACCCCTGCTCGCCGCGGCCCTCGACGCGCCGGTGACGGTCGACAACGACGCCAACTGCGGCGTGGTGGCCGAGGCGCTGTTCGGCGCGGGCCGCGGTGCGCGCGCCGTCGTCTACCTCAACGGCGGCGCCTCGGGCATCGGCGGGTCCGCGGCCGACGGCGGCGTGCTGACCGTCGGCGCGCACGGGTTCGGCGGCGAGATCGGGCACACGCTGGTCCGGTCCGACGGTCACCCCTGCCACTGCGGCGCGGACGGCTGCCTCGAGACCGAGGTGTCGCGCGCGCGGCTGCTCGCGGCGCTGGGCGACGTGCCCGCCTCCGAGCTCGAGCCCACGCTCGCGCGCGTCGTCGCGGCGCGCCCGTCGACGGCGCTCGCCGAGATCGACCGGCAGCTGGGGTACCTGGGCGTCGCGCTGCGCACGGTCGTCAACGTGCTCAACCCCGAGCGGATCGTGCTGGGCGGGTTCCTCGCCGCGCTGGTCCGTACGCGCGGGACCGCCGCGCTCGACGCGCACCTGGCGCGCGCGCTGCCGGGCGCCCGGGACGACGCGCGCGTCGTGACGGCCGCGCTGGGCGCGGACCTGCTCGCGGTCGGCGCGGCGCAGCTCGTGCTGCGCGACGTGCTCGCCGACCCGCTCTCGACCGGTCGCTGACCGCCGGCACCGAGCACCCGCGGCCGCGCGGACCGACGACGGCGACGTCGGTCTGGTGCTGGAGGACGTCGACGGGCGCCGGATGGGCTGCGGCATCACGGTGCGCGGCCGGGACCGAGCGCGAGCGGCGGGCGGGTCCCTGGCGCGACCTGCGTACTTGGCGAGATATACCCCCCGGGGTATCTTGGAGTCATGTCCCCCACCGCGGAACCCGCACCGCGACGCCTCGTCGTGGTCGGCGGCGTCGCCGGCGGCATGAGCGCCGCGGCCCGCGCCCGCCGGCTCGACGAGTCCGCGTCGATCGTCGTCCTCGAGCAGTCCGCGCACGTGTCGTTCGCCAGCTGCGGCCTGCCGTACCACCTGTCCGGCGAGATCGAGAGCCGCGACTCCCTGCTGCTGCACACCCCCGCGTCGCTGCGCGCGGCGCTCGCGCTCGACGTGCGCACCGGCCACCGCGTCACCGCGATCGACCGCGCGGCCCGCACCGTCGCCGTCGCCACCGCCGACGGCACGTACGACCTGCCCTACGACGCGCTGCTGCTCGCCCCCGGCGCGGTGGCCGTCCGGCCGCCCGTCGACGGGCTCGACCACCCCGCGGTGCACACGCTGCGGACCGTCCCCGACCTCGACGCGCTCACGGCGCGCGTCGCATCCCTGCCCGCGGACCGCCCGCGCCGGGCCGTCGTCGTCGGCGCCGGGTTCATCGGCCTCGAGGCCGTCGAGGCGCTCGCGCACCGCGGCCTGGACGTCACGCTCGTCGAGCTCGCGGACCACGTGCTGCCGCCCCTCGACGCCGAGCTTGCCCCGCTGCTGGCCGACGAGCTGCGCGCGCACGGCGTCGCGCTGCGCCTCGGCGTCGCCGCCCGGTCCGTCACGACCGGCGCCGACGGCGCCGCGCTCGTCACGCTCACCGACGGCACCCGGGTGCCGGCCGACCTCGTCGTCGTCAACGTCGGCGTGCGCCCCGCGAGCGACCTCGCGCGCGACGCGGGCCTCACGCTCGGCGCCACCGGCGCGATCGTCGTCGACGCCGACCAGCGCACGTCCGACCCGCACGTGTGGGCCGTCGGCGACGCGGTCGAGGTGACGCACGCCGTGACCGGCGCCGTCGGCCCCGTCCCGCTCGCGGGCCCCGCCAACCGGCAGGGCCGCCGCGCCGCCGACGCGATGCTCGGCCGCCGCACCACGCCCCAGGCCCCCGTGCTCGGCACCGCGATCGTCCGGGTGTTCGGCCTCACCGCCGCCGTCACGGGCGCGAGCCAGGCTGCGCTCGCCCGCGCCGGCATCGAGCACGAGGTCGTGCGCGTGCACGGCGGGCACCACGCCGGGTACTTCCCCGGCGCGCAGGCCGTGCACCTGGTCGCGTCGTTCGCGCCCGACGGCCGCCTGCTCGGCGCGCAGGCCGTGGGCCGCGCAGGCGTCGACAAGCGCATCGACGTGCTGGCCACGGCGCTGCGCGCGGGCATGACCGCCGACGACCTCGCCGAGCTCGAGCTCGCGTACGCCCCGCCCTACGGCGCCGCGAAGGACCCCGTGAACATGCTCGGGTTCGTGGCGCAGAACGTGCTGGACGGCACCATGCCGCAGTGGCACGCCGCCGACCTCGACGCCGTGCGCGCGACGCACCTCGTGCTCGACGTCCGCACCGCCGCCGAGCACGCGCGCGGCCACCTCACCGAGGCGCTGCACGTGCCGCACACCGAGCTGCGCGACCGCCTCGACGAGGTGCGCGCGGCAGCGGCCGGCCGGCCCGTCGCGGTGCACTGCCAGAGCGGCGTCCGCGCGCACATCGCGACGCGCGTGCTGCTGCACACCGGCCTGGAGGCACGCAACCTCTCGGGCGGCTGGCTCAGCCTCACGCTCACCCACCCGGACCTCACCCGCCCCGGCGCCGTCCGC
>NZ_LNTD01000151.1 GCF_001462455.1 Cellulomonas sp. B6
TCCGCGACGGGGCCCAGCGCGAGCGCCGGGACGAACGTGAGGGCCGTGACGACGACGGTCACGACCGCGAGCAGGCCCGCGAACAGCGGGCCGTGGGTGGGCAGCGTGCCCGCGGTGACGGGTACGCGGCGCTGCCGCGCGAGCGTCCCGGCGAGCGCGAGCACGAGCACGACCGGCACGAACCGGCCGAGCAGCATGACGACCCCGAGCGTGACGTCCTGGTAGGGCGTCGCGGCGCCGAACCCGGCGAACGCGGACCCGTTGTTGTTGGCGGCCGACGCGTACGCGTAGAGGACCTCGGTGAGGCCGTGCGCGCCCGGGTCCTGCACCGACGCGGCGACGCGCGCGGGGACGCCCGCGGTGAGCGCGGCGCCCACCAGCACGAGCGCGGGCATGGTCAGCACCGACAGCGCGACGAGCGTGACCTCGCGCTGCCCGATCTTCTTGCCGAGGTACTCGGGCGTGCGGCCCACCATGAGGCCCGCGAGGAACACCGTGAGGACGGCGAGCACGAGGATCCCGTAGAGCCCCGACCCGACGCCGCCCGGTGCGACCTCGCCCAGCACCATGTTGAGCAGCGCGGTCCCGCCGCCCAGCGCGGTGAGCGAGTCGTGCGACGCGTTGACCGCGCCCGTGGACGTCGCGGTGGTCGAGGCCGCGAACAGCGCCGACGCCGCGGGCCCGAACCGCACCTCCTTGCCCTCCAGCGCTGCCCCGGCCAGCGCGGGCACGGCGCCGTACCCGCGGGTCTCGGCCCACGTCAGCACGGCCGTCGTCGCGGCCCACAGGCCGCCGGTCGTCGCGAGCACCGCCCAGCCCTGGCGCAGGTCGCCGACCATGCGGCCGAACGCGCGCGGCAGGCTGAACGGGACCGCGAGCAGCAGGAAGACCTCGAGCAGGTTGGTCCACGGCGCGGGGTTCTCGAACGGGTGCGCGCTGTTGGCGTTGAAGAAGCCGCCGCCGTTGGTGCCCAGCAGCTTGATCGCCTCCTGCGACGCCACCGGCCCCGTCAGGAGGGTCTGCGTGCCGCCGTCGAGCGTCGTGACGGTCTGCGGGCCCGCGAACGTCTGCACGACGCCGCCCAGCAGCAGCGCGACGGCCGCGACCGCGGCCAGCGGCAGCAGCACGCGCACGGTGCCGCGCACGAGGTCGACCCAGAACGACCCGAGCCGGTCGGTGCCCGACCGCGCGAACCCCCGCACGAGCGCGACCGCGACGGCCATGCCGACGGCCGCGGACACGAAGTTCTGCACCGTGAGCCCGGCGGCCTGCGCGAGGTGCCCGAGGGCCTGCTCGCCCGAGTACGACTGCCAGTTCGTGTTGGTGACGAACGAGACCGCGGTGTCCCACGCGGTCGTCGGCGCGAGCCCGGCGCGGCCCAGCGAGAGGGGCAGCCACGCCTGCAGCCGCAGCAGCGCGTACAGCAGCACGACGGACACGAGCGAGAACGCGAGCACCGACCGCGCGTACACCGACCACCGCTGGTCGGCGTCGGGGTCGATGCCGCCCAGCCGGTACAGCGCGCGCTCGACGCGCAGGTGCCGGGGCGAGGTGAACGTGCGCGCCAGGTGCTCGCCGAGCGGCACGTGCACGGCCGCGAGCAGCGCGACCAGCAGACCGACCTGCAGCCAGGCCGCGACCGCGGCGCTCACCGTCGCTCCGGGTGCAGCAGCGCGCGCAGCAGGTACGCCGCGAGGCCCACGGCCACGACGAGGGCGGCGACGGTCTCGCCGCTCACGGCCGGTCCACCCGGGTCGCGAGCCCGCGCACGAGCGCGGCGAGCAGCCCGAACAGGCCGCCGGTGAGGACGAGCAGGACGAGGTCGGCCACGGGTGCTCCTCGTGGTCACCGCCGCGGGGGCGGGGCGACCGCCGTGGTCACCGCGACGAGCGTGCTCCGCGGCGGGTGCGCCCGGACCGCGTCCTGACGGTTCCCTGACGCCCGCTGACCGGGCCCGTACGTGCGCCCGGACCCGTGCAAGTACCCGCACCAGGGCCCGGACCCGGGCCGCGCCCCCACGCCGGGGCGCCCGCGCCGGACGGCGGCCGAGGGGGCGGTCGGCGTCCGGTGCGGCGGTGGCCCGGGCCCGGGGTCAGGAGGCCGCGCGCAGCGCGTCGCGCAGCTCGGCGCCCGCGCCGTCGCGGCCGAACAGCGGCAGCACGGCCAGCGGCGCCTCGACGTCCACCCGCGTGCCGCCCGCGTGCACCTCGCCCGTGCGGACGTCGGTCCACGACGCGCCCGCGGGCAGGTGCACGGTGCGGGACGTCGCACCGGGGTGCACGACGGGCGCGACGAGCAGGTCGGGGCCGAACAGGTACTGGTCGGTGACCTGCCACGCGTGCGGGTCGTCGGGGAACTCGTGGAACAGGCCGCGCAGCAGCGGCTGCCCGTCCTCGTGCGCGGCGCGCATGAGGCGGCGCACGTAGGGGCGCAGCGCCTCGCGCACGCGCAGGTAGCCGGTGAGCACGCGCTCGACGTCGGGCCCGTACGACCACAGCTCGTTGGGGGCGCCGGACGCCATGCGCGACGACCCGTCGGCCGCGGTGACGGGCCGGCTGGGCTGCCGGTCGCCGTGCATGCGCAGCACGGGGCTGAACGTGCTCATCTGGAACCAGCGCACCAGCAGCTCGTGGAACGCGGGGTCGCGCACGTCGCCGCCGTGGAACCCGCCGATGTCGGTGGTGAACCACGGGATGCCCGCGACGCCCATGTGCACGCCCGCGACGACCTGGCGGCGCAGCGCCTCCCACGAGCATGCGATGTCGCCCGACCACACGAGCGCGCCGTACCGCTGGCTGCCCGCCCACGCGCACCGCACGAGGTTGACGACCTCGGTCTCGCCCGCGGCGCGCAGCCCGTCGTGGAACGTGCGCGAGAACAGCTGCGGGTACACGTTGCTCACCTGCGCGCCCGGTCCCGCGTGGAACCGGTAGTTGTCGAGGTCGTACCGCCCGTACTCGGGTTCGGCCTCGTCGAGCCAGAAGATCCGCACGCCGTGCTCGTGGTAGCTGCGCCGGCACAGCTCCCACAGCGCCGCGCGGGCACCCGGGTGGGTGACGTCGACGAACATGCTGGGCCCGCCGAACGCCATCTGGACCTCGAGCCCGCGGTCGGCGCGCACCAGGTGGTTGGCGCGCGAGAGCGCGGCGAAGTTCTCGGAGTCGACCGACACCTGCGGCCACACCGAGACCATGAGCTCCACGCCCAGGTCGCGCAGCTCGGCGGTCATCGCGGCCGGGTCCGGCCAGAACTCCTCCTCGAACCGCTCGTCGCCCATGTGCGGCCAGTGGAAGAAGTCGGCGACGATCACATCGACCGGCAGGTCGCGGCGGTGGTGCTCGCGCGCGACCTCGAGCAGCTCGTCCTGCGACGCGTAGCGCAGCTTGCTCTGCCACAGGCCGAGCGCGTGCTCGGGCATCATCGGCGCGTGCCCGGTCGCGTCGGCGTACGCGGACGCGATCTGCGCGGGGGTGCCGCCCGCGGTGACCCAGTAGTCGAGCTGGCGCGTGCTCTCGGCGACCCACTCGGTGCGGTTGCGCCCGAACGTCGCGCGCCCCACGGCCGGGTTGTGCCAGAGCATCCCGTACCCCGCGCTGGAGACGACGAACGGCACGGACGCCTGCGAGTTGCGGTGGACGAGCTCGAACGTGCTGCCCTTGAGGTCGATGAGGTCCTGCTGGTAGAGCCCCATGCCGGCCAGGTGCTCGTCGGGGTCCGACGTGAAGCTCGCGACGAGCCGGTGGTCGCCGCCGACGTGCGCGCGGAAGTCCCGCGCGCGCAGCTTGAGCGCGCCGCCGGTGCCGTGCTCCTCGAGCAGCACGCGGCCGTCCGCGTCGAGGAACCGCACGCGGCACCACGCGACCTGGTAGCCGACCTGCCAGTCGAGGTGCTGCCCGGCGGTGAGCTCGACGGTCAACCGGCCCTGCACGAGGCGGGCGGTGGTGCCGTCGACCTCGATCGCGGGCGGCGGGCCGTCGGGTGCGGGCAGCAGCGCCCAGTCGGTGTCGAGCACGTCGCCCGCGACGGACGCGCGCACGCGCACGGCGTCGGCGCCCCACGGGTCGACGACGAGCGTCTCGCCGTCGCCGGTCCAGGTGAGCCGACGGCCGTCGGTCCGGAAGTGCTGCACGTGGGTCTCCCGCGGTCGGTGGGTCCGGTCCCGCTCCTGTGGAGAACCGGTTCACCACGCCGAGCACGCTAACCCGTCTGCGGCGCATCGCCAACACCCGGTGCACCGTCTGTGGAGCCCGCGTCGGCAGCAGGGGTGGCCCGCAGCCGGCCGCGGCGCTGCTCCAGTCGGGCGACCGGCCTGTCATTGCCGTCGCCTGAGGGGCAAGGTTTCCCCGGTGCGGCGCTAGTCCTCGCCTCTGGACTTGATGGAGCCGTGGCTGCCACAGCCCCGGCGTTGGGGCGACGGGCAAGACGCGGCGAGTTGGGCAATGGTGCAGATCCACGGGTACGCCGGCGCGACTAGGCGCCGCTGTGCGAATCTGTGCTAACGAAACCGCAGCACACCGAGGAGGAAACTCTTGGAGTTCGCACCGCTCGTCGGGCCGTTGATCGCCGCTGTCGCGTCCATCGCAGCTGCAACGATTGCTGTCAGGTCGGCCCGAAGGTCGCAGGTTGCCGAAGCGGAAGCTGTGCGACTTCGGCAACTCGAAGAACGCCTCTCTTCGAAAAAAGTCGAAATGTACGAACCGCTACTGCAGCACCTGGGCAATCTGCTCGCGCAGAAGCCGAACGCGGAGCAGGATTCGGAACGTGTCATCACAGATTTCATGAATCTGGTCGTGGTTTACGGATCGGACGACGTCCTGCAAGCTTTCGCGCGCTTCCGCACCGGCTCTGCGACTTCGCCCTCGCCGAAGATTATTGTGCGACTCGCCGCGGATCTCTTCGCCGCGATCCGTCGGGATCTAGCCGGCTCGACGGCGGCCACCGGTCTAGAGTTGATCGGAATGCGCATAACGGATATCTATGAAGGCGACGGAGAGCTCCTGGGTGCCCTCGTAGACCCATTCCCGCTCGTGTGTGAGCGAGAGGGGTGGACTCCGCCGTGGCAACGTTCTGTGACTCAGAGTCGCTCTGGGGGGCGGGGGTGAATCCCTCAGCACCCACTCGCGTAGCGCACGATGTCGCGATGGGAGGCGTAGTCCGCAGGCTCGCTTCGTCCAGTGCGGATGGCTAGCCCCGCCTGGGTGCGGCCGTCGTGGCGCCCGGGTGCAGGACCGCCGGCAGCAGGTCGACGGCGCCCGCGGCGGCGCCCGCGAGCTCGTCGAGCGCGCGCTCGACGGCGCGCGCGACCATCGCGCGGCCGGGCAGGTCGACGAGCGTGAGGTCCGGGTGCCCGGCGACGGGCTGCTCGACGGGGGAGAGCGCGACCAGCGAGACGTCGCGCGGCACTGAGCGGCCGTGCCGGTGCAGCTCGGTCACGAGCTCGTCGACCGCCGCGACGTCGAGCACGAGCACGGCCGTCAGCCCGGGCAGCTCCGCGAGCGTCGCGTCGAGCCACGCCGCGACCTCGCCGCGCGCGCACGGCCCGAACCGGCCGCGCACGCCCCGGTCGTCGCACGCGCGGGCGAACCCGGTGCGGAACCGGTGCCGGAACGACAGCTCGTCGGCGTCCGGGTCGGCGGAGTCCTCCGGGCCCGCGAGCACCGCCACCTCGCGGTGCCCCAGGTCCGCGACGTGCCCGAGCATCGTGCGCGCGGCGTCGGCGAAGTCCAGGTCGACCGCGCTCAGGCCGTGCGTCTGCGCCGGCCAGCCGACGAGCACGACCGGCTGGGGCAGCGCCGCGAGCACCGGCAGCCGCGCGTCGTGCAGCCGCACGTCCATGACGACGAGCGCGTCGGCCAGCACGTCGCCCGCGAGCTCGTCGTCGCCGCGGCCCATGAGCAGCACGTCGTACCCGCGCGGCTGCGCCGTGTACATCGCCGCGCGCACGAACCGCATGAACACGTCGACGTCGGCCTCGCGCGAGCCCGGCCGGTACGACGCGAGCAGCCCCAGCACGTTGGTCCGCCCCAGCGCCAGCGCGCGCGCCGCGGGGGACGGCCGGTAGCCCAGCCGCTCGACGCTCGCGAGCACGCGCGCCACCGTCGCGTCCGGGAACCGCTTGCGGCCCGACAGCACGTTCGACACCGTGCTCGGCGCGACGCCCGCGTCGGCCGCGACGTCCCGGATGGTGGCCATGCGGGTCAGGGTAGGCGGCAGGGGGCGTCGAGGACGAAACTGTACCGGCCGTCCGGTACAGTAACGCTCATGCGCGATTCCCCCACGCACCCGGCCGACGCCCGGGCGCAGGTGCGCCGACGGCTGCTCGAGGCGGCGACCGACCCGCCCGCCGACGCCGGTCGTGACGAGGCGCTCTTCCGCATGCTCGTCGGTGCCTGGCGCGCGCGGCACGCCGGCCTCCTCGACCTGACGCCGCAGCAGTCGCGAGACTTCTTCGCGTGGGTCGGCGCGTTCTTCGACGTCGACGTCCCGGTCGCGGAGTCGGTGCTCGTCGGGTCGTGGCGCCCGTTCGACCAGGACGACGAGTCGATCCTGCGCGCGACGCTCACGCAGGTGGAGATCCACGGCCTCGAGCACGTCGAGCTTGCGCACGTCGCCGCCGCGGCCCACCTGAGCGTCGGTGACCTGATCAGCACGTTCGGGAGCCTCGACCGGCTGCTCGACGACCAGCGCGCCCACCTGGTCGAGCAGATCCACGAGGCCGACGTCCCGGCCCCGTTCGCGAGCACGCTGTCGGTCGCGGTGGACGAGCTGTGGCGCTTCTTCGACCACGGCGCGGCCGAGGCGGCGCTGGCCCACCTCACGCTCGGCGGTCTCACGCCCTCCCGGGCGCTCGCCACCTGCGACGCCGCGCTCTACACGGAGATCCGCCGCGCCCCGGCGCTCGACCCACCGGTCCTCGGCGCCCTCCTGCTCCTCGACGCGCACCGGACGGCGCCGACCGTCGGTGCACCCGCCGACCCCGTCGCCGTCCCCGAGGACCTC
>NZ_LNTD01000152.1 GCF_001462455.1 Cellulomonas sp. B6
CGGGCCCCGGCCACGGACGCCGCTCCGACGGACCAGGGCCCGGACACCGCTCGGACGGACCAGGGCCCGGACACTGCTCGGACGGACGTTGCTCGGACGGACCAGGCGCCGGACGCCGCCGTCACCCCCGCGGCCCCGCGGGCCGACGGCGCCGACCCGGGGGCGTCGACCGCCGGTCCGTCCGACGGTGCGCCGCCGCCCCACGACGCGGCGCAGCACGCAGCACCGCGGACGTCGGCGCGCGACGAGCGGGTGCGAGACGCGGCCGCGTCGTGGGACGCCGCCCCGTCGGGCGTCGCCTCGTCGGAGGCCACCCCGACGGGCGCCGCGCCGACGGCCGCCGCGACCCCGCCGCCCGCACGACCGGCCGCGGCACCGGCCCCCCAGCCCGGCGCCGCACCCGCGCCCGTCGCGCCGGTCGCCGCACCTGCTGCCGCCGCGCCCGTCGTGCCCGGGGCAGCCGCCGCGGCCGCCGACACCGAGATGCTGCGCCGACGCTGGCCGGACGTGCTGACGACGCTGCGTCGGCTCCGGCTGCCGTCGTGGGCGCTGGTCAACCAGCACGCGCAGATCCTCGAGCTCGACGCGACGACGCTGCGGCTCGGCTTCGCGCAGCCGGGGCTCGTCACGACGTTCCGCAACAGCAACCACGGCGACGTCGTCGCGCGTGCTCTCGCCGAGACCCTCGGCGTCACGGCGCGCGTCGAGGCCGTCCTCGACGAGCCCGGCGGCGGGTCGGGAGGGTCGGGCGGCCACGGACCGGCGAACCCCGGCGCGCCGACGCCGCAGGTCCCCGACGTCATCTCGCCCGAGCGGGCCGCCGCGTCGTGGGGCGACCCCGTGCCGGCGACGTCCGGGGCAGGCACGCCCGACCCCGCACGTGACGCCGGGGCCGCCGACGCCGCGACCACGCAGGGCGGCGGTCACGCGCCGACGTCGACCGCGACGAGCGCCGGCGACGCTGAGCGCCCCGCGGGCCTGAGCGCTGCACCGGCCGCACCCGCCGCCGACCGCGTTCCCACCACGTCCGGTCGCGAGGGATCCGACCCGGTCGAGGCGGCACCCGCGGACGGCACCTCCGGTCCGACGACGGACCACCACGACACCGCCGCCGGGAGCGGGGTCGTCGATCCCGGTGCCGGCGCCGCCGTGAGCGGTCGTCCGGTCCCGCCCTGGGAGCCCGATCCCGCGGCCGACGACGCCGCAGCGTCGGACCCGTCCGTCTCGTCGCGTCGTGACGAGGCCCCCGCTGGCCCCGTCATGCCGGGCACCAGGGCATCGACCGCCGCGACGCCGACCACCGAGACGTCGACCGTCACGGCACCGACCGCCACGGCATCGACCGCGTCGGAGGCCCGGTCCGCGTCCGGCACCGACGCGCGATCGGCGGGAGGCGCCTCGTCCGGCGCCGCCCCGGTCGTGGCGCACCACGACGACGACATCCCGCCTGGCGACGAGCCCGACGACCCGTGGCGCGACGGTCCGCCGCGGCCCGCCGCGCCCCGCTCGGGTGGTCCGGCACCGCACCGGACGGCCCCCGCGGGCGCGCCCTCCGGCCGCGGTGCGCCCGGCTCGGCGCGCGCGGACGCGTCCGGTCCCGCGGCTCCCGCCGCGCCGTCGGCGCCGCCCGTCGGCCCCGGCGCGACGGCGCGCGAGCGTGGCGCCGCCGCGGCGCGGGCCGCCGCCGCGCAGTCGCGCAGCCGCCGGCAGGAGCCCGACGAGCCGTCGCCCGACGACCCGACGATCGGCCAGTCCGGCCTCGTGGGGGTGCAGCTCGTGGCGCAGGTCCTCGGCGGGCGCGTCATCGAGGAGCAGATCGAGGCGTGACCCCGGCGGGCCGCAGCCTCGCCGGACGACGCCGGGACCGTCCGCACCACGTCGCGAGTCACCTTGTCCGGAGCGCGCCTCGTGCCCAGCGTGCCCCGTCCGGACCGTGACTCGTCGGGACCGCGCCTCGTCCCGTCGCGCCCCGTCCGGACCGTGACTCGTCGGGACCGCGCCTCGTCTCATCGCGCCCCGTGCGGACCGCGCCCCGTGCGGACCGCGCTCCGTCCCGTCGCGCCCCGTCCGGACCACGCCAGGTCCGACGCGCGTCCCGCCGACCCGGCGGCGCGCGCGGCCGGGCGAGCCGCCTCCTGCGTCGTGACCGGCCGTGACCCGGTACCGCCGCGCTCGTCCGCCCGGGTGAACCTGCGACCCCTCGTCGCAGGACTGCGACACCCCTGCGACGTCTCGACGATCGCACGATGCGTGGTTCGCCCTACGTTGTGTGCCATGTCCGACGTCATCGCCCGCCCGGCCCGCCGCACCGCCGGGGCCCTGGCCGTCCTGCTCACCGGCACGCTGCTCACCGCGTGCGGCGCCTCCGTCGAGGAGGCCGCCCCCTCGTCCCCCGCACCCACGCGCCCCGACCGGGTGACGCCGACCGCGTCGCCCACGCCCACCGGGCCCGCCGTGCCGACCGTCCGTGGGTACGGGCCGGGGGAGATCCCGCCGGTCCCGATGTTCCTGCTGCCCGACCTCAGCATGCTCGACGCGTCGCTCGCGGGTTTCGCGATCCAGGTGGACGACGCCGTCGGCGACCTGCCGGGCGTGCGCGTCGAGACGCTGCGCTGCGAGGCCGAGGGCACGGGCGTCGGCGAGCTGCTCGCGTACGGCGACGGGTCGGGCACGTTCACCGGGCCCGACGGTTCGGTCGTCAACTACGGCGACGGCTCGGGCTCGTACTCCCTCAACGGCGTCGCGGTCACGGTGTACGGCGACGGGTCGGGCACGTACAGCGACGGCGCGACGTCGGTGGTCAGCTACGGCGACGGGTCCGGGAGCTACGCCGACGGCACGACGGCGGTCACGCTGTACGGGGACGGGTCGGGCACCTGGTCGCGCGGTGACCGCTCGATCACCAACTACGGCGACGGGTCGGGCACGGCGACCGACGGCGCGGTGTCGATCACCAACTACGGCGACGGCTCGGGCCTGTACGCGTCGGCGGACCTGACGATCAACAACTACGGCGACGGCACGGGCCTGGTGAACGGGACGCCGATCGAGGTGGAGCCGCTGCCGCCGGTGCCCCCGCTGGGGAGCTTCCCGTCGATGGGCGTCATCGCGCCGGTGCCGTCGTGCGGCACGCGCCTCGTCCTGGACTCCTCGGTGCTGTTCGACTTCGACAGCGCACAGGTCCGGCCCGACGCGGCGGCCACGCTCGACGCGGTCGCGAGCGTGCTCGCCGCCGTCCCGGCCGCGCGCGTCGAGGGCCACACCGACTCGATCTCCGACGACGCGTACAACCAGACCCTGTCGGAGAAGCGCGCCACGGCCGTGGTCGCGGCGCTCGAGCAGCGCGGCATGAGCGGCGACCTCGAGGCCGTCGGGTTCGGCGAGAGCCGCCCGGTCGCGCCCAACGAGCTGGACGGCAAGGACAACCCGGCGGGGCGCCAGCTCAACCGGCGCGTCGAGATCGTGGTCCCGTCGTGACGTCGCGGGTCCGCGCGGCGGTCGGTGCCCGGGGCGTGGCCGCTCCGGCTCTCGTCGCGGCGGCGGTCGCCGTGCTGGCCGCGGGGTGCTCCGTCCGGGTCGTCGACGCGGACGCGTCGCCCGCGCCGCAGGTGGAGGTCTCGGCCCACGCCGAGCGCAGCGCGCCCGACGGCGGGGTCCGTCCCCTGCCCGCCCCGACACGCGTCGGCGACGGCCGCGACCTCGGGTCCACGTCGCCGGCCACGGCCGGTGCGCCACGCGGCTCGGGCCTGCCGCCGCTGCTCGACCGCGCCGGCCTGCTGGAGTCCGTCACGCAGACCGCGACGTGCGGCGGCGGCGACCTCACGGTCGTCGAGGTCGGCGCGACCGTCCAGGTCACGGACGACTGCGCGACGCTGTCGGTGCAGAGCGCCGACACGCGCGTCGTCGCCGGACGCGTCGAGCACCTCGTCGTCGAGGCTGCGGGCGTGCGGGCCGTCGTCGCCGACGTCGGCACCGTCACGGTCGACGGCGCGGGCGTCCGCGTCGCCTGGGAGGACGGCACACCCCGCGTCGAGGCGTCCGGCGCCGACGTGAGCTACGGCCCCGTGGGCGTCGTCCGGCTCGACGTCGACGGCTGACCTCCCGCCCTGCCCGTCCGCCGCGCACCGCGGCACCGCAGCCCCTGGCTACCGCACCCCTCACCGGAGGACAGCATGAGCGACCCGACCCCGCCGCCGTACGGCACCCCCTCGTACGGTCCGCCGCCCGCAGGACCCGCCTACGGCACGCCGCCCGGCTACCCGGCCGGCCCCTACGGTCAGCCGTACGTGACGCGCCGCACCAACCCGATGGCGATCGCGGCGTTCGTGACCGGGCTGCTCGGCTTCGCGATCATCCCCGTGGTGCTCGGGCACCTGGGTCTGGCGCAGATCCGCCGCACCGGGGACGGCGGCGGCTGGATGGCCGTCATCGGCCTCGTGCTCGGGTACGGCATGTGCCTGGTGTACGCGGCGATGGTGCTGCTCGTCGGCGGCAGCCTGTGGTGGGGGACGCGCTAGTGGACGACGCGCCCCACGTGCTGCTCGTCGACGACGAGCGCGCGATCCTCGACGGCCTCGCGCCGTTCCTCGAGCGGTCGGGTCTGCGCGTCAGCACGGCGGGCGACGGGCAGCAGGCGCTCGACGTCCACGCGGCCACGCCCGCGGACATCCTGGTGTGCGACGTCCTCATGCCGCGGCTCGACGGCCGCAGCCTGGTGCGGCGGCTGCGCGCGGGCGGCGACTGGACGCCGGTCGTGCTGCTGACGCAGGTGGGGGAGTCGTACGAGCGCTCGGCGGCCCTCGAGGAGGGCGCCGACGACTACCTCAACAAGCCGTTCGACCCGCAGGAGCTGCTCGCGCGCGTGCGGGCCGTGCTGCGCCGCGCGGTGCCCGGGCAGCCGCCGCTCGCGACGGCCGAGGTGCTGGTCAGCGGGGACCTGCGCGTCGACCGCGCGGCACGGCGCGTGACGCTCGCGGGCGCTCCCGTCGCGCTGACGCCCAAGGCGTCGCTGCTGCTCGACTACCTCGTGACGCACCCGGGTGAGCTGCTCACGCGCGAGCGGCTGCTGTCGGCGCTGTGGGGGTTCGAGTCGATGGTGACGACGCGTGCGGTGGACCACCGCGTCGCGGAGATCCGGCGCGTGCTCGGGGACGACGCGGGCGCGCCGCGGTTCGTCGAGACCGTCCCGCAGGCGGGGTACCGGTTCTGCGGCACGGTGACGCGCGGGGTGCGCGCGTGAGCGTGCCGCGCGGCCTGCGGCCGTGGTTCGTCGTGGCCGGTGCGGTCGCGCTGCTGGGGCTGGTGGCGGGTGGTGCGCTCGCGCTGAGCGGGCGCGCGTGGGTGCTGGTCGTGACGACGCGGCTGCCGCTCGCGCTCGCGGTCGGCGGCCTGGTCGTCGCGGTGCTGCTCGTGGGCGTCGGCGCGGTGCGCGAACGGCGCGTGAGGGTGCACGCCGCGGCGGTCGCGGACGCCGAGGCCGCGGCTCGCGCGGACGAGCGCGCGCGGCACCGGCGGTTCCTGCAGCGGCTCGACCACGAGCTGAAGAACCCGGTGACGGCCATCCGTGCCGCCGTCGCCGGCCTGGGCCCGGCGGCCGCGTCGGACGACGGCGCGGCGCGCGCGCACGCGACGCTCGACGCGCAGGCGGGCCGGCTCGCGCACCTGGTCGCGGACCTGCGCAAGCTCGCCGAGCTCGAGACGCAGCCGATCGAGCAGGAGGACGTCGACGTCGCGCAGGTCGTGCGCGACGCGGTGGACGACGTGCTCGCGCAGGCGCAGGCCGCGGGGCGCCCGCGCCCGGCGGTGACGGTGTCGCTGCCGACCGTGCCGTGGCCGCTGCCGCACGTCCGCGGCGACGTCGACCTGCTGTACCTGGCGGTGTACAACCTGCTGGGCAACGCCGTGAAGTTCTCACCGCCGGGCACGCCGGTGGAGGTTCGCGGGTCGGACGAGGGCGGGACCGTCGTCGTCGAGGTCGCGGACTCCGGCCCCGGCGTGCCGGACGACGAGGTGGGCGTCGTGTTCGACGAGCTCGCGCGCGGCCGCGACGCGCGCGGCACGCCGGGCTCGGGGCTGGGCCTCGCGCTCGTGCGCGTCATCGCCGAGCGGCACGGCGGCCGCGCGACGCTCCGCTCACGCGTCGGCCACGGCACCGTCGTCCGTCTGCACCTGCCCGCCGACCGCCCCTGACGCCGGCCGGTGCGTCTGCGGATGGTCGCGGATCTGGCAGGTGCACCTCCTGGTGGTCTCTGGCCCGCTGGTGGTCCCAGGCCCGGTTGCTGCTGTCGGTGGGTGACTGGTCGGGGGTTGCTGCTGTCGGCGGGCAACTGCTCACTCCTCTGACCAGCTCACGCAGCCCTGCCCCGTCGTCCTCCCGCGCACAGCCGTCCTCCCTGCCTCGGCTCCTGGCGCCCTGCGCGCGGTCAACTGGTCAGGGATCCCCGCAGGTGCGCATGAGCTGGTCGCTTCTCTGACCTGTTCGCGCCGTCGAGCGGATCCGGGTCTCGCCTCGGGGGGGGGGACTCATCTGGCGATCTGGCCCGTCGGCCCGGTGGCACCGCCGGCCGGGCCCCTGTCGAGGTGTGACCCCGGCGGTGGGCAACTGGTCACGTCTTCCGATCACAGGTCGGCGACCGGTCGCTTCTGTGACCAGTTCGGGACGTCGAGCCATGCTCCCCGCCGGGGTCGGGCCCCCGCCGACCGGCAACTGGTCACGTATCCGGCCGGGCGGCCGTCAACCGGTCACTTCTGTGACCAGTTCGCGCGGCTGGGGCAGAGGAGTGCGG
>NZ_LNTD01000153.1 GCF_001462455.1 Cellulomonas sp. B6
ACCATGTGCAGCCCCGCCACGTGCCAGACCTGCGGCAAGACCACCTGGACCGGCTGCGGCCAGCACGCCGACGCCGTCATGGCCGACGTGCCCCGCGACCAGCAGTGCACCTGCCGCTGACGCGGCCCGCCACCGACGACAGGAGGACCTCATGGAGCTCGACCCCGCGGAGATGACGAAGGTCGGCAACCGGCTCAAGCGCGCCCAGGGGCAGCTGACCGCCGTGATCCGCATGATCGACGAGGGCGCCGACTGCGAGGACGTCGTCATGCAGCTGTCGGCCGTGTCCCGCGCGCTCGACCGGGCCGGGTTCGCGATCATCGCGACGGGCATGAAGCAGTGCCTCACGCCGCCGCAGGGCACGCAGGACGGCGCCGACGAGGACCCGACGCTCGACGTCGCGAAGCTCGAGAAGCTGTTCCTGTCGCTCGCGTAGGAACCCGCGTCAGGCGTCGCGCACCAGGCGGAACGGCGTGTGGTTCCAGAAGCCGTTGCGCAGCGTGAGCCGCGGCGCACCGCTGCGCGCACCGAGGTGCCCGCCGTACGGCTCCTGCTCGCACCCGAGCAGCGGCCCACGGCCCAGGTACCGCACGCCCGCACCGACCAGCACGGGCTGCTCGGGCAGCGCGACCGGCGTCGGCTCGCCCCAGCGCACGCGCCGCTCCTCGCCGTCGACGACCACCCACGGCCGCGCGAGCAGGCGCAGGAACCACGCGGAGAGCCAGTGGCCCGTGACGACGACCGTCACGCCCGCACCCGTGTCCGTCCCCGCACCCGCGCGCACCCGTCAGAGCCCGTCGACGAACATCTGCGTCGCCTGCGGCACGTAGTCGGCGCTCGTCGCGGGGTCCCAGCCGACGAGCGCGACGACGCTGCCGCCGACGCGCGCGGTGATGCCGACGAGCGTGAACGGCGCGCCGCCCAGGTCCCCGGTCGCTGTCCAGCCCAGCGTCTCGTCGGTGCCGGTGAGCTCGGGCTCGGTGCGCTCGAGGCGCACCTGCACGGGTGTGCCGCCCATCGCGATCGACGCGGTGTCCGCGCACGTCCCGAGCGCGTCGTCGGCGCCCGTCAGCAGGCCCTGCGCGACCTGCGGGTCGGCGGCGCTCACGACGACGGCCGTCATCGACCGGTCGTTGCTCGTGCCGTACACGACGGCCGCGTCCCCGGCCTGCGTCTCCCAGCCCAGGCCGAACGGCGCGAGGCACGCCGGGTCCGAGACCGTGAGGCCCGGGTAGACCGACTGCACCATCTCGGTGGTGCCGGCGTACCGCCCGGGCGGGAACTGGATCCGCGTGAACAGCGCCGTCAGGTCCTCGTCCGAGAGCGCGTCGACCGCCGGTGCGGCGGGCTCCGTGGCGGACGGCGTCGGCGTGGGGTCCGGCGTCGTGGTGGCGGCCGTCGTGGTCGTGGTCGCCTCGGGGGCGTCGTCGGGCGCGTCGTCGGACGAGCAGCCGGTCAGCGCGAGCGCGGTCACGACCACGCCCACCGCCAGCGCGCGGCCGCCGCGGGCCGCGGCGCGCGGGCCGCCGGTCAGGGCGAGGAGCGGGACGACGAGGGCGGACGACGGACGGCTGCGCATGGGTCTCCTTGCTCGGACGGCACCGTCGCCGGGCACGCGGGTGCCCGGGAGGCGTCGTCGCTGGTGGGCCGGGCGCCGCGCGACGCGCACCCGGTCGGTCCGTCGGACGACACCGCGTGCGCGCCGTCCGGACGGTCGCCAACCTGCACGGGGTCGGGCGGTCCCGCAACCGGGGAGGCGTGACCGGTCGCGCGCGGTGCGCAGACCGCACCGGGCGGAGCTTGCCGCCCACCTCGTGGACGGCGCGCTCGTCGAGACCGGGCTGGCGGTGCTCACAGCGCGCAGAACGGCACTGAGCCCGGTGTCGCGCGGGGGACGTCCCAGGTGCTGGACGACGTCCGGTGGGCTGCCGGTCAGCCGCGCGTCGGGGCGTACCGGGCGTCGAGGTCGCCGTCGTGCAGCCGCGCGACGAACGCGTTCATGCGGGCCGCCGCGGCCGCGTGCCGCGCGAGGACGCCCGCCACGGGCGCCGGGACGTCGCCCGGTACGCCGCGCGTCGCGCACCGCCGCACGTACGCGTTGCGCTCGACCGGCGGCCCGGCCGTCGGACCCGGCACCCCGCACACGGTCGTGACCAGCCAGTTCACCAGGCGCATGGCGACGTAGTCGGCGTCGTGGTCGACGTTCGCGGCGACGAACGCGCGCTCGTCGTCCGTCAGCTCGAACCGGGCCGACGTCGCGAGGCCGAAGTCGACCAGGGCGAGCCGGTCGCCGTCGGCGCGCAGGTTGCCCAGGTGCGCGTCGAGGTGCAGCAGCGCGTGGCGACGGAGGAACGCGACGACGTCGCCGAGCTGCCGCTCGACGCGCTCCGCCGCGGCCACGGGGTCCGGCACCGTGTCGAGCAAGGGCGACGGCACGTGCTCGGAGAGCAGCACGAGGCTCGACGTCGCGGCCGCGAGCTCCTCGAGCCGCTCGCGCACGGCCGGCGACCCGCCGAACTGCGCGACCACCGTGTCGACGTCGCGCTGCTCGTCGGCGACGGGCGGCCGGCCCGGCAGCACGCGCCAGTGGTGCAGCAGCGCGAACGACTCCGTCTCCCCCGCCAGCACGCCCGCGGTGACGACCCGGTTCGCGGCCAGCTCGCGCCACGCGCCGACGCCCGGCCCGGCCAGCGGGAACATGCCGTACCGGCAGGCCATCGGCAGACCGTGCAGGTCGGCGGTGCTGCCCGGGTGCGCGAGCTCGCGCGCCGTGACGGGCACCCGCTTGGCGAAGACCGCGACCCCGTCGACGTCGACCACCGACGTGCCGCCGCCGACGCCCACCGAGCCGTCGGTGCCGTCGGCCAGCAGCGCGCCCAGCGCGTCGTCGTCGAGACCCGCGAGGGCGGCCGCGACCCGGTCGTGGCGGGCACGGCGGTCGGCGAGCACCGCCCGATCATGGCAGGCGGACGGGGCCGCACGTCCCGTCGGACGTGCGGCCCCGTCGTCGGCCGGTCGGTGCGGACCGGTCAGGTCGCGCTGCAGGTCGCGGTCAGCCCGCTGGGGCTGCCGCTGCCCAGGAACCCGGCGGACGCGGTGCCCCCGGGTGCGAGCGCCCCGTTCCACGACGCCGAGCTGATCGTGCTGCCGGACGCCGTGCCGTTCCACGCCTGCGTGATGGTCGCGCCGGACACGGTGGCCTTCCAGCCGCCGATCGCGGACGACCCGGCCGTCACCGTCACGGTCGCCTGGTACCCGCCGGTCCACGCGCTGACGACCGCGACCGTCGCGGTGCAGCCGCCGACGGGCTGCTGCGTGGGCGTCGGGGTGGGCGTGGGGGTCACGGTCGGCGTCGGCGTGGGCGTCACGGTCGGCGTCGGGGTCGGCGTGGGCGTCGCCGTCGGGGTGGGTGTCGGGGTCGGCGTCGGGGTCGTCGTGCCGCCGAACGTCACGTCGCTGCACTGGTAGTACGGCTGGTCGAGGTGGCTGGCCTGCCAGATCGTGAAGACGACGTGGTGGCCCGTGCGGTCGCGCGGGATGCTCACGTCGGTGACGTACGGGCTGGACGGCGCGTACCGGCCGGTGGTCTTCACGAGCTCGAGGTCCGCCCACGTCAGCGGCTCGGTGAGCGCGTCGTACCCCTGCTTGGTCACGTAGACCTTCAGGTAGTCCGCACCGTGGTTCGACGGGTCGTGGAGCGTGAGCCGGAAGTCGTACGGCTCGGGCGTCGTGCGCCACGGGCCCGGGTCGTCGGCCGCGGCGTACAGGTCGTTGTCCGCCGAGCACAGGCGTCCGTCGGGCACCGACTGCTCGTGGTTCCCGTTCGCACCCTCCTTGAAGATCCCGTTCCAGTTCCACATGGCCTGCGGGTTCGCCTGCCACGCGTCCCAGCACTGCGGGTCCTGCGTCTGCATCGCGGGGTTCGTGTGGTTGCTCGCCCACCGCTCCCAGCAGCCGTAGACGCGCGCGGGCGGGTCGGACACGGCGCCGTGCGCGGCGGCGGGCGCGGCCAGCGCGACCGAGCCGACGGCCATGCCGGCTCCGAGCGCGAGGGCGCCGAGCACCGCGACGACGCGGCGCAGGGGCGGGGTGCGGGTCATGGGGTGCTCCTCGGTGACGACGGGTGGTCCGTGCACCCTTCGTCGCCGCGGTGCTCCGCACCAGGCGTCGAAACGCTTCGTCGCGTTCCCCGGACCCCGCTCCCCCGACGGCGCCGCGTCGCTAGGGTGGCCCGATGGCTGTGACGGCGCGGCAGGTGGCGGAGCGGATCGTCGAGCACGTGGGCGTGCCGCTGCGGACGACGACGGTGGACGGGTTCCTCGCGGGCGACGCCGACGCGCCCGTGCGGGGCGTGGCCGTGACCGTGATGGCGACGTTCGACGTGCTGCGCGCGGCCGTCGACCGCGGCCTGGACCTGGTGCTCACGCACGAGCCGCTGTACTTCGACCACGCGGGCACGTCCGAGCCGACGCTCGTCGCCGAGGACGACCCGGTGCACCGCGCCAAGGCGGCGTTCGTCGCCGAGCACGGGCTGCGCGTGCTGCGCCAGCACGACCAGTGGCACGACCGTCGACCCGACGGCGTCCTCACCGGCCAGGCGCGCGCGCTGGGCTGGCTCGACGCCGAGCGCCCGGACGACCCGGGGGTCTACGACCTGCCGCCGACGACGCTCGGCGAGCTCGCCGCGCACGTCGCCGACCGGCTGGGGGCGCGCGCGCTGCGGTACGTCGGCGACCCGACGAGCCGCGTGTCGAGCGTGGCGCTGCAGCCCGGCTTCCTCGGCTTCGCCAAGAACCGGGCCCTGCTCGCCCGCCCCGACGTCGACGTGGTCGTGATCGGCGAGGGCCACGAGTGGGAGACCGGCGAGTACGCGGCCGACGCGGTCGCGGCGGGCGTGAGTGCGGGGCTCGTGGTCGTGGGGCACACGCCGTCGGAGGAGCAGGGCATGGCGGAGATGGCGCGCTGGCTCACCGACCTGCTGCCGGAGGTGCCGGTCGAGCTGCTCCCCGCGGTCGACCACTACCGGACGCTCTGACCTCGGCGCGCCCCGACCTCCGGCTCCGCCGCGCGGTGCCGTGCCGACCTCAGCCCGCGGCCGGCACCTGCCACAGCACGGGCTGCACCTCGAACTCCTCGTGCGCGTCGCGCGTGAGCTGCGGGTTCTCCGGCACGCCGACGTACCCGAGGGTCTGCGCGCTCGGCAGCACGACGATGTCGCACGACTCCACCGTCTCGCCGGGCGTCCTGTCGGTGAACCGTCCGCCCTCGCAGGCCGGGAACGTCCCGAACACCAGCAGGTCCGGCGCCCCGGCGCCGTCGACGTCCCACGCGCGCACGTGCGGCGGTGACACCGTCGTGAGGCTCAGGCCGCGCGCCCACTCCAGGGTGTGCTGCGTGCGGACGTAGTAGACCGTCTCGGCGGCCGGGTCGATCGGCGTGTCCAGGTCGACGCCGGCGAGGTCCGCGGGGTCGGCGACGGTGACGCCCACGAACCGGGACGTGACCTGCGCCTCCGAGTACGCCGGCCCCGCGGGGTCGAACCCGTTGTGCATCTCGATCACGGCCGCGTCGCCCGCGCCGAGCACGGCACCGGGCGCCGTGATGTCCAGGCGCGCGCCGATCTCGACGGGCCCGGTGGGTGTCGGCTCGGGGGTGGGCGTCGGCGTCGGCGTGGCGCTCGGGGACGCGGACGACGTGCCCGACGCCGCCGGCGCGGCGCCGTCGTCACCGCCGCCGCAGGCCGCGAGCGGGACCACGAGCAGCAGCGCGGCCACCGGCCCGCGGACGAGCGACCGCCGGGAGCGGGTGCCCGGGGTGCGGCGGAGGGGCGAGAGGGCCAAGAGCGCGGGAGCCATGCTCCATGGTCCCTGACCTGCGGCGATCCGCGCGACGAGCGACCACGTCGGGCGGCCCGCGCCGGGGGGCCGCGGGGTGCGCAGCGTGCGGTCAGGCGTCGTCGTCGGCCGCGCGGACCACGCGGTGCCGCAGGTACACCACGCCCCCGCCGTACGGGCGGCACTCGACGGTCCGCAGCGGCACCTGCCGCGCGTCGTGCGCGAAGTACGGCGTGCCGCCGCCCACCAGCACGGGCAGGACGCGCACGCGGTACTCGTCGATCAGGCCGAGCCCGGCGGCCTGGTGCGCGAGGTCGGCGCCACCGATCGCGATGTCGCCGTCGACCTCGTCACGCAGCCGCGCGACCTCGGTGGCCAGGTCGTCGGTCGCGAGGCGCGCGGGGCCGCGCACGTCGGTCAGGGTGCGGGAGAAGACGACCTTCGGCAGCGCGTTCCACAGCGCGGCGAACTCGCGCTCGGCGTCGTCGAGCGACGCCGGGTCGACGTCGCGCCAGTACTCCATCGTCTCGTAGAGGCGCCGCCCCAGCAGGTGCACGCCGAGGCCACGGACCTCGTCGGTCGCCAGCGCGAACACGTCGGGCGGTGGCGCGGCCCAGTCGAAGCGGCCGTCGGGGCCGACGACGTAGCCGTCGAGCGAGGCGGTGAGGGAGTAGACGACGTCGGGCATCGCGGGTCCTCCGTGCTCGGGGTCTCCCGGGTGTCGACCGGCCCCGACGGCGGAACTCGTCGGGGCCGGTCGAGGCCGGTCAGGGCCGGTCAGGGCCGTGCCGGGTCAGGCCGTGGCCCGCGCGGCCTCGTGGACAAGGTCGGCGACGACGTCGGGCCGCGAGACGGTCACGGCGTGCGACGCGTCGACCTCGACGACGTGCGACGACGCGCGCTCGGCCATGTACCGCTGCGCCTCGGCGGGCACCGCGAGGTCCTGCCGGGTGACGAGCGTCCACGAGGGGACGTCCTTCCACGCGGCACGGGTCGCGGCGTCGGCGAGCGCACCGGCGAGGATGGGCCGCTGCGTGGCGGCCATGAGGGCGGCGACGTCGGCGGGGACGTCGGCGGCGAAGATCGGCTGGAACTTGTCCTGCTCGATGTACAGGTCGTCGGCGGTGCCGCCGTCGGGCGTGCGCACGGGGACGGGCCGCAGCGCGGTGCCGAGCTCGTTGCCGGGGAACTTGCCGGCGAGGTCGCCGGTGCTCTCGCCCTCGTCGAGCAGGAAGCTCGCGACGAACACGAGGGCCTTCACGCCGGCGTGCCCGACGGCGGCCTCGGACAGGACGCTGCCGCCGTAGGAGTGGCCCGCGAGGACGATCGGCCCGTCGATCGAGTCGAGGACGTCGCGGACGTAGGCGGCGTCGCCCTGCAGGCTGCGCAGCGGGTTGGCGACCGCGACCACCGGGTAGCCGTGGGCGTGGAGGCGGGCGACGACGTCGTTCCAGCTGGAGGAGTCGGCGAACGCGCCGTGCACCAGCACGACGGTCGGGGTGGTCTGCGGGCCGTGCTGGGAGGTGCTCGTGCTCATCGGATCGTCCCCTCTGCTCGCGGGCGGCGCGGTGCCGACCGGGGTTGCGTGGTGCGGGCCGGCCGCAGGAGCGGCTGGCGGTATCCGATATATTACATACTGAATGGCGATGGGCAAGACTGTCCGCGAGATCCGGTTCCGTCCCTGGAGGTCCCCGTGCCGATCCCGGCCACCGACGCGAGCGTCGGACGCAGCCTGCTGCGCGACGACGTCTACCGACGCCTGCGCGACGCGATCGTCGACGGCACCCTCGCCCCCGGCGAGCAGCTGCGGGACCTCGACCTCGCCGCCTGGCTCGGCGTCAGCCGCACCCCCGTCCGTGAGGCGCTGCTGCGGCTGGCCCAGGGCGGGCTCGTGCTCGCCCACCCGGGCCGCTCGACGATCGTCAGCCCGCTCGACAGCCGCGACGTCCGCGACGCCCGCGACGTCGTCGCCGCGATGCACGAGGTCGCGGCGCGCGAGTCCGTCGCCGCGCTCACCCCCGCGCACCTCGAGCAGATGCGCGCCGCCAACACGCGGTTCGCCACGGCCGTCGAGGCGGGCGACGTCGAGGCCGCGCTCGCCGCCGACGACGAGCTGCACGGCGTGCTCGTGCGGCTCGCGGGCAACCACGCGCTGGAGACCGTGCTCGAGCAGTTCACGCCCGTGATCCGCCGCGCCGAGATGCTGCGCTTCGGCTCGATCGACGGGCGCGCGTCCGTGAGCCAGCACGACGAGCTCATCCGGCTCTGCGCCGCCGGCGACGCCGAGGCGGTCGCCGCGATCGCCTACGACACGTGGCACAGCCTGCCCAGCGGGACCGTCCCGCCCGGCGACGAGGCCTGACCCGCACCCCGACACGTCCGTCGCCTGCGACCGGCCCCTCCTCCCAAGGTCTGACCCCAGGATCCGGCTGACGGGGGACGCGCACGGCGCGCCGCACGGCGAGGCTGGTGCCGTGACCCAGCAGCACCTCGACGAGCGTCCCGACCAGCAGGCGGAGCGGCACGCCGACCGACGCACCGGGCAGGACGGCACCGACCGCCGCCCGTACCGCACGCCGCGCCTGCGGCTCGTCGCCACCGTGCTGTTCGCGGTGTACCTCGTGATCCTGGCCGCCGCGGCGTTCCTGCCGCTGCCGTTCGAGCAGACCCCGCGCGGCGACGGCCCCCGCTGGGAGCTCACGCTGCGCGACCCGGACCTCCTGGGCAGCTGGGAGGTGCAGCGCAACGTCCTCATGACGCTGCCGCTCGGCGTGCTCCTGCCGCTCGTCGTGCGGTGGCGGTACGAGGCGCTCGTGCTGACGTGCGTCGCAGTGACGGTCACGATCGAGACCGTCCAGCTGGCCGTGTCCGCGTCGGTCGGCTGGGCGTGGCGCGCGTTCGACGTCAACGACATCCTGCTCAACACGATCGGCGGCGTGCTGGGCCTGACCGCCACCGGGCTCGCGCTGCTGGTCGCCCGGCGCGCGTCGCTGCCGTCGCCGCGACGCCTGCTGCCCGCGGCGGGCGCGGCGGCGCTCGTCGCGTGGGCCGTCGTCGCGACGCTACCGCTGGGCGAGCCGCCGCTGCCCACGCCCGCCTACGCGTGCGACGAGGCGCCGGTCGGCGCCGTGACCACGCTGCCGGGCGGCGCGAGCGCGTACGCGGGCACCGACGGGTCGGTCTGCGTGCTGGCCGGCGACGCCGCGACGGCCCTGCCGCCCGACGTCTCTACCGGGCCCGCGCTGACCTCCGAGCAGCCGGACGGCACGTGGGAGATCGGCGCGGCCCAGCCCCACGACGTCGAGCGGGGCCTGGAGACCGGGGTCGAGCTGCACGCCGTGGACGGCACGCACGTGCTGGTCTGGGCGGCCCAGCGGTAGCCGACGCTCCCCGGTGCGTGGTCGCCGTCAGGGGGCGATGACCAGCTCCGCGATCCGGTCGCCCGCCAGCACGAACCGGTACACGAGGTCGACGACACCTCCGGGGAAGTCGCCCTCCAGGTGCAGCGTCGCGGTCCAGCGGTCCGCGTCGACGCGCTGCGCCGCGACCAGGTCGGTCGTGTACGTGAACTCGCCGCCCGCGTCGGCGAGGAACCCGCGGACCTCGTCGGTGCCGCGGTAGGTGTGCCCGTCGTCGACGACCACGGCCGTCGCGGTGAACGCCGCGAGGGCGGCGTCGGTGTCGCGCGCCGTGTGGGCGGCGAGGTAGTCCCGCACGGTCGCGGGCAGGTCGGTGGTCGCGATGCTGGTCGGTGTCGTCATGCCCCGAGGCTGCGGCGTCGCGCCGCGGGAGGGTCAAGCGTGCGGGTCTCCCCCGGCAGGAAGGGGGACGATGGTGCCGTGCTGACCATCGGCGAGTTCTCCCGGCTGACCCACCTGAGCGTGCGCACGCTGCGGCGCTACCACGAGGCGGGGATCCTCGAGCCGGCGGCGGTCGACGACCTCACCGGCTACCGGTCCTACGGGCCCGAGCAGATCCCGACCGCGCAGGTCGTGCACCGGCTGCGCGAGCTCGACGTGCCGCTCGCCGACGTCCGGCGGATCCTCGACGCGGCCGACCCGGCGGACCGCGCGGCGCTCGTCGCCGAGCACCTGGCCCGCCTCGAGGACGAGCTGGACCGCACGCGCACGGCCGTCGCGTCGCTGCGCCGGCTGCTGGCGCCCACGCCCGCACCGCTCGCGGTCGAGCTGCGCGCCGTCCCCGCGACACCCGTCGCGGCGGTGGGCGGGCACGTCACGCACGACGCCGTCACCGCCTGGTACGCGGGCGCGATGGCCGAGCTCGACGCGGTCGTCGGCACCGCCGGGACCCCCGGCGGCCTCTACGACAACGCGCTGTTCGAGGACGGCCGCGGGCACGCGCTCGTCTACCGGCCCGTCGACCTCGCAGCGCCCGTGGGGCGCGTGCACGCCACGACGCTCCCGGCCGTCGAGCTCGCGGTCACCACGCACGCCGGCCCGCACGACGACGTCGACGTCACGTACGGCGCGCTCGGCGCGTGGGTCGTCGAGAGCGCGCTCGCCGTCGCCGGGCCGGTCCGCGAGACGTACGTCGTCGGGCCGCGGGACACGCCCGACCCGGCCGCGTGGCGCACCGAGGTCGGGTGGCCCGTGTTCCGCGTCGCGGAGTGACGCACGGGGCCCCGCGTCACTCGGCGCCGGCACGCCACCGCTCGAACAGCGCGAGCTTGGCGTGCAGGTCCTCGTGCATGAGGCGCACGTCGACGCGCCCGTAGACGCGCATCGGCGGCGCGTCCGGGCGCGGCGCGTACCGGCCGTCGTCACGGAGCGCGGGCTTGGGCACCACGACGTGCTCGCACGACGACGGGCCCGCCTCCCAGAAGTCCGCGAGCGCCGTGAGCAGCACGAGCGGCGAGTCACCGAGCACGTACGCCTCGGCCTGCGGCCGCAGGTGCTCGTGCTTGACCATCTCGGCGCGCACCTCGTCGTACAGGTGCCGCCCGAGCGCCCCGGCGCCCCGCACGCGCACCCGCATCTCGGCGTCCGACATGACGCACGTGCGGTACGTGCTGCGCGGCACCTGCCACACCTCGAGGTCGGGCGCGTCGAACACGACCTGCGCGGCGGCCACGTCGATCGACAGGTTGTACTCGGCCGTCACGGGTGCCGACGCGTCGAGCCACGACAGCGGCTCGTGCTCGAACCCGCCGATCCACACGACCACGAGCCGACGCGCGATCTCGGGGTGCCGCAGGTACGCCGACGCGAGGTCCGTCAGCCCGCCGCCCGCGGCGTAGAACAGCGGCCGCGGGTCGTCGCGCAGCGCCTCGGCGACGATCGCGTCGACCGCCGCCGACGTGCGCGGCGTGCGCACGTCCACGAGCGGCTCCTCGGCGCCGGCCACCAGGCGGTCGGCCGCGTCGAGGCCCAGGCGCGCGCACAGGTCCGCGAGCACGCGCAGCCCGTCGGCCGCCGTCGTCGCGGGGCCCGGCGCGTCACGCCGCAGGTGCGACGACACGACCAGCGGGATCTCGACCGCGGGCGACAGCACGTGGTGCACGAGCTGGAACAGGTCGTCGGGGTCGCCCGCGAAGTCGTTGTCGACGATCACGCGCGCCCGCGGCGGCACGGGCGGCGCGTCGGCCAGCCACGGGTGCTCGCCGGGCCGCCAGCGCGGCAGGCCGCGCGCGTCGAACCGCTCGGTCGGGACTCGTGCCACGTCGCCACCCTCCGTGCCCGTCGACGCGACGTCGCGTCGACCCCGGCGACGCTACCCGCGCCACCGCGGCCGGCCGCGCACGGGCGCGCGGCGTCGTGCCGGACGCACCGCGTGCGATCCGCGCGCCTCCCTCCCGACGAGTCCCGCGCCCGGGCCCGGTCTGCACCGTCGCCCACCACGACACCCTCGCCCACCACGACACCACCGCCCACCGCGACGAGGAGCCGCCCCGTGACCGCGACCTACACCTACGACGTCTTCACGAGCCTCGACGGGTTCGGCTCGTTCCGCGCACCGGGCGACTGGGGCGGCTACTGGGGCAAGCAGGGGCCCGAGCTGCTGGAGCGGCGCCGCGCGCTGTACGCCGCGCCCGCGCGCATGGTGTTCGGGGCGACGACGTTCCGCGAGTTCGTCGCGATGCTCGGGGCCGCGACCGTGCCGTCGGAGGCGCTCGACGCGTGGGTGGGGCTCATGCGCGCGCAGCCCGCGACGGTCGTGTCGTCGTCGCTCACGGGCCCGCTGGACTGGCCCGACGCGACGGTCGCGACGGGCGCCGCGGCGGACGTGGTCGCACGCCTCAAGGAGGAGTCGGACGTGCCGCTGCGCTCGCACGGCAGCCTGTCGCTCAACCGCGCGCTGCTCGCCGCCGGGCTGGTCGACCGCGTGCAGGTCACCGTGTTCCCCGTGGTCACGGGAGTGACCGGCACCGACCCGGTGCTCGCCGGCGCGCCCGACCTCGACCTCGACCTGCTCGACTCGCGCGTGCTCGACGGCCGCACGCTCGAGCTCACGTACCGCCCGCACGTGCGGCGCAGGGCCACCGCGGGCTGACGGGCCGTGCGGGCCGGCCGTCTGTCGAGACGCGGGGCCGCTCGATCGTCGCGCCTCGGCGCTCCGAGCGCAGCGCTCAGGCGGACGGACCGGGCGGGCGCCGTCAGGCACCGTCACGGTTCACGATCCTCTGAATACAGCATCGCGTGTACTCTCGACGCGTGGAGACGGTCACGCTGGCGCACACCGCTGCTCTCGCCCGCCTGGGTCACGCCCTGTCCGACGAGACCCGCACGCGGATCCTGCTGGCCCTGCGCGAGGCGCCCGCGTACCCGTCCGACCTGGCGGACGCGCTGGGCGTGTCCCGGCAGGTGATGTCGAACCAGCTCGCCTGCCTGCGGGGCTGCGGACTGGTCGAGTCGATCCCGGACGGACGTCGCGTCTGGTACCGGCTGGCGGACCCGCACCTGCCGGACGCGCTCGGCGACCTGCTCCAGCTGGTGCTCGCGGTCGACCCGACGTGCTGCGGCCCGGACTGCACCTGCGCATGAGCAGCACCTCGACCGCACCGCACCCCCTGACCCCGGTCCGCCGCGCCCTGCTCGAGCGCCGGGTCCGGTGGGTCGTGGCGACCACCATCGCCTACAACGTCGTCGAGGCCGTGGTCGCCCTGGTGGCCGGGCGGCTCGCGTCCTCGTCGGCGCTGGTCGGCTTCGGCCTGGACTCGGTCGTGGAGGTGCTCTCCGCGGCTGCGGTCGCGTGGCAGTTCTCCGCCCCGGACCCGCGCACCCGGGAGCGCGCCGCGATGCGGACCATCGCGCTGTCCTTCTTCGGCCTGGCCGCGTTCGTCACCGTCGACGCCACCCGCACCCTGCTGCACGCCACCGAGCCGGACCACTCCACCACGGGCGTCGTGCTGGCTGCGGTCAGCCTCGCGGTCATGCCGTTCCTGTCCTGGTTCGAGCGACGCACCGGACGTGAGCTCGGGTCGGCCTCCGCCGTCGCCGACTCCCGCCAGACCCTGATCTGCACCTACCTCTCGGCGGTGCTGCTCACCGGGCTCGTGCTGAACAGCGCGCTGGGCTGGTGGTGGGCCGACCCCGTCGCAGCCGTCGTGATCGCCGCGTTCGCCGTCCGGGAGGGGGTCGACGCGTGGCGGGGCGACGCGTGCTGCGCACCGGGCCACCGACCGACCCGAGGGGACGCCGCGCACCCCACCGCCGACCACTGCGACGACGGTTGCCGCGACGACGGCTGCTGCGGCACCTGAGCGCACCGCGACGACCGGCTGTCGCCCGCGGGGCGAGCCCCCGCGGCGACCCACGCGGGACGCGTTCGCCGCGCGTCGAGAGCACGCGTACCGCCCTGCGTCCCGACGGGTCCGCTGCCATGCTCGGTGCCGTGGAGCTGCGGTTCTCGGGTGAGGTCGTGTGGTGGCGCGGGCCCGGCGGCTGCGCGCGGTCGCGTCGCGCATCACCTACGGGTGGGGCTGCGTCCCCGCGACGGTCACCCTGGGCGCGACGACGTTCACGACGTCGATCTTCCCGAAGGACGGCGGGTTCCTCGTGCCGCTCAAGGTCGCGGCCCGCCGCGCCGAGGGCGTCGAGCTGGGCGACGACGTGACGCTCGTCGTCGTGGTCGAGGACCCGGACGTCCCCGACGACGACGCGAGCGACGGGGCTGCCGCCACGCCACGGGCTGCCGCACCGCGACCGGCCGCGCCGCACCACGACCCGGCGGAGGACGACGACTACTTCGACCCCGCCGCGGGCACACGGCCAGCCCCGCGCTGACCCGGCGCCGCCCTGGCACGTCCGTCCGCCGCGGACGGCCCGCGCGCTGCGCCGACCGCGCCACGATCGGGCGCCCCCCGCCAGAGCCGCCGGCGGACGAGCCCGTCACGTCGTCGGACGCATCTCCTCGAGCAGCGCGTCCAGGTCGACCAGCGCGATCCGGGTCACGCTGTCGCTGCTGCCGTACGGCAGCACCAGCGTGCGCCCGTGCCGCATGGCCCCGCACGAGTACACGACGTTGGGCACGTAGCCGGAGCGCTCCGCACCGTGCGCCGTCAGCAGCGGGCCCGCCAGCCGCCCGACCACGCGCGTCGGGTCGTCGAGGTCGAGGAGCAGCGCGCCGATCCCGTAGGTGCGCATCGGTCCGACGCCGTGCGTCAGCACGAGCCACCCCCGTTCGGTCTCGACCGGCGAGCCGCAGTTGCCGAGCTGGACGAGCTCCCACGGGTGCTCCGGGTGCTGCACGACCACCGGGTCGGCCCACCGGAGCAGGTCGTCCGACGTCGTGACGGCGTTGCTCTCGCGATCGGCGCGGGACAGGGCGACGTAGCGGCCCGCGACCTGCCGCGGGAACAGGGCCAGGCCCTTGTTGCCCGCGCCCGGTCCGCTGAGCGGCTCACCGGAGAAGTGCACGAAGTCGCGCGTCCGGAGCAGCTGGACGGCGATGTCCCGCCCGTCGAACGCCGTGTAGGTGCCCAGGTAGGTGGTGGCGCCGTCCGGGTGCTGGAAGCGCACCATCCGCACGTCCTCGACGCCGTGGCTCTCGGCGGGCGTCTGCGGCATCAGCACCCGCTCGCTCACGTGCGAGGCCGCGGGGAACACGACGTCGTAGCAGCGCCGCGCGACCTGCTCGAACTGCTCGACGGTGCGGGCCGCCGACCCGCGGGTGAGCCGCTGCTCCCGCAGGGCGCCGAGCGCCCGGTCGAGGTCGGCCCGGTCGAACGCCGCACCGAGCGAGTCGAGCACGAACCGCGCCTCCTCCTGGTCCACGTCGACGTCGGCGAGCAGGTGCTCGAAGGCCGTGCGCCGGTACCGGGCGGCGACGGCCACCGGTGGCCTGGCGTGCTGCGGTGCGGGGTCGACGGCGACCGCGCCCGCCGCGTCGACCGTCCCGGTGCGCAGCCCGAGGCTCGACAGGTGCCCCTCGCCGGTCGCGCGCACGGTCATGACGAAGCGGGTCGTCCCCTCCGGGAGGCCGGTCTGGTCGGGGTGCGGGACCATCGACGGGTTGAACAGCGCGACCGCCTCGAGGGCGTACTCCTGCGTGAAGTACGCGCCGGCGAGCCGGCGCCGGTGGGCGGGCACGTCGCCCGCGCCGGGCAGCCGGTGCCGCACGAGCGCGAAGTGCGCGTCCCAGGTCGCCACGAGGTCGTGGTGCCGGAGGCCGTGCGCCGCCGTGAGGGCGCGGAGCGCGCGGTCGACCTCGACGTCGTCCAGCGCGAGCACCCGTGCCAGGACCTCCTCGGACCGCGACCGCCCCGAGGTCGCCATCTCCTGCCCCGGCAGGAAGAGCCGCGCCAGCACGCGGTCCGGGTCGGGGCGCAGCACGTGCGCGGTGCGGCGCACCCACGGCGGGTCGCGCCGGGCGTCCCGCGCGGCGCTCACGACGGCGTCGCTGCGCGGTGCGCCCCGACCAGCTGGGCGCAGGCGAGCCACGCGAGCGTGGACTCGGCGCCCTGGTTCTGGTTGACGCCCTCACGCTCCAGCCCGTCGAAGCCACCGCCCGTGGCGACGTCCCGCACCGGCGCACCGGTGTCGTTCTCGCCCTCGAACCAGGCGGCGCACCGTTCGAGCACCGCCGCCCAGCGCCGCTCGCCGGTGAACCTCAGGGCCGTCGCGGCGCCCTCGGCGATGGCCGCGACCTCGATCGGCTGCTGGTCGAACCCCGGCCGGGCGTCACCCGGGCCGAGGCCGCCCGCCGGCACGACCGACAGCCGGCCGTCGACCGTCTGCTCGGCCACGAGCCAGCCCAGCAGGCGGAGCCCGGCGGCCAGCAGTCCCTCGTCCGCGAGGACGGCGCCCACGGCGACCATCGCCTCGGGGACGACGGCGTTGGCGTAGGTGAGGCGCGGCTCGGGCCACGGCCAGAGCGCGTCGTCCCCGGTTCGGGGCAGGACGTCGCGCGCGTCGCGCACGAGACTCGACGCCCCGGCGTGGCCCGGGTCGGCACGCAGCAGCTCGACGGCTCCGAGCGCGGCGTACGCGGTGGCCCTCAGGTGCGGCGAGCGGCCGGCCATCGCCTCGGACACGCCGCGGTGCGCGTCCGACGCGAGCGGGCCCGCGGGCAGGCGGGCCGCAGCGGTGCCCAACGCCCAGACCGCACGCCCCCAGTGGTCGTCGGTGGTCGGCGTGTCGAGCCAGGCGCCCGCCGCGTCGCGGCGGTTGTGCAACGCCCCGTGGCGTCGTTGCGCCGTCCGCACGAAGCGCAGGTAGGTGCGGATGAGGGTCATGACGCCCGCGTCCGGCCAGGGCACGCGCGTCACGACGACGAGCGCGCGCGCGACGTCGTCGACGCACATCCCGTGCTCGACGCGGGGCGCGGTGCCCAGCGCGTGCTCGTACAGCCCCGTCGCGGTCGTCAGACGCCGCAGGTGGTCGAGCCGCACGCTGCGGTCGGGCACGGCCGCTCGGGCGACGGCGACCGACATCAGACCGCTGCCGGGAGCGCCGGGTGCCGGACGCCGTCCGCGAGGCCCAGGTACTGCCGGGCCACGGCGGGCCACAGCATCGCGTCGGCCAGGCGCTGCGCCGTCGCGGCCATCTCGCCGGCGACGCCGTCGACCGTGAGCACGCGCTCGAGGGCGTCGGCGATGGCCGCGGGGTCGCGCCGGGGCACGAGCAGCCCGGCACCGCCCGACAGCAGCTCGACGGCGTGCGGGAACCGTGTCGACACGACGGGACGCCCCGCGGCGACGGCCTCGGTGAGCACGCCCGAGGTGACCTGCTCGCTGGAGTCGTACGGCAGCAGGACGACGTCGGCGCTGCGGACCACCGCGCGCAGCTCGGTGCCGGACAGGTACCGGCCGTCGAAGCGCACCGACTCCGTCAGGTCGAGGTCGCGCGTGAGGGCGACCAACCGGTCGCGGTACGCCTCGCCGTCACGTTCCAGGACGCGAGGGTGGGTCTGGCCCACCACGAGGTAGGTCGGCAGCGGTGTGCGTCGGCGGAGCTCCGCGAGCCCCAGCAGCGCCCACTCGATCCCCTTGCCCTCCGACAGCAGGCCCCAGGTCAGGACCGTGGCCGGCCGCTCGGGCAGCCGCTGCACCCCGCCGCCGGGGGCCCGGTTGTCCTCCGCGCCGTGCGGCACGACCACCACGCGCGCCGGGTCCACCCCCCAGCCCTCGACGAGCCGGTCGCGCGCGGTCGACGTCATCGTGACCAGCGCCGCGGACCGGGCGACCAGCCCCGCGAGCACCCGGTGCTGGTTCGCCGAGGGCCGGGTCAGCACGGTGTGCAGCACCGTCACGACGGGGACCCGCACCCGGGCCATCAGGTCCAGGACGTCCTGCCCGTCCGGTCCCGGGTAGATCCCGTACTCGTGCTGGAGCACGACGACGTCGTAGCCGTCGAGCACGGCTGCGGCGGACCTCGCACCCGACGGGTCGCCGGCGACCCACTGGTGCACCACCGGGGGCGCGCCGTCCTCGGGCGCGTCGACCAGCCGCACGACCCCCACGTCCGCGCCCGCGGCGGCCAGGTGGGTCACCAGCGCGGCGCTGAAGGTCGCGATGCCGCACGGGGTGGACGGGTAGGTCGACACGACTGCGAGACGGGTGCTCATCCTGGGCTTCTTCCCTGGTGCGCTCACGCAGCGAGAGTGCTGCCGTCCACGGTGGGAGGAGAGAAGGCCGCGTCCCCGAGGGCGCCGCTGACGGGCGCCGGGCGCCGCGCACGAGCCGCGGCGAAGTCCCTCGAGCGTAGCAGCGCGGGCCGCGGCGTACCCTGGCACCGTCCCCGGGAGGCCACCGTCCGCGTCGCCGTGCTCGCCTCGATCGCCCACTCCGTCCCGCCGCGTGGCTACGGGCCGTGGGAGCAGGTCGCCTCCACCCTCGCCGAGGGCCTCGTGGCGCGAGGGCACGACGTGACGCTCTTCGCGTCCGCCGACTCCACGACCTCCGGCCGCCTGCACGCGGTCACCCCGGCGGGCTACGAGGAAGACACCTCGGTCGACGCGAAGGTGGCCGAGGCCCTGCACATCGCCGCCGTCTTCGAGCGTGCCGGGCAGTTCGACGTCATCAGCAACCAGTTCGACTTCCTCCCGCTGGCCTTCAGCAGGCTCACCCCGACGCCGGTCGTGACGACGATCCACGGCTTCTCGTCCGAGCGCATCGTGCCGGTCTACCGCGCGTACGACGACGTCGCGCACTACGTGGCGATCAGCGACGCGCACCGGCGGCCGGACCTCACGTACGCCGCGACGATCCACCACGGCATCGACGCCGGCGCCTTCGCGCTGGGTGCCGGCGACGGGGGCTACCTGCTGTTCCTCGGCCGGATCCACCCCGACAAGGGCACCGCCACCGCGATCGAGGTCGCGCGTCGTGCGGGCGTCCCGCTGGTGATCGCGGGCGTCGTGCACGACGCCGGGTACCACCGCAGGGAGGTGCTGCCTCATGTCGACGGCGACCTCGTGAGGTACGTCGGGCCCGTCGGGCCGCGCGAGCGCGACGACCTGCTGGGCGGGGCCACCGCCCTGCTGCACCTGATCGACTTCGAGGAGCCGTTCGGGCTCTCGGTGGTGGAGTCGATGATGACCGGCACACCGGTGGTCGCGTACCCGCGCGGGTCCATGCCCGAGCTCGTGCTACCGGGGGTGTCGGGCTTCCTGGCCCGGGACGTGCCCGACGCGGTGGACGCCGTGGGGCGTGTCGGGACGATCGACCGGGCGGGGTGCCGCGCCCACGCCGTCGCGCGGTTCTCGTCCGACCGCATGGTCGACGAGTACGAGCGCCTCTTCGCCCGCGTGGTCGACGACCGGCGCCGCGGCCTCTGAGCGCCTCCCGGGTGCGTCGCCGAGATCGTCGGCGAGGTGCGGCCACCCGGCTCCGGTCAGGCCCCGAGCTCGAGGAACGCGCGCAGCACCGACACGAACGCCGCGGGCTGCTCGGAGTGCACCCAGTGCCCGGCGCTCTTGATCGTCACGAGCGTCGTGCGCGGGAAGTACCGGCGCATCGTCGGGCCGTCCTCCGGGCGCACGTAGTCGGAGCGCTCGCCGGCCACCCACAGCACGGGTCCGTCGTCGACCGCGTCGCCCAGGTCGGGGAACCCGCCGATCGTGCGCAGGTCGCGGCGCAGCAGCGCGAGGTTCGCCTGCCACCGGAACGTGTCGCCGTCGGTGCGCAGGTTCTGCAGCAGGAACCCCCGCACGCGCGGGTCGTCGACGCGCTGCGCGAGCGCCTCGTCGGCGTCGGAGCGGCGCGCCAGCGACGGCAGGTCGAGCGCCGCGAGGCTGTCCAGCAGGTGCTCGAACTCCCCGAGCGAGCCACGCGCGGTCGGGGCGATGTCCGCGACGACCAGCCGATCGACGACGTCGGGGTGGCGCAGCGCCAGGACCATCGCGACCTTGCCGCCCATCGAGTGCCCCACGACGTGCACGGGGCCGTCGGCCGCGAACCCGTCGCGCAGGTGCGCCGCGACCGCGTCGGCGACCTCGAGGTAGTCGAACCGCTCCGTCCACGCCGAGCGCCCGTGGTTCGGGAGGTCGACCAGCAGCGACCGCGCGTCCGGCGCGAGGGCCTTGGCGATCTGCGTGAAGTTGCGCCCCTGCCCGAACAGGCCGTGCAGGAAGACGACCGGGGCACCGGCGTCACCGACGACGGTCGAGGCCAGGGGGACGGGCACGGGGGTGGTCACGGCACGAGCCTAGGCAGGCCGCGGAGCCGGGCGGGCGTTCAAGATGCTCAGCACGCTGAGCAAGTGCACGCTGGGGGCATGACCTCCCTCACCGCCACCACCGGGACCGCCACGACCCGCGACCGGGTCCGGCAGGCCGTCGTCCTCGTCGGGTCGCTCGTCGCCGCGCTCGGTGCGGCGTACGGGTCGGGCGCGTTCGGCGGGCAGTCGACCGCCGACGCCGCGGGCGGCGCGCTCTCCGCGAGCGCGACCCCGCTCGCGCCGGACACCCCCGCGTTCTCGATCTGGTCGGTCATCTACACCGCGCTCCTGGTGTTCGCGGTCGTGCAGGCGCTGCCGCGGTACGCGTCCGACGCGCGGCTGCGGGCCGTGTCGTGGTGGCTGCTCGCGTCGATGCTGCTCAACGCGCTGTGGATCGGCGTGGTGCAGGCCGGGTCGGTGGGCGGCAGCGTGCTCGTCATCGTCGCGCTGGTCGTCGTGCTGTCCGTCGTGCTGGTGCGGCTCGTGCGGACGCCGCACACCGCGGCGCTGCCGTCGGCGGTGACGGACGTGACGACCGGCCTGTACCTCGGCTGGGTGAGCGTCGCGACGCTCGCGAACGTGGCGGCGTTCCTCACGGTCGCCGAGGTCGGCGAGCTCGGGCTCGGCGCGACCGGGTGGGCCGTCGTCGTGGTCGGTGCGGGCGCCGCGCTCGCGGTCGCGTACGCCGTCTTCGCGCGGGTGCGGCCCGCGGTCGCGCTGCCGATCGGCCTGGCGATGGCGTGGGGCCTGGCGTGGATCGGCCTCGGCCGCACCAACGGCCCGCTCGTCGACGCGACGGTCGCGAACGCCGCGTTCGTCGCGTCGGCCGTCGCGCTGCTCGCCCCCGTCGTCACGACGCTCGTCGCGCGCCGCCGCTGAGGGGTCCGGCCCCGGCCGGCGCCCGTCAGCCCGCGAGCAGCTGCTCGCGCAGGATGTCGGCGTGGCCGGTGTGCTGCGCGTACTCCTTGAGCACCTGCAGGTGCACGAACCGGACGCTGACGGGCCGCCCACGCCCGGTGACGACCTCGTCGAGCGGACGCCCCGCCACGGCCGCGCGGGACGCCTCGACCACCGCCGCGTGCGCGGCGCGCAGCGACGCCGCCGAGTCGTCCTTCCGCAGCACGAACGAGCGGTCGGGCGTCGAGGCCACACCCAGGTCGCGCAGCGACGCCCCGGTGACGGCGTGCTGGAACCAGAACGCCTCGACGTAGGTCAGGTGCTTGAGCAGCCCCAGCAGCGTGGTCCGCGACGACACCAGCCGGCGCCGGACCTGCTCCTCGTCGAGGCCGTCGAGCGTGGCCGGGAGCGCGGTCCGGCAGCCGTCGAGGAAGGTCTCGAGCAGCGTCCGCTCGGACGACGACGCAGGCGACGACGCCGACGACACGGGCGAGGTGGGCAAGGAGGGCCTCCTTCGGTCGGACGCGACGAACCACCGTAGCCATGCCCCACCCCGTCCACCGACGGACAGCGCCCCGGTCCCACGGACACGCGCGCGCCCGTGTCCGTGGAGCCGTCGGGCTGTCCGTCGACGACTGGAGCACGCAGGCGCGCGCGAGCGGTGCGAGGACGGGCGCTCGTGCCGGGGGCGACGCGGGGGCAGCGCGTACGATCTTCCGGGCCCCGGTGACCGGACGGGCCCTTCCCCACGCAGGACGGACGGCGCATGAGCGCGGACACCACGGCCCCCGCGGAGCACCCCGCCGCGACGACCGACGACGACGCGACCGCCGACGGCAGCGTGCACGACGCCACCCCGCCCGACGGCACGGCACCCGACGGCACGGCACCCGACGGCACGGCACCCGACGGCACGCTCCCCGGCGTCGACCCCGCCGACCTCGCGACGTTCCTGCGGGTCGCGGACCAGGTCGCGGCGCTGCCGCAGGACCACCCGCAGCACGCGGTCGCCCGCCGCGCCGCCTCGGCGCTGTTCAAGGCCGCGAAGAAGCACCGCCGGCTCGAGCGGCGCCGCGGGATCGCCGAGGCCGACGCCGCCGTGGTGGCCGCGACCGCGACCGGAAGCCCGGGCCGCATCGACGACGAGACGCGGGGCATCGCGCTGACCTCGAGCACCACGGGGGCGACGGCGGGGACGCTGCTGCGCGCGCGCCCCTGCTACGTCTGCAAGCAGGCCTACACGGTGGTCGACGCGTTCTACCACCAGCTGTGCCCCGACTGCGCGGCGCTGCACCACGCCAAGCGCGACGCGCGCACCGACCTCACCGGCCGCCGGGCGCTGCTCACGGGCGGGCGCGCCAAGATCGGCATGTACATCGCGCTGCGGCTGCTGCGCGACGGCGCCGACCTCACCATCACGACGCGCTTCCCGCGGGACGCGGTGCGCCGGTTCGGTGCGATGGAGGACTCCGCGGACTGGATGGACCGGCTGCACGTCGTCGGGATCGACCTGCGCGACCCCGCGCAGGTGGTGCAGCTCGCCGACCACGTCGCCGCGCAGGGTCCGCTCGACGTGCTCATCAACAACGCCGCGCAGACCGTGCGCCGCTCGCCGGGCGCGTACTCGCGGCTCGTCGACGCCGAGCTGTCCCCGCTGCCGGACGACGGGGACCGCATGATCACCGCGTTCGGGCACACGAGCGACGCCCACCCGCGCGCGCTCGCCGGGTCGGTGAGCGACCTGACGAGCCCCGCGCTCGCGATCGAGCGGGCGACGCGCGACGCGCAGGAGCTCGCCGAGCAGTCGCTCACGGCGCAGGCCGCGAGCCTCGAACGGCTCGTCGCGGGCACGTCGATCGACGCGGGCGGGCTGATCCCCGACGTCGCCGAGAGCAACTCGTGGGTCGCGACCGTCGAGCAGGTCGACCCCATGGAGCTGCTCGAGGTGCAGCTGTGCAACCAGACGGCGCCGTTCATCCTCATCAGCCGGCTGCGGCCCGCGATGGCCGCGTCGCCGGCGCGCCGCACGTACGTCGTCAACGTGTCGGCCATGGAAGGCGTGTTCTCGCGCGGGTACAAGGGGCCCGGCCACCCGCACACCAACATGAGCAAGGCCGCGCTCAACATGCTGACCCGCACGAGCGCCGCGCAGATGCTCGAGCAGGACGGCATCCTCATGACCGCCGTCGACACGGGCTGGATCACCGACGAGCGCCCGCACTTCACCAAGGTGCGCCTGGCCGAGGAGGGGTTCCACGCCCCGCTCGACCTGGTGGACGGCGCCGCGCGCGTCTACGACCCGATCGTGCGCGGCGAGGCCGGCGAGGACCTGTACGGGTGCTTCCTCAAGGACTACGTGCGCGCCGCCTGGTGAGCCGTGGCTCGTCGCGCGGGCGGGCGGCGCGGCGGCTGGCACGGTCTGCGGCCGGCCACGGGCACGGCCCCGGACGGGCGTCTAGCATCGCCGGGTGAGCTCCCCCGCGACCGACGACCCGGACCAGTTCCTGCGCGAGTTCCTCGCCGCGGCGACCCCGCAGCAGCGCCACACGTTCGTGCGCCGTGCGGACTACGACCGCGGCGAGCACCTGGTGCGCACCGTGCTCGACGACCCGACGACGGACCGGGCGACCGCGCTGAGCGCGTACTGGATCCTCGGCGCCAGCTACTACGCGCGCTACGCCCGCATCGAGGACGTGCCCGAGGACGAGCAGGGCACGTACGCGCTGCTGCGCTCGATCGAGGACCGCTACGCCGCCGCCTTCTGGGCGGACCACGGCATCGCGTTCGACCCGACCGACGACGACGAGATCGACTGGACCGACGACTACGGCGCGCCCGTGTCACGGCCCGTGCCCGACGTCATGCGCCGCGCGGTGCCCGGCGAGCTCGTCGACGACGCGGGCACCGAGGACGGCCTGCCGCTCGACGTGCACCTGCGCTGGACGGCCCTGCGCGACGCCTGACGGCACGCCCCGCACCGCACGGCGACGTGCCGTGCCGTCGCACCGCCGGGGTGGCGGTCCGACGCGTCGGCGGGCGGCGGACCGCCTCACCGACCGCGCGGCCGCCCGGGCGTCGTCGTCAGCCGACCCAGGACCAGCGGACGCGGACCCGGCCGCCGCCGTTGAGCGCGCGCACGCGGCCCACGGCGTTCGGCAGCCAGCGGTAGCGCTCGCGCGGCCCACCGGTCGCGGGGTCGACGACCCACGGCAGCAGCCCGACGAACCGCGCGAGCAGCAGCAGGACCGCGAGCGCGAGCAGCACCCACAGCTCGAGCAGCACGAGGACGACCGACCCGACCACGACGACGGTGAACAGGATCCCCAGCACCGTGAACAGCGTCGCGACGACGGGGCCGAGGACGTCGTCGTCGACCGACGGGATGCCGCCGATGGGCCCGAAGTCGACCATCCGCGTGCGTCGCTTCCACGGCAGCACGTGGATCTCGAGGCACGCGGTGCCGGTGCGCGCCGGGGCGCCGGCCGGACGAGGCGCGTCGGCGGCACGGGTCGCGTCGGCGGTCGACGGGCTCCCGTAGGCGGGTAGGTCCGTCGGTGTCGGCTCGGTCACGGGTCTCTCCGGTTCGGCGCGCGTCTCCGTCGGTTCGGCGCGCGCCACGGTACCGCCCCTGGTCCGCACCCCGCCGCGGCCCGGAGGGCGCCGTCCCACCACCACCCCGACGGACAGGCTCACGGCACGACGGACAGCCGTGCGCCCGTGTCCGTCGGGCCGTACCGCTGTCCGTCGCGACGGGGGCGGGCCGTCGCGACGGGCGCGGGTCGGGCGAGATGGGTCAGGCGGGCGGGACGCGGACCAGCGGGCCCTCGTCGGGCGTCGGGTCCTCGAAGCCGTCGAGGTACGCCTCCGCGCGGTCCGGCGGCACGACGACGTCGTCGGGGCCCGTGCCCGTGCGCGCGGCGAGCCGGCGCAGCACCTCGGCGCGGGGCGTCACGAGGTGGTGCGTGACGGGCACGACCCCGAGCGGTGCGAGCAGCGCGCGGTACGACGCGCGGGACGCGCGCGACCAGAACGACGTGTCGACGACGACGTCCACGCCGTCGCGCACGAGGCCCACGAGCCGGGTCCGCAGGTCGTCGTGGACGCGTGCCGCGACGTCGGGCGGGAGCGGGTGCTCGCGGTGACCGGCGGCCCACGCGGCGGCGTCGAACGCGAGGTGCGCCCAGCCCGCGCGCGCGAGCCGCGCCGCGTGGGTCGACTTGCCGGAGCCCGCGGGCCCGCACACCAGCACGACCCGCGCGGGCTCGCGCAGCGGGAGCGCGTGGTGCAGCAGCCCGTCGGGCCCGGGCTCGGGCGGCAGGCACCCGGCGTCGCGCGCGACCCGCAGCGACGGGACGTTCGCGGCGTCGACGCGCAGCACGGCGTCCGTGGCGTCGGTGCGCTCGGCGAGCCAGCGGCGCAGCAGGCGCACGGCGCGCACCGCGTAGCCGCGCCCGCGCCACGCGGGCAGGACCGCGTAGGACACGTTCGCCGTGCCGCGCGGCAGGTCGGGCAGCGCGAGGTGGGCCTCGACGGTGCCCGCGAGCTCGCCGGTCGCGGCGTCGAGCACGCCGAGGTGCCGCCGCGGCCCGCCGTCGCGCCACTGCGCGCGGTTCTGCGCGACCCACGCGGTGGTGCGCGGGCGCTCGGAGCGGTGGCCCTCGTTCAGCCAGCGGACCTGGTCGTCGTCCTCGCCCGCGAGCAGCGCGTCGACGTCGTCGGCCGTGAGGCAGCGCAGCGTCACGACGCCGTCCGTCAGCACGGGCGGGTCCTCGATGAGCGTCGAGCCGTCCACCGGCCCATCATGACGCGTGCCACACACCGTCCCGCGCCGAGGGGGCAGGCGCCGCGCCGGGGCGGGTGTAGGAAGGTGCGGCACCCCGTCGCGCACACCGGAACGAGCCGCCCCGCATGAGCACCACCGAGCGCACGCTCGTCCGCACCCTCGCACCCGCGACCGTCTTCCTCGTCGCGCTGTGCCTGCGCCCCGCGCTGACGGCCGTGGGCCCGCTGCTGCCGCAGATCGGCCCCGACCTCGGGCTGGGCGAGGGCGCGCAGGGTCTGCTCGGCACGCTGCCCCTGCTGGCGTTCGCGGCCGCGTCGCCGCTCGTGCACCGGCTGTCGGAGCGCACGGGCCCCGAGCGCGCGATCCTCGTCGCGCTGCTCGCGCTGGGCGTCGCGACGCTCGCGCGCCCCTTCACCGGCACGGCCGGGCTGTGGCTCGCGACCGCGGTGATCGGCGTGGCGATCGCGGTCGGCAACGTGCTGGTGCCCGCCCTGGTCAAGCGGGACTTCGCCCGGCGCGTCTCGCTCGCCACGGGCGTGTACACCGCGTGCATCGTGGGAGCCGCGGCCACCGCGTCGGCGCTCGCGGTGCCGCTCGCGGACGCGACGAGCTGGCGGGTCGCGCTCGCGTCGTCCGCGGGGCTCGTGGTGCTCGTGGCCGCCGTGTGGGCGCCGCGCGCGTGGCGGGCCCGGCCCCCCGCGCCGCACGTCGCCGCGCCGGACGCGGCCCCGGTGACGAGCGTGTGGCGGCAGGGCACCGCGTGGTGGCTCACGGCGTTCATGGGCCTGCAGTCCACGGTGTTCTACGTGCTGGTCACGTGGCTGCCGACCGTGGAGGTCACGCAGGGCGTCACGGAGACGACCGCGGGCGTGCACCTGTTCGTCTACCAGGGCCTCGGGATCGTCGGGGGGCTCGTGGTCCCCGCGCTGCTGCACCGCGGGCCCGACGAGCGCCTCGGCGCGGTCGCCGCGAGCGCGCCGGCGCTCGTCGCGCTGCTCGGGCTGCTGCTCGCGCCGGACCTCGTGGTGCTGTGGGTCGTCGTCGCGGGGCTCGGGCAGGGCGCCGCGCTCGTCGTCGCGCTGTCGCTCGTCGCGCTGCGCGGGCGGGACCAGCGCGAGACGGCACGGCTGTCCGGCATGGCGCAGTCGCTCGGGTACCTGCTCGCGGCCGCCGGGCCCGTCGCGGCGGGCGTGCTCACCGAGGCCACCGGGACGTGGCGCCCCGCGCTCCTGGTGCTCACCGCGCTGGCGGCCGTGCAGGTCGGCGTCGCATGGCGGGTCGGGCGGGCCTGAGCGCCTCCCGCAGTCGGGTCGCCTACGCGCCCCGACCGGGCCCTGCGGCGGCGAGCACGCGGTCGACGGCCTCGGCGACGTCGGTGGGGTCGGGCGGCTCGGTGTCGAGCGCGCGGTGGATCGTCATGCCCTCGATGAGCGCGTCGAGCAGGCGCGCGGTCTGCGGGTCCACGTGCCGCTCGAGCGCGCGGCGGCTGCGTGACATCCAGTCGTGCGTGAGCCGTCGGAAGCCGGGGTCGCGCGCGGCGAGCGTGTAGAGCTCGTGGGTGAGCACGAGCTCGTGCGGGTCGGTGAGCACGTCGACGCTGATGAGCGCGACGACGGCGTCGCGGGCCGCGGCGCGGTCCGGCGCGGCGGCCATCGCGTGCTCGAACCGGTCGCTGACGCGCCGGGCGAAGCGCTCGAACGCCTCGCGCAGCAGCGCGTCGACGTCGTCGAAGTGGTAGCTGATCGACCCGAGGGGGACGTCGGCGACCGCGGCGATGCGGCGCGTCGAGGCGCCGGCCACGCCGACCTCGCCGATCACCCGCAGGCACGCCTCGACGATGCGGTCGCGCCGCTGGGGGTCGTGCCGCCGGGCACGCCGCTCGGCCACGCGGGGCCTAGGCGATCTCGCGGACGACGCGCGCGGGGTTGCCCACGGCGACGACGTTCGCGGGCAGGTCGCGCACGACCACGGACCCGGCACCGACGACCGTGTTGTCGCCGATGGTGACGCCCGGGCAGACGATCACGCCGCCGCCGAGCCACACGTTGTCGCCGAGCACGATGGGCAGCGCGGCCTCGAGCTTGTCGCGGCGGGGCTCCGGGTCGACGGGGTGCGTCGGCGTGAGCAGCTGGACGTTCGGGCCGATCTGGCAGTCCTCGCCGATCGTGATGCGCGCGACGTCGAGCGCCGTGAGGTTCGAGTTGACGAAGGTGCGCGCGCCGATGTGGACGTTCTCGCCGTAGTCCACGGCGAGCGGCGGCTTGACGTAGGCGCCCTCGCCGAGCGAGCCGAGCAGGTCGGTGAGCGCCTGCCGGGCGGCCTCGTCGTCGCCGGCGACGGTCGCGCGGTAGCAGGCGTCGGCGAGCGCGAACGCGCGGCGCGCGAGGCGCTCGTTCTCGGGGTCGTCGGCGATGTACAGGTCGCCGGCGAGCATGCGCTCGCGGTTCGTGCGCGGGTCGTCGGCGAAGTGGTCGCGCGTCGTCATGTGGACGATCGTACACATCGATGCGTACGCTCGACCACATCGGCGTCGAGCACCGCGCGCGCCACCGCACCGACCACCCCGTCGACGACCACCCGGAGCCCCATGCCCGCCCCCGTCACGCGCACCGCCCGCCGCGCGCGCGTCGCCGTCTCGGCCGTCTTCCTCGTCAACGCCGTGCTCTACGCCAACCTCGTGCCCCGCCTGCCCGAGGTCAAGGACGGCCTCGGGCTCAGCAACGCCGCGCTCGGCACCGCCATCGCCGCGATGCCGCTCGGCGCGCTGCTCGCCGGGCTGCTCGCACCGCTGCTCATCCGCCTGCTCGGGTCCGCCGCCGTCGCGTCGTTCGGGCTCGTCGCGCTCGCCGCCGCCGTCGCCGTCATCCCGCTGTCCGGCAGCTGGTTCGCCCTCGCCGGGCTGTTCCTGCTCGCCGGCGCGCTCGACTCGGTCGTCGACGTCGCGCAGAACGCCCACGGGTTCCGCGTCCAGCGCCTCTACGGGCGCTCCATCGTCAACGCGTTCCACGGGCTGTGGAGCGTCGGCGCCGTGCTCGGCGGCCTGCTCGGCTCGGCCGCCGCGGGCCTCGACGTCCCGCTGCCGCTGCACGTCGCCGTCACGTCCGTCGTGTTCAGCGTCGTCGCCGTCGTCGCCCACCGGTTCCTGCTCCGCGGCCCCGAGGACGCCGAGCGCGGCACCGCCCCGGCCGACGAGCACCCCGGCGCGCGCTCGCTGCGGCACGTCGCCGGACGCACCGTCGCGCTGCTCGCGGCACTCGGCGTGCTCGCGGCCGCCGCCGCGTTCGTCGAGGACGCCGGCTCGTCGTGGGGTGCGCTGTACCTGCGCGGCGAGGTCGGCACCGGTGCCGCCGCCGCGGGCCTCGCGTTCGTCGCGCTGCAGGTCGCCATGACGGTCGGACGCCTCACGGGCGACCGCGTCGTCGACCGGTTCGGCCAGCGACGCGTCGCCCGGGTCGGTGGCGTGCTCATCGCCGGCGGCATGGGCCTCGCGCTCGCGCTCCCGTCGCTCACGACCACGCTCGTCGGGTTCGCGCTCGCCGGGCTCGGCGTCGCGACGCTCGTCCCGGCCGTCATGCACACCGCCGACGAGCTGCCCGGGCTGCCCGCGGGCGTCGGGCTCACCGTGGTCAGCTGGCTGCTGCGCGTCGGGTTCCTCGTGTCCCCGACCCTCGTCGGCGTCGTCGCGGACGCCACGAGCCTGCGCGTCGCGCTGCTGGCCGTCGTCGGGGCGGGGGTCGTCGTCGTGGTGGCCGGACGCCTGCTGGTCGCGGGGCCGCCGCGCGACGACGACGCGGCGCCGGTCGCCCCCGCGGGCCCGGCCGCCGCACCGTGAGCGGGGTCGAGCAGGGTCGAGCCCGGTGCGGGGCGACGCGAGGCGGGAATGCGCGTGACACGGCTGCCAGGATCGACGGCGTGGACCCCGCGATCGCCCTGCACGCCCGTGGCGCCCTGACCGACGCCGAGCTCGAGGGACTGCACGCGGCCGCGTTCGACCACGAGCCCGGCACGACGCCGTGGGGACGGCGGCTCACGGACCACAGCCTCACGTGGGTCACCGCGCGGCACGACGGTCGGCTCGTCGGGTTCGTCAACGTCGTGGGCGACGGCGGCGTGCACGCGATCCTCCTCGACACGTGCGTCGCACCGGACGTGCAGGGGCGGGGCGTCGGCCGGGCACTCGTCGCCGCCGCGGTCGAGCAGGCGCGCGCCGCCGGGTGCCACTGGGTGCACGCCGACTACGAGCCGCACCTCGTCGCGTTCTACGAGGACGCGTGCGGGCTGCGACCGACCGCCGCGGGCCTGGTCCGGCTGACCTGACACGCCCGACCGGGCGCCGCGACCGTCGGGCGTCCGCCCGGCGTCACGCCCGCGCGCTCACGCCGGGCGCCAGCTCGCCAGCACCTCGTGCAGCGCGAGCTCGTCGAACACGTCGACGGGGGCGACGACGCCCACGGCGACCTGCGACCCGTCCGGCAGGTCCGCGTAGACCCACTCGGCGCGGTGCTCGACCGTCCGGCTGCCGATCAGGACGTCCTGCACGTACGTCAGGTGCTCGGCCTCCCGCGCACCGGGCCAGGTCAGTGCCGTGAGCTCGCCGTCGTGCGCGCCGCGCTGCGACTCCTCGGACCGCAGCGCGGCCTCGGCGCTCTGCTCCGGGGTGCGCGTCGGGTCGGTGTCCCGCGCGACCGAGATCGCTGCCCGGGCGCCCTCCTGGTCGCCGCGTCGCACCACCCAGGACCCGGTGCGCGCGTCCTCGTCCTCCGGCTCCTGCACCACGGCGAACCCGCCCGGCGCGTCCAGCACGACCGGCCCGAGCTCCAGCGGCACCCACGTCTCGGGCACGTCCGCGTCCGGGACGAGCGCGCCGTCGCCGTCGGTGCGGGTCGCCGTCGGGGCGCCGGTCGTGGACGCACCCGCGGCACCACCCGCCGACGTCGCGGCACCACCGGGGGGCACCGGCCCCACGGCGCCCGACGAGCACGCGGTCAGCCCCAGCGCACCGAGCAGGGCCAGCGTGGCGCCGGTGCGGACGATCCTCATGGACGAGCTCCTCGGGGGCGGGCGGTGCGGGACCGACGAGGACGGTGCGGGCACGCCGGCGGACCGTGACGTTACCGGCAACCCGCCCACCGCCGCCGCGCGGGACCACGACCGCACGGCCCCGTGCGGGTGGCCCGCCGCCGGGTGCGGCGTCACGATGGACCGGAGGACCAGCGACGTCAGGAGGCACCATGAGCACCGTCACGATCGGCGTCACGGGCGCGACCGGCCAGGTCGGCGGACGCGTCGCCCGCCTGCTGGACGACGCGGGTCTCACGCAGCGGCTGCTGGTCCGCGACCCTGCCGGGCCCCGCGTCCCCCGCCTGAGCCGGCCCGCCGAGGTCGCCCGGGTCGACTACGCCGACCGGGCGCTGTGCACCGACGCGCTGCGGGGCGTCGACGTGCTGCTCATGGTCTCGGCGTCCGAGAGCGCGGCGCGCGTGGCCGAGCACGCCGCGTTCGTCGACGCGGCCGCGACGGCGGGTGTGCGGCACGTGGTCTACACGTCGTTCGCGGCGGCCGCGCCGGACGCGACGTTCACGCTGGCGCGCGACCACTTCACGACCGAGCAGCACCTGCGCGCGTCCGGGATGGCGTGGACGTTCCTGCGGGACACGTTCTACCTCGACGTCCTTGCGGACTTCGTCGGCGCCGACGGTGCGCTGCGCGGCCCGGCCGGCGACGGGAGGTGCGCGTTCGTCGCGCGCGCCGACGTCGCACGCGTGGCCGCGACGGTGCTCCGCGACCCGGCGCCGCACGCGGGCCGCACCTACGACCTCACGGGCCCCGAGGCGCTCACGATGGCCGACGTCGCGCGCGTCATCTCCGACGTGCGCGGGCGCCCCGTGCGGTTCGTCGACGAGACCCTCGACGAGGCGTACGCGTCCCGCGCGCCGTACGGCGCACCCGACTGGCAGGTCGACGCGTGGGTGTCGACCTACACGGCGATCGCGAGCGACGTCATGGCGCAGGTCACGCACGACGTCGAGGACGTCACGGGCGCGCCGCCGATCACGCTCGCCGACGTGCTGCGCGAGCGCTGAGCCGCACCACCGGCCGACGCGCGACGTCGACCTGCCCGCGGCTCGCCGCGGTCAGCCGACCGGGCGCAGCTGCTCGGCGAGCGGGCACCGGAACGGGTCGCGGGCGGCCAGGCCCACGGCGTTGAGGTGCCGCACGACGATCGCGTACGACCGCAGCAGGCTCACCTCGGTGTAGCGGATGCCGCGCTCGGCGCAGAACTCCCGGACGACCGGCTGCAGGCGGCGCAGGTGCGGTCGCGGCATGCTCGGGAACAGGTGGTGCTCGATCTGGTAGTTCAGCCCGCCCATCAGCACGTCGGTGGCGCGTCCACCACGGACGTTGCGGCTCATCAGCACCTGCCGCCGCACGAAGTCGAGGCGCGCGTCGCGCGGCACCAGCGGCATGCCCTTGTGGTTGGGCGCGAACACCGCCCCCATGTAGAGCCCGAACAGTCCGAGCTGCACGCCGAGGAACGCGAGCGCCATGCCGAAGGGCAGCAGCCAGAAGACGACCGCGAGGTACCCGCCGAGCCGCAGGGTCACGAAGGCGATCTCGACGGGCCGGCGCCGCACCGGGCCGCGCCCGAGCAGCGTCTTGATGCCCGACACGTGCAGGTTGAGCCCCTCGAGCAGCAGGAGCGGGAAGAACAGCCACCCCTGACGCTGCGTGAGCCACCCGGTCAGGCCGGTGCGCGGTGCGGTCAGATCCTCGGTGTGGAACAGCACGACGTCGGTCGCGATGTCCGGGTCGGCGCCGACCTGGTTGGGCTTCGCGTGGTGCCGCGAGTGCTTGTGCTGCCACCAGCCGTAGCTCATGCCCGCGTAGAGGTTCGCGATGACCAGGCTGGACCAGTCGTTCCAGCGCCCGGACGCGAAGATCTGCCGGTGGGCCGCGTCGTGCCCCAGGAACATGACCTGCCCGAGCAGGACGGCCAGGACGGCCGCCGTGACGAGCTGCCACCACGAGCTCCCGAGCACGACGAAGACGACGCCCGTGCCGGCGAGCGCCGCGGTGAGGCCGACGAACCACGACCAGTAGTAGGCGTGCCGCCGGCGCAGCAGGCCCGACGCCTGCACGACCCTCGACAGGGCCGTGAAGTCGCTGACCTGCCGCTCGCGCGGCGACACCCCGCGCCGAGGGTCGGCGGGAGGCACCAGGTGCGCGGGCACGTCGGCCACCTACACGAACCGGATCTGCTCGACGGCCGCGTGGACCGTCGCGTCGCGTCGTTCGACGTCACCGGCGCGCCGGGCGGCGGCGCTGACGCGTTCGGCGCTCGCCGCGCGCACGTCCTCGCCCAGCTCGCGCAGGAAGGCCGCGAGCTCGGCCGCGAGGCCGTCGCGCAGCTCCGCGAGCGTCGTGTTCTCCACGAGCAGGCGACGGTCGGACACGACGAGCCGCAGCTCCGGACCGACGCGGCCGGGCCCGACGGCGCCGCTGAGCCGGCGCGCGGTCGCCGGGTCCTCGATCCGCGCGCGCTCGACGGGCGTGACCTGCCGGGAGAACACGACCGGCACGGTGTAACGAGGCGGCTCGGCGGGTGTGCCGACCTCGGCGGCGATCCCGGTCTCCAGGATGCGCAGCAGGTGGAGGTCGCCGGAGGTGGGGTCGGGCGACCCGTCGGACGTGGACGGGTCCGGGGTCGCGGTGGTGGGTGCGGTGGACGTGGACATGGTGGCTTCCCCTGTCGGGACGGAGGCGGGGGCGCGGACGCGCCGCCCGGTGACGCGTCGGTCAGCGCACGTCGGCGCGGCGACGGTCCGTGCGGATCAGCCGGCGGAGCTGCGCGATGCGTGTGCTGCCGAGGACCAGGGCCACGACACCGACGCCGAGGCCGGCGATGAGCAGCACGAGCGCGAGCGGCGCCGAGCCGCTCATGCCCAGGAACGCGACCTCGACCGGGGCGGTGTTCTGCATCATGAAGACGACGAGCGCGACGAGGACGAGCGCGCCGACGCAGATGCCGACCCAGGCCGCGCCGGTGCGTGACCGGACGGCCGTCGCCGGGTGCGTCAGCGGGGGCGCGTGCGGCTCGGGGACGATGGGCTCGGGATCGGCCGGGCCGGGGGTCGGCGCGGGCTGAGGGGCGCTCGGTTCCGGCGCAGACGGCTCCGGGGTGGACGGCTCGCGGCCCGCGGGCGAGGCCTGGGGGTCGGGACGACCCGCGGCGGTGGGACGTGCGGGGAAGCTGCGGCGGACGGGCATGACGCCCTCCTTCGACGTGCCAGGGGTCGCGCTCCTCGACCGAGGTGCTCGTCGTCCTGGGACTACCTCGAGAGTACGCCCGATCGGGTGACCCGCGCGGTGGGGGCGCAGATCAGCGCGACGCGAGCCAGCGGGCGGCGCACCGGGACGTCCGGTGCTGCGGCGCCGGACGTCACGCTCGGCGCGCGTCCGCGTCGTCGCTGCGTGGGCCGGGCGCCACGCCGGCCGCGACGACCAGCTGCTCCTCGAGCCGCGCGAGCTGCGCGCGCAGCGCGACCACCTCGGCGAGCACGCGCGTGTCGGCCTCGGGGGCGGGCGCGGCGGGGGCACGCTCTTCGTCGTGCCGGCGGTTCATCGCCTCGACCGTGACGGCGACGAACAGGTTGAGGACGACGAACGTCGACACGACCGTGAACCCGATGAAGTACGCCCACGCCCACGCCTGCCGCTCGGCGATCGGCACCGCGATGTCGGCCCAGCCATCGGCGACCATGATGCGGAACAGCGACGTCACCGACCGGGACAGGTCGCCGAAGGCCTCGGGCGCCTCGGCGGCGAACAGCGTCGACGCGCTCACCGCGAACACGTAGACGACCATCACCAGCAGCCCGCCGATCGCGGCGATGCCGGGCACCGCGGTCGCGAGCGCCGAGATGACCATGCGCATCGAGCGCACGGTCGACAGCAGGCGCAGCACGCGCAGCAGCCGCAGCACGCGCAGCACCTCGGACCCCGAGCTCGCGGGGATCAGCGCGACGACGACCACGAACAGGTCGAACAGGCTCCACGGGTCGCGGAAGAACGCCCGCCCGTCCGCGTAGACCCGCAGCACCACCTCGACCACGAACACGCCGACGACGACGTGGTTGACGGTCTCGAGCACAGGGCCGGCCGTGGCCATGACGCGCGGGAACGTCTCGAGCCCGAGCACGATCGCGTTGAGGACGATCAGGCCGATGATGACGCGCTGGAACGCCCGGGCCTCGACGAGGCGGCGCACGCGGGCGCGGGGATCGGTCGGCATGGCCACCGAGGGTAACGACCCGGCGGTGCCGCCCCGCGACGCGCCCGCGCCCGCGCCCGCGCCACCCGGCCGCCGTCCGGCACCCCGCCGGCACGGACCGTGCCGGACGGCGACCGCGGGCACGCCGCCCGGCGCGGCACACTGACCCCGTGACCGAGACCGGGGACCTGCACCACGTCGAGCTGTGGGTGGCCGACCTCGAGGCGTCCGCCGCCTCGCTCGGCTGGCTCCTGGAGCGCCTCGGGTACGTGCGCGACGGCGCGTGGCCGACGGGCGGCACGTGGCGGCGCGGCGGCACGTACGTCGTGCTGGAGTCCGGGCCTGACGTCGTCGCGGGCGGTCACGAGCGGCGCCGCGCCGGGCTCAACCACCTCGCGTTCCACGCCGGCGCACCGGCCGACGTCGACGCGCTGACCTCGCAGGCGCTCACGCACGGCTGGTCGCTGATGTTCGCCGACCGGCACCCGTGGGCCGGCGGCCCGGACCACTACGCGGCCTACCTGGAGGACGCGCAGGGGTTCGAGGTCGAGCTCGTCGCGAGCGCGCCGCCGGCCGCGGACTCCGCGACCGACCCCGGCACCGACCCCGCCACCCGGACCGACCTCGAGGAGACCCCGTGACCGTCGCGCTCTGGATCGTCAACGCTCTGCTCGCGCTCGCCTTCGCGGGGGCGGGGGTCATGAAGCTCGTGCGGCCGCGGGCGACGCTGGCCACGTCCGGCCTCGCGTGGGTCGAGGACTTCTCGCCCGGCGCGGTGAAGCTGATCGGGCTGGCCGAGCTGCTCGGCGCGCTCGGGCTGGTCCTCCCCCTGGCGACCGGGATCGCACCGGTCCTGGCGCCCGTGGCCGCGGTCGCGCTCGCCGCGACGATGGTCGGCGCGGTGGTCGTGCACGTGCGGCGCCGCGAGCCGGTCACGCCCGCCGTGGCGCTGCTGGTGGTGAGCGCGGCGAGCGCGGTGCTGGGCTTCCTCGTCGTCCTCGGCTGACGCGCGGCGAGGGGCGCGCGCTCATCCCCGGCCGAGCCGCCACGGGTGGTGCGGGTCGGTGGGCGCGGCGCGCTCGGCGACCTCGACCGCGTAGGTGGGCCGCGCGGTGCCGCTGATGACGCCGCGGTAGACGTGCCCGGTCATGTGGCACCACACCGGCAGGTCGACGGGGGCCACGGGGTCGGTCGTCACGAGGTGCACGACCGCGCCCGCGGGCAGCGTCGCGACGCGGTCGCGCAGCAGCAGCAGCAGGCGCGCGCAGCCCAGGTCACCGCCGTCGATCGTCACGACACCCGTCCCGTCCTCCACGGGTCGACGGTAGTCGCCACCGGTGGGCCCCTCCACGACGATCGCAACTTTCGAGGACGTCGGACGTCCGAGGCCCCGATCCGGGGTCGGGCGGCGAGCACCCGGGAAGCGCTCCCGGGTTAAACGGTTCATCGCCCGAACGTGAGCCGGCGGGCGCGCTCCCACGTTGCAGACTCGCTCCGATAACGATGTCCACGCCGGTCGACGAGGTCCGGCGGGCATCGATCGGGGCAGAGCTGCCGCCACGCGGTCCTCGACCGCACGGCCGCTCGGCCCCCGTCCCTCACCGCAGCACCGGCACGAAGGAGTCCGTGAGATGTCCGATACTTTCGTCAGAGCCCGCCGCCGTCCTCGCCGGTCGTTCCGCGCCACGGTGAGCGCCGTCGCCTCCGTGGCGCTCCTGGCCGGCACCGTCGCGCTCGCGACACCCGCCGCCGCCGAGTACGTCAACAGCAACAAGACGGGCACCCAGGGCGGCTACTGGTACTCGTTCTGGACCGACTCGCCGGGCACGGTGTCCGCCAACCTCAACGACGGCGGCAACTACACGACGCAGTGGTCCAACACGGGCAACTTCGTCATCGGCAAGGGCTGGGAGAAGGGCACGGGCCGCGCCGTCTCCTACTCGGGCCAGTTCAACCCGTCCGGCAACGCGTACCTCACGCTGTACGGCTGGACCACCGGCCCGCTCGTCGAGTACTACATCGTCGACTCGTGGGGCACGTACCGCCCGACCGGCACGTTCAAGGGCACCGTCACGTCCGACGGCGGCACGTACGACATCTACGAGACGACGCGGTACAACGCACCGTCGATCGAGGGCAACAGCTCGACGTTCAAGCAGTTCTGGTCGGTGCGGCAGTCCAAGCGCGTGGGCGGCACCATCACGGCGCAGAACCACTTCAACGCGTGGGCGTCCAAGGGCATGCAGCTGGGCACGCACAACTACCAGATCCTCGCGACCGAGGGGTACCAGTCGTCCGGCTCGTCGAACATCACGGTCGGCTCGACCTCGGGCGGCAACAACGGCGGCGGCGACAACGGCGGCGGCAACAACGGCGGCGGGAACACCGGCGGCGGCGACTCGGGCAGCAACACGAACAACGGCTGCACCGTCAGCTGGACCCGCGGCGAGAGCTGGGGCGACCGCTTCAACGTCACCTACACCGTGACCGGCCGCTCGAACTGGTCGGTGACCGTGTACCCGAACACCGGCCAGTCCATCCAGAGCGCCTGGGGCGCCAACCGCAGCGGCAACACGTTCACGCCGAACGGCTCCAACAGCTTCGGCGTCACCTACTACAAGGGCTCCCAGAACATCAGCTACATCCCCTGGGGCATCTGCTCCTGACGCCCACCGGTGCTGGATCGCCCCCTCACCCTCACCGCGAGAGGGCGATCCAGCACCACCCACGACGCGACCGGATCGCACTCTCACCACCACAAGGCGATCCAGCACCACCCGCGACGCGACCGGATCGCACTCTCACGGTGAGAAGGCGATCCAGCACCGTCCGCGACGCGACCGGATCGCACTCTCACCACCACAAGTCGATCCGGCACCGTCCGCGAGGGAGCGATCCGGTCGGTCGTGCACGGGCACCCGGGTCACCGTGCCGAGACACGTCTCGCGACGCCGGGCCCGCCGCCGCTAGCGTCGCGGCATGTACGTGCCGGTGTTCAACGCGCTCGACGACGCCGACGAGGTCCGCGCACTGGTCGCGGCCGTCGGCACCGCGCAGGTCGTCACGGTGGGCGCCGACGGGTACCCCGTCGCGACGCTGCTGCCCGTGGTGTGGGACGGCGACGTGCTGCTGGGGCACATGGCGCGCGCCAATCCCCAGTGGCGCGACCTGCCCGACGACGCGCCCGCGCTCGCGGTCGTCAGCGGACCGCAGGCGTACGTGTCGCCGTCCTGGTACGCGAGCAAGGCCGAGCACGGGCGGGTCGTGCCGACGTGGAACTACTCGGCCGTGCACCTGACGGGCCGGCTGCGCGTACACCACGACGTCGAGGAGCTGCACCGGCTCGTGACGGCGCTGACCGAGCAGCACGAGCACGGCCGCGCGCAGCCGTGGGCCGTCACCGACGCGCCCGCGGACTTCGTGCGACGTCAGCTCCGCGCCGTCGTGGGCGTCGAGCTGCGGGTCGAGCGCGTCGAGGCCAAGGCCAAGCTGAGCCAGAACCGGTCGTCGCAGGACCACGCGGGGGTCGTCGCGGGCCTGGCCGACGAGCGGCACGCCGACGCGCCCGCCGTGGCCGACGCGATGCGCCGCACGGGTGTCCGGCAGCGGGGGCCGTCGCCGACGCGCTGAGCACAATCCCCGCGCACCGGCGCAGCCGTCGCCGCTAGCGTCCCGCCATGGACCAGGCCACGTTCGACGCCCGTCTGCAGCGCTACTACGGCACGCACGTCGACGAGGGCGCGCGGCTCGGGCGCACCGCGGCCGGCGCGGTCGAGCTGGTCCGCACGCGCGAGATCGTCGGCGCGCACCTGGCACCGGGGTCACGCGTGCTCGACGTCGGCGGCGGCACGGGCGTGCACGCGACGTGGCTCGCGGCGCAGGGGCACGACGTCACGCTCGTCGACCCGGTCGCGTCGCAGGTCGAGACGGCGCGCGCGGTCGGCACGTTCGCGGCCGAGGTCGGCGACGCCCGCGCGCTGGGGGCCGCCGACGCGACGGTCGACGCGGTGCTGCTGGCAGGCCCGCTGTACCACCTGGCGGCGCGCGACGACCGGCTGCGGGCGCTGCGCGAGGCCCGGCGGGTGCTGCGCCCGGGCGGTGTCGTCCTCGCGGCCGGGATCACACGCTCCATCGCGACGATGGACGTCGTGCTGAGCCGCCGGTTCACCGACCTCCCGGGCCCGGAGCTGACGAGGCTGCTCGAGACGGGCGAGCCGGCGGAGGCGCTGGCCCGCGACGAGGGCGGGTTCCCGGGTGCGCACTTCCACACCGCGGCCGAGCTGACCGACGAGCTGACGAGCGCGGGCTTCCACGAGGCACGCGTCTGGGGCGTCGAGGGCCCCGGCAGCCTCGCGCTGGAGTTCGCCCGCCCGGACGACGACGTGGTCGCGGCCGCCCTCGTGCTGGCCCGCGCGACCGACGGCGACAGCGAGGCGGTGGACCTGTCGGGGCACCTGCTGGGCGTCGCGACCCGCTGAGGCACGGCACGCCTCCGCCGTGTGGTGAGGTGAGGGACCGGGCACCCGAGCGCGAGGAGCAGCCGTGGACCGAGCCGTCGTCCGCCGACGCACGCTGGTGGCCGTCGTCGTGCTGGTCGTCCTCGGCCTGGTCGCCGCGGGCGTGGCCGGCGCCCTGCGCGGCGACCCCGACGCGGAGACCGTGCCGGGCGTCGACGCCCGGGTCGACGACGCCAGCGCGGGCTGCGGGACCCCCGCGGGTCTGACGACCGGGGAGCACGCCCTGGTCAGCGGCGGGGTCGAGCGCACGTACCGCCTCGACGTCCCGGCGGGCTACGACCCCGACGAGCCGCACCGTCTGGTGCTCGCGTTCCACTGGTGGACCGGGACGTCGCAGGACGTCGTCGACCGGCTGTTCTACGGTCTGCAGCCGCTCGCGGACGGCTCCACGGTGTTCGTCGCGCCGCAGGGCGTCGACGACGCGTGGGCCGACGCCGACGGGAGCGACGTGACGTTCGTCGACGACGTGCTGCGTGAGGTCGAGGCCGCGCTGTGCGTCGACCCGACGCAGCGGTTCGCGGTCGGGTTCAGCTACGGCGGGAGCATGAGCCACGCGCTCGCGTGCGCACGCGCCGACGTGTTCCGGGCGGTCGCGGTCCTCAACGGCGCCGAGATCTCGGGCTGCGAGGGCGGCACGGAGCCGATCGCTTACCTGGGGTCGCACGGCGTGGTCGACGACGTGCTGCCGATCGAGCGGGGCCGTGCGCTGCGGGACCGCGCGCTGCGCACCAACCGGTGCGAGCCGCAGGAGGCGCCCGAGCCGGCACCGGGCAGCGGTGAGCACACGGTCACGAGGTACACGTGCGCCGAGGGGTACCCGGTGGTGTGGATCGCGTCCGACAGCGGCCACGAGTGGGACGCCCGGGGCACGAGCCGGGAACCCACGTTCGTGCCGGGGACGGTGTGGGACTTCTTCACGTCCGTCCCGCCGGCGCCGGTCCCCGCGGCGACGTCCTGACGCGTCGTCCCCGGTCAGGTGGTTAAAGGATTACGCACGATGTGCTCCGACAGGGCCCGTCACTAGCGTCACCCGGACGAACGTGCGCCGGGGCGGAGCACTGCCCGACGGCCGCACCGCACCCCGCGCCGGCACGGACGCCGGCGCGCCGACCGGAGGAGCCACCGTGCACCGACCCCCTACCCGCCGCCGCCTCGGCGCCCTCGTGGCAGCCGTCGCGCTCGCCGTCGGCGGGCTGACCGCCGCCGCGGCGCCCGCGACCGCGCTGCCCGGCGGCCCCGTCGCGGCCGCCACGACCGGCGGCTGCGGCAAGCCCGCCGCGCTGTCCACCGGCAACCACACCCTCAGCAGCGGCGGCCAGCAGCGCAGCTTCCGCCTCGACGTCCCCGCGGGCTACGACCCGAGCAAGCCCTACCGCCTCGTCGTCGGGCTGCACTGGTGGCACGGCACGTCGCAGGACGTCGTCAACCAGAACTTCTACGGCCTCAAGCCGCTCGCGAACAACAGCACGATCTTCGTCGCGCCGCAGGGCATCGACAACGCGTGGCCCAACACCAACGGCAACGACGTCGCGTTCATCGACGCCGTGCTGCGCACGGTCGAGGCCGCGCTGTGCGTCGACACCACGCAGCGGTTCGCGACCGGGTTCAGCTACGGCGGCGGCATGAGCAACGCGCTGGCCTGCACGCGCGCCGACGTGTTCCGAGCCGTCGCGGTCCTCAACGGCGCGCAGCTGTCGGGCTGCGCGGGCGGGACGCAGCCCATCGCGTACCTCGGCTCGCACGGCGTGGCCGACAGCGTCCTCAACATCTCGCAGGGCCGCGCGCTGCGGGACCGCGCGCTGCGCAACAACGGCTGCCAGGCGCAGAACGCGCCCGAGCCCGCGGCGGGCAGCGGCCGGCACACCAAGACGACGTACACGTGCCGCGACGGGTACCCCGTGGTGTGGATCGCCAACGACAGCGACCACCAGTGGGACGCGCGTGACCGGGGTCAGCAGCAGTCGCACGTGCCCGGCGAGATCTGGCAGTTCTTCTCGGCGCTGAGGTCGACGACCACGACGCCGACCCCCACTCCCACGCCGACGCCCACCC
>NZ_LNTD01000154.1 GCF_001462455.1 Cellulomonas sp. B6
CCGCGCCGCGGGCTCGGCCACCGGGTGCTGACCGTCGTCGCGCTCGGCGCCCTCGGGTGGTGGCTCGTCACCGGCCCCGTCCCGGCGCTGCTGCGCGAGGCCGACCTGCCCTGGCTCGACGGCGTCGTCGCCGGACGCGTCCCCGAACCGGCCCCGGACGTCGCGGCCCTGGCCGACGAGATGCACCTGACCGCCCACGGCCGGGACCTGCTGTACCGGGCACGCCCCGAGCTGCTGGGCGCCACCGAGTTCGCAGGACGCTGCGACCGCCCTCACGAGACGTCCGACGACGGCGGCGCGGTCGGCTGCTACGTCGGCCCCGGCGGCACCGACGTGCTGCACGCGGGCGGGTCGATTGTCGTCTACCGGCCCACCGACGCGCGGCTGCGCGGGTTCGTCGTCGAGACCGCCGCGCACGAGCTGCTGCACGCCGCGTGGACCGACCTCACCGCCGCCGAGCGCGCCGAGGCCGGCCCGCTGCTCGAGGAAGTCGTCGCCGGGATCGACCCCGCCGACCAGGTCCACGCGCAGATCGCCGCGTCCGTGGGGCCGTACCCCGCCAACCGCGGGACCGAGCTGTTCGCGTACGTCGGGACGCAGGTCTGGCAGCCCGGCGGGCTCGGCGACCGGCTCGAGGTCCTGTACGCGCGCTACGTCGCCGACCGTGAGGCGCTCGTCGCGGTCCACACCGGCCTCGAGGCGATGCTCGGCACCGTCCGGGCCGAACTCGACGCGGCGCAGGGCGCGTTCAGAGAACGCAGGACGGCGCACGCCGTCGAGCAGGCGCAGCACGACGCCGACGTCGCGACCCTCGCGAGCTACCGCACCGTGCTGGAGCAGCAGGAGGCACAGCTCGCCGCGATGAGCGCGTCCGAGCAGAGCCGCCTGCGACTGTCGTGGACGTGGCGCGACGGGACCGTCCTGGCGTCCGCGCCCGCCGCGCAGACCATCGCCCGCGCCCGCGAGCTGCTCGCACGCGACGAGGCCGAGCTGACCGCGCGCGCCGGGACCTTGCAGGCACTGGCCGCCGAGCTCGCCGCGCAAGAGGCGCACGTCGCCGCGATGCGCGCCGACGCCAACGCGCTGTGGGCACAGCTGGACCCGCCGGGCGGCTGACGCCCGCGCACGTCAGACCCGCGCACGTCAGACCCGCGCCCCGCGGCACACGGCCGCCCGCCGCGCACCAGGTCGCACGTCGTCATCCCTGAGGCGTACCCGCCACGAGACCACCCCTCGTCCTCACGGGCGTCCCGGCGCACCCGCCCCACTTCCTACGTTCGGAGCACACCGAACGAGGAGGACCCATGATCGAGGCGCACCGCCTGACCAAGCGCTACGGACCGCGCACCGTGGTGGACGGCATGACGTTCACGGTCCAGCCCGGGCGGGTCACCGGGTTCCTCGGCCCCAACGGGGCCGGGAAGTCCACGACCATGCGCATGACCGTCGGGCTCGACCGCCCCCACGGCGGCACCGTCACCGTGAACGGCGCACCCTACGCACGCCACCGCGCACCCCTCGCGGAGGTCGGCGTGCTGCTCGACGCGAAGGCCGTGCACCCGGGCCGCTCGGCACGGGCCCACCTGCGTGCGCTCGCCGCGACGCACGGGATCAGCAACGCACGCGTCGACGAGGTCATCGACCTGGCCGGGCTCACGTCCGTCGCGCACCAGCGCGCAGGCCGGTTCTCGCTCGGCATGGGCCAACGACTCGGCATCGCCGCGGCGCTGCTCGGCGACCCCGCCACGCTCATCCTCGACGAACCCGTCAACGGGCTGGACCCCGAGGGCGTGCTGTGGGTGCGCACGCTGCTGCGGTCGCTCGCAGCCGAGGGACGCACCGTGTTCCTGTCCTCGCACCTCATGAGCGAGATGGCCCTCACGGCCGACCACCTGGTCGTCGTCGGCCGCGGCCGCGTCGTCGCCGACGCACCCGTCGCCGACATCGTCGCGCGCGCGGGAACCTCGGCCGTGCGCGTGCGCACCCCCGAGACCGCACGGCTCGCGGACGCGCTCACCCGCGACCCCGCGCTGCGCGTCGTGTCGACTGCGGCCGACACGCTCGAGGTCAGCGGCGCCGACGCGCCCACGATCGCCGCCGCAGCCGCCGGGGCAGGCGTCGTGCTGCACGAGCTCGCCCCCGTGCAGGCCTCCCTCGAGGACGCGTACCTGCAGCTCACCGGCGGCGAGGTCGAGTACCGCGCGGCCGCACCGGACGCCACCGCCCACGCCCGACCCACGTCAGGAGCCCACCGATGACCACCGCCGCCGTGACACGCACGACCGTGCAGCCCGTGACCTTCCGACGCCTCGTGACGTCCGAGCACGTCAAGATGCGGTCGCTGCGGTCGACGTGGTGGGCCCTCGCCGTCGCCGTCGCGTTCTTCCCCCTGTTCTCCGCGATGCGCACCTCGAGCATGGTGGCCGTCGCCGCCGACGCGAGCCCCGAGTACCTCGTGGGCCCCGTGTACGTGACGTCGGGGCTCGCGCTCGCGCAACTCGTGCTGTGCGGGCTCGCGGTCGTCACGATCACCGCCGAGTACCGCACCGGCCAGGTGCGCTCCACGCTCACCGCGGCACCCACGCGCCTGCCCGCGCTCGGTGCGAAGCTGCTCGTGGTCGTCGTCACCGCGCTCGCGACCGGGCTCGTGGGCGTGCTGGTCGGGTGGGCGGCCGCCGCGCCGACGCTCGGCGCGGCACGCATGACCGTGGACCTCACGCAGGCCGAGCATCTGCGCCTCATGTTCGGCGTGCCGCTGTACCTCGCCGCGATCACCGCGTTCGCGTTCGGCGTCGGTGCGATCCTGCGCTCGTCCGCCGCGGGCATCGCGTCCGTGCTGGGGCTCGTGTTCGTCGTCGAGCCGGCCTTCTCGTACGTCCCGTGGGCGCCGCTGCAGCAGATCGCGACGTACCTGCCGACGGCGGCCGGGAGCCGGCTGATCTCGTCCGACACGATGGGCTCGGTGATCGCCGGGTCACAGAGCACCACGCTCAGCGCCTGGCAGGGGTACGGCGTCCTGCTCGCCTGGGCCGCCGCCGCTCTGCTGGTCGCCGCCGTGCTCCTGCGCCGCCGTGACGCCTGAGCCCTGCGAGGATGCGGCCATGACCACACCCGAGGACGCCGTGCGGTCGGGGCGGCGCGCCACCGGCACCGCGCGCGCCACCTCGGGGCGCGTGGTCACGGCCGCACGGCGGGTGCTCGCCACGGCAGGGCGGGCGCTCGCGCCCGTCGGCCTGTTCGTGCGCCGGCCCGTGGTCGTCGACACGGTCGTCGTCGCGGCGTTCGTCGGGTGGTCGCTGCTGCTGGGCCTCGGCGCCGAGTCGATGTACGACCTGACGACCTACCTCGGCGGGCAGGTCACGACCATGCAGGTCGTGTCGCTGCTGCTGACCGTCGCGGGTGCCGTCGCGCTGAGCCGCCGACGCCGTCACCCCGTGCCGGTGGCCGTGGCGGTCGGGCTGCTCACCCTGGTGTCGCTCGCCGCCGCGGGCGGCACGCACGGCCTCGAGCTCGCCGTCGCGTGCGCCCTGCACACCGTCGCCACGGCACGCCGGCCGCGCACCGCGTGGCTCGTCACCGGGGGCGTCCTGCTGGTGGTGGCGGCCGTCGCCCGTGTCGCCCCCCTGGTCGCCGTCGTCGGGACGCGTGTGCTCGGCGGGGACCCGCGCGACCCCGCCGTGACCGCCACCGCAGGGGTACCGACGCGGCTCGCGGACCTCGTGACCCCCTGGTGGGCGGTGACGGTCGTACCGGCCGTCCTGCTCGTGACCGTCGCCGTCGCGTGGGGTTCGGCGCTGCGCGCCCACCGGCTGCACGTCGCCGAGGCCGCTGCCGCGCGGGACCGTGACGCCGCACAGCTCGCGCGCCTGACCCGCGCCGACGAGCGGGCGCGCGTCGCACGCGAGATGCACGACGTCGTCGCGCACTCCCTCACCGTCATGGTCGCGCTCGGCGGGGGCGCCGCCGTCACCCTGGACCGGTCGCCCGCCCAGGCACGCGTCGCCCTCGACGAGCTCGTCGACACCGGGCGCACCGCGCTCGACGACGTGCGCCGCATCCTCGACGTCCTGCACGCCGACGAGGAGCCCACCCCTGGGCAGGTCGTCGGGGCGGCACCGGTGACGCCCGGCGACCGCGACGACGCCGGCGCGCCGATGGCCCCGCAGCCCGGCGCCGACGACCTCGCACGCCTCGTCGAACGGTTCCGCACCGCCGGGCTGCCCGTGCGCACCAGCGGCCTGGCCGTCACCGGGCTCGACGGCGTCGGCGCGACCCGGCAGCTCGCCGTGTACCGCGTCGTCCAGGAGTCGCTCACCAACACGCTGCGGCACGCACCGGGCACGACCCGGGTCGACGTCGACGTCCACCGCGACGGCAGCGCCCTCGACGTCCTCGTCACCGACGCCGGCCCGGGCGACGGCACCGCACCCGGCGCCCCCGGCACCCGACGCGGCGTCGTCGGGATGGCCGAACGCGTCGCCATGTTCGGCGGCACCGTCGAGGCCGGGCCGCACGGCACCGGGTGGCGGGTGCACGCACACCTGCCCTGGCAGGAGGCAGACGCATGATCCGGGTCCTGCTGGTCGACGACCAGCCGCTCATCCGCATGGGCTTCCGTCTGCTCGTCGAGAGCGCCGACGACCTCGAGGTGGTCGGCGAGGCGCAGGACGGGCAGGCCGCGATCGACCAGACCGCCGCGCTGCGACCCGACGTGGTCCTCATGGACGTCCGCATGCCGGGCGTCAACGGCATCGACGCGACCCGCGCCGTCGTCGCCGCGCACCCCGACGTGCGCGTGCTGGTCCTGACCACGTTCGACCTCGACGAGTACGCGTTCGCGGCGCTGCGCGCCGGGGCCAGCGGGTTCCTGATCAAGGACGCCGCCCCCGCCGAGCTCGTGACCGCCGTGCGCACCGTCGCGTCCGGCGACGCGGTCGTCTCGCCGCGCATCACCCGGCGCATGCTCGAGATGTTCGCGACGCACCTGCCCGAGGCGGCCGCCCCCACGCCCACCGACGAGGCCCCGCACCCCCGGCTCGCGGCGCTCACCGCACGCGAGCTGGAGGTCGTCCGGCTGGTGGCCGAGGGGCTGTCGAACGTCGAGATCGGCGCGCGGCTGTTCGTCACCGAGGCCACCGTTAAGACCCACATGGGCCGGCTGCTGGCCAAGCTCGGGCTGCGTGACCGCGTGCAGGTCGTGGTGCTCGCGTACGAGACGGGGCTCGTGCGCGCGGGCGGCGGGGGGTAGCGCCCCGCCCGGCGCGGGCCGTCGCACGTCCCTCAAGTCGCGTCGGACCGGCGCCGATACGTGGGCAGCGACGACGTCAGGGGCCGACATGGCGCAGCGACTCAACCCACCACCCGGGTGGCCGGCACCACCGGCGGGCTGGCAGCCGCCGCCCGACTGGGAACCCGACCCGACGTGGCCCGCGGCCCCCGAGGGCTGGCCGCTGTGGGTGGACGTCAAGCCGCGCACCCGCGGACGACGCTGGCTGACACCGTCCGTCGGCGCAGGTGCGCTCGTCGTAGGCCTGGTCATGGGGGCCGGTGCGGGCGGGGCGTCCGCGAGCACGCAGGCGCAGGAGAACCGCGCGACCATCGCCACGCTCACCGACGAGAAGGCCGACCTCACGCAGGACCTCGCCGAGCTCGACGCCGACCTCGCCGAGGCGCGCGACGACCTGACGGCCGCCCAGAAGCAGGTCGCCGACGCCGCCGCGCAGGTCGCGGCGCTCGACCACCGCTCCGCCGACCTCGACGCGCGCGAGGCCGCGCTCAACGGCCGGCAGGGCGAGCTCGACACCCGCCAGGCGGACCTCGACGGGCGGCAGGGACAGCTCGACGCCCGGTCGGCGGACCTCGACGCACGCGAGGCCGCGGTGCGATCGGCGTCGTCGCGGTCGTCGTCGGGATCGTCGGGGTCGTCGGGCGGGTCCGCGG
>NZ_LNTD01000155.1 GCF_001462455.1 Cellulomonas sp. B6
TCGGCGTCGCGGTCGGTGTGGGTGTCGGGGTCGCCGCGTCGGTCGCGTCACCCGGGCCGTCGGGCGCGACGCCGGGCGCCGGGTCGCCGGGCGCGTCGGGCACGACCGCTCCCGTCTGCAGCACGACGACCGCGCTCACGGGCGGTCCCCGGCCCCGGCGGGCGTCGCACGCCCGCCCGCACCGGTCACGGGGGCGTGCGGGGACCGGGACGAGCGCATCCCCCGAGGCTACCGACGCGCGCCGGGTGCCGCTCACGGCAGGATGGGACCCGTGACCACCACCCACGAGCCCGCCCGGCGGCTGCGCTCGGCGCTCTTCCTCGACTTCGACAACGTCTACATCGGCCTGCAGCGCCTCGACCCGCGCGCGGCCGAGGCGTTCGCCACCGACCCCGGCCACTGGCTCTCGGAGCTCGGGCAGGGATCGGACGTCGACGGGGACCTGACGCGCCGGTTCCTGGTGCGCGCCTGCTACCTCAACCCCTCGGTGTACTCGCGGTTCCGGCCCAACTTCACACGCGCGGGGTTCCGCGTGGTCGACTGCCCGTCGCTCACGCAGCAGGGCAAGTCGAGCGCCGACATCAATCTCGTGCTCGACGCGGTCGACGCGCTCGCGGCGCCCACGCGCTACGACGAGTTCGTCATCGTGTCGGCCGACGCGGACTTCACGCCCCTCGCGCAGCGCTGCCGCGCCGACGACCGTCGCGTCACGATCATCACGGCGTCGCCCGCCGCGTCGGCGTACCGCGCGGTGGCCGACACCGTGATCGGCGCGGACGCGCTCGCCGACCTCGTGACGCAGACGGCGTCGCCGCTGGACGCCGAGCCGGTCGCCGCCCCCGAGGCGGCCGCACCCGAGGCGGCGCCCGCGGACGCGACGTCCGGCGCCGCGGCTCCCGAGGCGACGCGCGCGTCGGGCGGCCGGTCGGCGTCGCGTCCCGCGGGGGCCCCGACGACCTCGGGCGGGGCGGCGACGGCCGAGCCCGCACCCGAGGGGGCGTCGGGAGCCGGTTCCGAGCAGCGTCCCGACACGGCCGGGTCGCGCACCACGGCCCGCGCGCGCGCCGCCGAGCGCGTCGTCGACGAGGGCGAGGCTCGCGCGCGCCGCGCCGTGCGACGCGCCGTCCGGACGGCCGACGCCCCTCTCCCCCTGGGCGCCGCGGCGCAGGTCGCGCTCGACGCGCACCCCGGGCTGTCGGCCTCGCAGTGGGCGGGTGCCGGCGGGTTCACGTCGTGGCTCACGCGTGCGCTGCCCGACCTCGACGTCTCGACGCGCCCGCCCGGCCACGTGTGGGACCCGCAGCGGTTCGGCGAGGCCGACCTGCCGGGTGCCGTCGCCGACACCGACCCCAGCGCGCTGCAGCGCCAGGTGATCTCGGTGACCGACACGCCCGGGCTGAGCCAGGCGCAGTACCGCGTGCTGCTCGAGACGCTCGCCGCCGACGTGCGGGCCCACCGCTTCGAGCGCGTCGCGACGTCGCGCCGCGTGCACGAGGCGTGCCAGCAGTCGGGCACCAAGGTGGGGCGCTCGACCGTGAACTTCGTCATCTCGGGCGTGCTGTACACGGGGCTGTCGCTCGCGGACGGCCCGTCGGCCGAGCAGGTCGCCGGGGCGTGGGCCGACAACGTGATCGGCCTGTGCCGCGGCGCGCGCATGGAGCTGACCAACGGTGACGCGGCCGCGATCCGGACGTGGGTCGGCGGCGGGCTCGTCACCGCCTGATCCCCGGGTCACGTCGCTGCCGTCCCGACTCCCGCACCCCCGGTGCACGGGAGTCGGGACGTCGGACGGGTGTCAGCGCGCGGGGGTCCGCGCGAGGAACTCGGTCACGAGCGCCGTGAGGCGGTCCGGCACGCACAGCGGGAGCAGGTGTCCCGCGCGCGGCACGACGACCAGGCGTGCGTCGGGCAGCGCGTCCACCAGCAGCCGCGTGTGCTCGGGCCGCACGACGTCGCGCTCGCCGACCACCACGAGCGTCGGCGACGCGACGGCGGCGAGGTCGGCCGGGTCGATGCTCGGGTCGTGCACCATCAGGGAGAACCGCTCGACCGTGCCCCGCAGCACCGGCACGAGGCCCGCCGCGGCGGTGAGCACGGCGTGCGCGAGCCGCACCTCCGCGAGCGCCCGCGCGGTCAGACCGGCCGGGAACAGGTTGGCGCCGACGACGACGAGCCGGTCGACCCGGTCGGGGTGACGCGACGCGAGCTCGAGCGCGACGTTCCCGCCGTCGGAGAACCCGAGCACGTCGGGCCGCGCGAGCCCCAGGTGGTCGAGCACGGCCACGACGTCGTCGGCCATCGCCGCGATGCGCAGCGGGCCCTCCCCGCGGGGGCTGCGGCCGTGCGCGCGGGAGTCGACGCCGACGAGCATGCGGTCCGCACCGAGGGTCGGCACCATGCGGTCGAACACGTGGTGGTCCTCGCCGTTGCCGTGCAGCAGCACGAGCGGCCGGCCCGCACCCCGGGTGACGACCCACAGCGGCCCCACCCGGCCGCCGGGGGCAGGGAGGCGCTGCACGGGCCCGGCGACGTCCATGCCGCCGACACTAGGACGGCCGACCGGGAGCCGCGCGGGCACCGGCGGTGCCTCACCTGTGCGGATGCGCACACGCGCACCACGGAATGCCCCCGGGCGCGCGCCGGTTGCCCCTGACGTGACCGCGATCTCCGTGCTCGACCTCGTGCCCGTCCGCTCCGACCAGACGACCGCCGACGCGGTCGCCGCGACGCTCGCGCTCGCGCGGGTCGCCGACGAGGTGGGCGCACGCCGGTACTGGGTCGCCGAGCACCACAACATGCCGGCGGTCGCCGCGACCAACGCGCCGCTGCTGATGTCGCTGATCGCCGCCGCGACGTCGCACGTGCGGGTCGGGTCGGGCGGCGTCATGCTGCCCAACCACTCGCCGCTCGTCGTCGCGGAGCAGGTCGCCCTCCTCGAGGCCGCGTACCCGGGCCGCGTCGACGTCGGGATCGGTCGCGCGCCCGGCTCCGACCCGGTGACGAGCCACCTGCTGCGGCGCGGCGCGAGCGGCGACGGCGTCGACACGTTCGACGACGACGTCGCGGCCCTGGCGGCGCTCGTGCGCCCCGAGGGCGTGGAGGTCCGCGTCGGCTCGACGGCGTACCCGCTGCGGGCGACGCCGCGCGCGACGTCGGCGCCGCAGCTGTGGCTGCTGGGGTCCTCGACGTACTCGGCCCAGCTCGCGGGCCGCCTGGGCCTGCCGTACGTGTTCGCGCACCACTTCGCCGGGCGCGGCACGTCCGAGGCCGTCGCGCTGTACCGCAGCACGTTCCAGCCGTCCGAGGAGCTGCCCGAGCCGCGCACGATCGCGGTCGCGAACGTCGCGGTCGCCCCGACGGCCGACGAGGCGCGACGCCTGGTCCTGCCGCAGGTCCGCACGATGTGGCGGCTGCGCAGCGGCCAACAGCTCGAGGCGCAGGAGCTGGTCGAGGACGCCGAGTCCGCTCCCCTGCCCGCGACGGCGGACGAGGCGCTCGCCGCGCTGACGGCGTCGTGGGTGGTGGGCGACCCCGCGTCGGCGGCGGCCGAGCTGCGGGACCTGGCCGGTCGCATCGGCGCCGACGAGGTCATGGTCGCGCCGGTCGCCGGTGCGGTCCGCGGCACGCCGGCCGACGCGTCGCCCGCGCGCGAGCAGACGCTGCGCCTGCTGGCCGACGCGCTCGCCTGACGCGCTCGCCTGACGCGGCGGCGGCGCACGCTGCGCCGCAGGCCGTCGGCGCAGCGGGTCAGCGGTGCAGCGGGTCAACGACGCAGCGGCGGGTCAGCGACGCTCGAGCAGCGTGAGGACCTCGTGGTGCCCGGTGTGCGGGAACATGTCGAGGACCTGCGCGCGCACGAGCCGCAGCGACGGCATGTGCGCGAGGTCGCGCGCGAGCGAGCCGGAGTGGCACGACGAGTACAGGACGCGCGGCACGCCGCTGCCCTCGAGCCAGCGGCTGAGCGGCTCGCCGAGCCCGCGCCGCGGGGGGTTGACCACGACGAGGTCGGGCACCTCCTGCGCGGCGAGCGCGAACGCGGTCGCGTCGCCCGCGAGGAACCGGGTGCCGGGCAGCCCCGCGTCGTGCGCGGTCTGCTCGGCGCTCGCGACGGCCTCGGCGCTCGTCTCGACGCCGACGACCGTGCGGCCGGGGCGGGCGAGGTGCAGCGCGAAGCCGCCGACGCCGCAGTACAGGTCCCACGCCGAGGCGACCTCGGCCTCGTCGGCCCACGCGACGGCCTGCCGGTAGAGCGCCGCGGCGACGTCGGTGTTGGTCTGGAAGAACGACCGGGGGCGCAGGTGCAGGTCGAGCCCGTTGACGCGCATGCGCAGCGTGCCGCGCTCGGTCAGCAGGATCTCGCGGTCGCCCTCGAGCACCGCGGCGTGCGCGGGCTGCACGTTGACCGACGCGACGACGAGCGACGGCAACGCCGCCTGCAACGACGGCAGGTGCTTGCGGATGCGGGCGAGAGCCTCGGTGCTGCGCAGCACGAACCGGACCAGGAGCTCGCCGTCGGGCGAGCCCGTGACGAGCACGTGCTTGAGCTCGCCGCGGCGGCCGGGCACGTCGTACGGCTCCAGCCCCGCGCGCGTGACGAACGCCGCGAGCGGTGCGAACGCGGCGCTGACGGCCGGCGGGTACAGCGGGCAGCCCTGCAGGTCGACGCCGTGCCCGTGGGGGTCGAGGATCCCGAGCGTGGGGGCGTCGACCGTGCCGGCGACGACCATCTTGGCCTTGTTGCGGAACCCCGCCTCCGCGCTCGTGACGGTGGGCAGCCAGGTCACGTCCGCCGGGTCGCCCAGCACGGTGCGCACGTGCCGCTGCTGCGCGTCGACCTGCTCGGGGTACGGCTGCGCGAGGAGCGTGCACGAGCGGCACACGCCCGCGTCGAAGTACCCGCAGCGCACGTCCTCAGCCTACGGGGCGTCGGGCGCGACCTCGCAGGGGCGGGCCCCTGTCAGTCGCCGGCCGTCGACGCGCGCACCATGACGCGCGGCTCGATCGTCTCGACCCCCGCGTCCTGCTGGCCGGCGACGAGCGCCGACAGCCGGGTCGCGGCACGCCGGCCCATGGTCTCGAAGTTCATGTCCACGCTGGTCAGCTCGGGACGGGAGCCGGCGATCATGGGCTGCCAGTTGTCGAACCCGATCACGGCGACGTCGGCCGGCACGCGCACGCCGCGCTCGCGCAGCGCGTCGAGCACGCCGCGCGCGATCTGGTCGCTGCCGCACACGACGGCGTCGACCGCGGGGTCGGCGTCGAGCACGGCGGTGACTCCCGCCCGGCCCCACGCCTCGGTCCAGGAGCCGTAGCGCACCGGGCCGACCGGCTCCACGCCCGCGTCCGCGAGCGCCTGCGCGACCCCCGTGGCGCGGTCCTGCGCGGCCGCGTACGTCGCGTCGCCCGAGACGTGCGCGATGCGCCGACGGCCGAGCGCCAGGAGGTGCTCGGCCGCGAGCCGACCGGCCGTGACGTTGTCGGGCACGACCGACGCGTCGCGCGGGTCGGCCGACGGCGCGTACGCGTAGACCGCGGGGACCGGGACGTCGGTGCCGAGCGAGGGCCGCGGGTCGGTGGTCGAGCCCACGACGATGAGGCCGTCGACACGGCGGCCGAGCAGCGCGCGCAGGTGGTGCTGCTCGCGGATCGCGTCGCCGCGCGCGTCGCACAGGAAGACGGACGTGCTGCCGGCGCCGAACGCGTCCTCGGCGCCCATGAGGATCGGCAGGCTGAAGCGGCCCTCGAGGTCGTGCGTGAGCAGTCCGACGGTGCCGGTCTGACCGGCGGTGATGGCGCGCGCGAGCGAGTTCGGCGTGAAGGACAGCCGGTCGGCGATCTCCTGCACGCGGCGGCGCGTGTCGGGGTGGACCTCGGCCTTGCCGTTGAGCGCCTTGGAGGCGGTGGCCACCGAGACGCCGGCGAGCTGCGCGACGTCGCGCAGCGTGACGGGCCGCGGCCTGCCCTCCGTGGTCGTCATGGTCGTCCTCCGTCCGTCCCTGCCCGCGACCGGTCGGACCGGCGCGCTGCGGACCACATCATGCCCGAAAACGTCATCCCGCACACCTAGTTGACCGACGCGTCATCCCAGTGTTAGCGTCCCGAAACGGGTTTCGGTCGCTTTCGGCCGACGGTGATCTCACCGGTCCGCCGCAGCGACGCGGCGTCGGGCACCCGGCAGGTCATCACGCATCGACGAGGAGCGGAGCGGGCACCCACCCGCACCGGCCGGGCACCCCGCCCACGCCACCGACCTCGTCCTGACACACGGGAGCCCGGTTGATGGACATCAACGGCAACGACGCACGGCCCACCCCTCGCCGCCGCAGGTGGCTGGCGCTCACGTCCCTCGCCGCGGCGAGCGGCCTGCTGCTCGCGGCCTGCTCGGGCGGCACGTCCGCCGGAGGCGGCGACGCGACCGGCGGATCGTCCGGCGGCGACACCGTCACGGTCTGGCACTACTTCTCGGACGAGAACCAGGTCCGCCTCATGGACGAGCTCGCCGACAAGTTCGAGGCCGAGCACGACGGCGCGACCGTCGAGAACGTCTTCGTCCCCTACGACCAGCTCAACTCCAAGCTGGTCTCCGCCGCGGGTGCCAAGACCGGCCCCGACGTCGTCGTGTTCAACGGCGCCGAGGCCTCGACCCTCGCGCTCGGTGGCGCGCTCGCGCCCCTCGACGACTACTGGGCCGGCTTCGCCGACGCCGACAAGGTCTCCGAGTCGGTGATCCACAAGGTCGACGGCACGACCTACGCGGTGCAGGGCTACGTCAACCTGCTCGGCCTCTGGTACAACGCCGACATCCTCGCCGAGATCGGCGTCGAGCCGCCCACCACGATGGACGAGCTCGAGGCCGCGATGGCCAAGGCCAAGGACGCCGGCTACGCGGGCATCACGCTGTCCGCGCTGCCGCAGTCGCAGGGCGAGTGGCAGGCCTACCCCTGGATCACGTCCGAGGGCTTCAGCTACGACGACCCGCAGGCCGACGCGCTCGCCGCGGGCCTGGCCCGCGTGCGCGGCTGGGTCGAGAACGGCTGGCTGTCGCAGGAGTCCGTGACCTGGGACCAGACCGTGCCGTTCCAGCAGTTCGCCGCCGGGAAGACCGCGTTCGCGGCGAACGGCAACTGGCAGATGGGCACCGCGAAGTCCGACGCGAAGTTCGAGTACGGCGTCGTCCCGCTGCCGCTGTCCAGCACCGGCGGGGTCTACCTCGGCGGCGAGGGCGAGGGCATCGGCGCGTTCAGCAAGAACCCCGACCTCGCGTGGGAGTACCTCACGGCCACCTACCTCGACGCGAAGGGGCAGCTGCTGCCGGCCGAGATCGTCGGCTCGCTGCCCTCGCGCACCGACGCCGCCGCGGACGACGCCGTGACCGGCAACGCGCTGCTCAAGCCGTTCGCGCAGACCATCACGCAGTTCGGGGCGAACTACCCGGCCTCGGTGATCCCGGCGCAGTCCGTGGCCGACGTCCAGCTCACGCTCGGTCAGGCGTGGAGCGCCGCGGTCGGCGGTCAGAAGTCGCCGCAGCAGGCCGCCGACGACGCGATCGCCGCGCTCGGCCCGCTGCTCGACTGAGCCGCAGCCCCACCGACCACCCCGTCCGCCCGCGTCCGGCCGTCCGGCGCGACACCCCCTCGGAGGTCCTCATGACCACCTCGCTCGCGCCGGCGGCCGGGCGGGCCGACACCCGCCCGGCCCCCGGGCCGCGTCGGCGCCCGCCGCGTCAGACCCGGATGCTGTTCCTGCTCCCGGCCGCCGTGTTCCTCGGCCTGCTGAGCATCTACCCGCTCGTCACCCTGCTGCGGATGGCGGTCTCGAAGGTCACGGCCGCCACCCTCAACGCCGACTGGGCCTTCACGGGCCTGGAGAACCTGCGCACCGGGTTCGAGTCCGGCGACACGAGCGCGGCCCTCTCGCGCACCGCGGTGTTCGTGGTCGTCGTCACCGTGCTCGGCATGGGGCTCGGCCTGGGCGGCGCGATCGCGCTGCGCACGTCGGGCTGGTGGTCGGGTGCGCTGCTCGCGCTCATGGTGTTCGTGTGGGCGCTGCCGCCGGTCGTCAACGGGTCGGTGTGGAAGTTCCTGCTCGCCGACTCGGGCCTGGTCAACACGGTCCTGCTCGCCACGGGGCTGCGGGACACCCCCGTGCCGTTCCTGTACGACCAGTACTGGGCGCTGGCGGCCGTCGCGTTCGTCAACTCGTTCGCGGTCATCCCGTTCAACGCGCTGGTCTACCGCGCGGCGCTGCTGACGATCGAGCCCGAGGTCTTCGAGGCCGCGCAGCTCGACGGCGCGACCAAGTCCCAGCAGGTCCGCCACATCATGGTCCCGTCGGTGCGGCCGACGACCCTCGTGCTGCTGATCCTCACGCTCGTCTACGGGTTCCGCAGCTTCGACTTCATCTACGTCATGACCTACGGCGGCCCCGGCACCGCCACCAACACCCTGCCGTTCCTGGGCTACCTGCAGGCGTTCGTCCGCTACGACTACGGCCTCGGCGCCGCGACCTCGGTCGTCGCCGTGCTCGGCGTGCTCGTGCTCGCCGTCCTGTACGCCCGCAGCATCCGCAAGGAAGAGGCGCACGGATGAACGAGATCAAGGCCGGCCCGGTCGCCGTGGCCACCAAGCTGCTGCTCACGCTCATGTACGGCGTGCCGATCCTGTGGATCCTCATCACGTCGTTCAAGAGCTCGGGCGACGTGTTCGACCGCGCGTCGACGTTCGTGTTCTCCCCCACGCTCGACGCCTACCGCGAGGCGATCACGCCGACGCTGTGGCGCGCGATGGGGCAGTCCGCGACCATCGCGATCGGCGCGACCGCGCTCGTCCTGGCCATCGCCGTGCCGGCCGCCTACGGCCTGGCCCGCACGACCGGCTGGCTGCCGACCGTCGGGCTCGGGATGCTGATCGTGCTGCAGATGATGCCGCAGACCGCGACCGTCATCCCGCTGTTCCAGATCTTCAGCAGCTGGCGGCTGCTCGACACGACGGCCGCGGTGATCCTGGCCGACGCGGCCCTGCTGATCCCGTTCGCGACGCTGCTGCTGCGCCCGTTCTTCCGGGCCGTGCCGCCGCAGCTCGAGGAGGCGTCGTCGATCGACGGCGCCGGGATCCTGCGGACGTTCTGGCAGGTCGTGCTGCCCGTCGCGCGCAACGGCGTCTTCACCGTCGGGACGCTGATCTTCCTGCTCGCGTGGGGCGAGTTCCTCTACGCCGTGAACTTCTACCTCACGCCCGGCAGCTACCCGCTCAGCGCGCTGCTCGCGCAGCAGGTCTCGGCGTTCGGCATCAACTGGCCCGGCCTCATGGCGCTGGCCGTGCTGACGTCCGTCCCGATCCTCGTCGTCTTCAGCCTCACCTACCGCCAGCTCAAGGACGGCCTGACGGTCGGCGCGGTCAAGTAGCCCGCGCC
>NZ_LNTD01000156.1 GCF_001462455.1 Cellulomonas sp. B6
GCCCCGATGACGCCGCCCCGCCTGTCCGCGACCACCTGGGCGCAGCGCGCCGCGCGCGGTCTGCCCGACGCCGTGCGTGGCCCCGCGCTCGACCCGCGCGAGCTCACGGTCGGGCAGGTGCACCTGGGCATCGGCGCGTTCCACCGTGCGCACCAGGCGGTGTGCACCGAGGACGCTGCGGCCGCGACGGGCGAGACGCGCTGGGGCCTGCTCGGCGTCACGCAGCGCAGCCCGCGCGTGGTCGAGCAGCTCGCACCGCAGGACGGCCTGTACGGCGTGCTCACCACCGGCGCGGACGCGTCGAGCGTGCGGCTCGTCGGGTCGGTGCGCGACGTCGCCTACCCGGGCCGGGACACCGCGCGCGTGCTCGACGCGCTCGCGGCGCCGACCACGCACGTCGTCACGCTGACCGTGACCGAGAAGGGCTACCGACGCGCGCCCGACGGCAGCCTCGACACGCGTGCCGCCGACGTCGCGGGCGACCTGGCCGCGGCGCGCGCCGAGCTGGGCGCGGCCGACGGCATGGCGGCGGCGACGCCGCTCGGGACGCTCGTGCGCGGGCTCGTGCGCCGGCACCGCACGTCGCGCGCGCCGCTGACGGTCGTGTGCTGCGACAACCTCACCGACAACGGCGCGGTGCTGCGCGGGCTGGTCGAGCAGGCGCTCGCCGCGGTGCCCGGTGCGGAGCCGGTCGCGGAGTGGGTCGGGGCGTCGGTGCGCTTCCCGTCGACGATGGTGGACCGGATCGTGCCCGCCACGACGGACGCGCACCGGGCCGAGGCCGCCGCGCTGCTGGGCCTGCGCGACGAGGCGCTGGTGGTCGGCGAGCCGTTCTTCCAGTGGGTCGTCGAGGACGCGTTCGCGGGCCCACGGCCCGCGTGGGAACGTGCGGGCGCGACGTTCACGCACGACGTCGCGCCGTACGAGCGCGCGAAGCTGCGCGTGCTGAACGCGGCGCACTCGACGCTCGCGTACCTCGGCGCGCTGCGGGGGCACGCGACGATCGCGCAGGCCGTGGCCGACCCCGAGCTCGCGGGCGTCGCGCGCGCGCTGCTCGACGAGGACGTGCTCCCGACGCTCGTCGCACCCGACGGCACGGACCTGGCCGCGTACCGCGACGAGGTCCTCCACCGGTTCGCCAACCCCCGGACGGGCCACACCACCGTGCAGGTGGCGATGGACGGGTCGCTCAAGCTGCCGGTGCGGCTGCTCGGGACCGTCGCCGACCGGCTCGCCGCCGGGGCCGTGCCGCACGCCGCGGCGCACGCGGTCGCCGCGTGGGTCGCGTACGTGCGGGCGACCGCGGCGGGCGACCTCGTGGTCGACGGGCGGACCGTCGCGCTCGACGACCCGATCGCGCCGCGCCTCGTGCAGGCGGTCTCGGGTCCCGACCCGGTGGCGGGGCTGTTCGCCCTGCCCGAGGTCTTCGGCCCGGACGTCGCGGGCTCCACGGAGTTCCGCGCCGCCGTGACGTCGGCGCTGCGCGACCTGGAGCCCGCCCTCACCCGCTGACGCGGCACCGCGACGCACGACGGACGAGGCACGGGGCACAGGGCACGGGGCACGGCCCGACCGCACGCGCGTCACGACCGGTCGTGTCGTGACCTGCGACGACACCCGTCCGGGTGAGAAGTGACACGACGCACAGGCGACGCACAGGGATTCACCCGGACGCGCGCCCAATTCGGTATCCACCGGACGAACGTCCTGGTTGGATCGCTGGACGTGACTTCCCGTACCTTCCGCTCCGCCCTCGCCCCGCTCGCCGTCGTCGCGCTCGCCGTGACGCTGACGGGCTGCGGCTCCATCCTCGACGCCGTGTCCGGCGACTCCGCCCCCGAGGCGCAGCGCGACGAGCCCGGCGGCGAGATCACCGCCGCGGCCGACGCCGACGTGTTCTCGCTCAAGGTCGGCGACTGCCTGGACTACCTCGACTCGGCCGCCGGCACGACCGAGTTCTCCTCGCTGCCCGCGAAGCCCTGCGGCGAGCAGCACGACGCGGAGATCTACGCCGAGGCCACGCTCACGGACGAGCAGTACGCGGCCGGCGAGACCTACTACGACGAGTTCTGCGTCGGCGAGTTCCCGGGCTTCGTCGGCACGTCCTACGAGGAGTCCGCCCTCGACTACACGTACCTGTCCCCGAACGCCGACGGCTGGGCGGCGGGCGACGACGTGCTGCAGTGCATCGTCGTGCACCTCGACGGCGGCCTCACCGGCACCATGCGCGACTCGGGCCTCTGACACCCACCGGCACGGCCGGGGCGACGACCGGGGGCGGGCACCACGAGGTGCCCGCCCCCGGCGCGTCGCCGCGAGGCGGCACCCCGTGCCTCTGCTCGCGCACGCCCGCTGCCCCCCCACGAACTGGTCAGACAGCTGACCAGTTGCGACCGATCCGGCTTACCGAGCGACCAGTTCTGCCCGCCTGCGCCCCGCAGGGCAGTGGGGGACGTGTCGGTGCGGGCGCGCCGACGCCGTGAGCGCGCGTGCGAGGATCGACCGGTGACCCGGGGTGCGTGCGGATGACCGCCGTGCTCACCGCGCTGGGCACCATGGCGGCCGTCGTCGCGCTCGGCTGGGCGCTCGGGCGGTGGCACGTGCTCGGCGAGCGCGCGGCACCCGTGCTCGCACGCGTCGTGTTCGCGGTCGCGACGCCCGCGCTGCTGCTGTCGACCGTCGCGCACGCCGACCTGCACCTGCTGGTCTCCCGCACGGCGGCCGCCACGTGGGCGAGCACGGCCCTCGTCGCGGCGACGGCCGCGCTGGTCCTGCGCGTGGTCTGGCGGCGCCCGTCCGCCGACGTCACGGTCGGCACGCTCGCGGCGTCCTACGTCAACGCCGGCAACATCGGGCTGCCGCTCGCCGTGTACCTGCTCGACGACCCGGTCGCGGTCGTCCCGACGCTGCTGTTCCAGCTGCTCGTGCTGGCACCCGTCGCGTTCACGGTGCTCGACGCGCACGCGGCGCGCGCACGGGCCGGTCAGGACGACGCGGCGCGGGACGGCGCCGTCGACGCGCCCGACCCTGGGACGACCCGCACCGCGGCGCCCCCGGCCGACCCGGTGCCCACCCGGCTCCGCGTCGCCGCCGTCGCGCGTCGCACGCTGACCAACCCGATCATCCTCGCGACGCTCGCCGGCCTCGCGCTCGCGGCCCTGCCGTGGTCGGCGCCCGAGGCGCTGTACGAGCCGTTCCGGCTGGTCGGCGCGGCCGCGGCGCCGCTCGCGCTCGTGACGTTCGGCCTGTCGCTCGCGGCCCCGCGCGGCGCAGGGGGTCGCGCGCCGCGGCGCGACCTCGCGCTCGCCGTCGCGCTGCGGGCGGCGGTGCACCCGCTCGTCGCGTGGGGCGTCGGCACCGCGCTGAGCCTGCCTGCACCTGCGCTGCTCGCGGTCGTCGCGATGGCGGCGCTGCCGACCGCGCAGAACGTGCTGGTCTACGCGATGCGGTACCGCCACGGCGAGGCGCTCGCGCGCGACGCCGGGCTCGTCTCGACAGTGCTGTGCGTGCCGGTGCTGCTGGTGGTGGCCGCGACGCTCGGCTGAGCCGGGTGACGGTGCCCCAGGCGCCCCGTCACCGGACCGCCCGGCGCGCCACGGACGCGCCGGTGGCCCCGGTGGCCCACGATCCGGGCGGCGGCCACCGCGAGACCGGGCTCAATCCGCCGGACCCGCCCTGAACCGGTCGCGAGCCCGGGCTCGTCCGCCGGCCGTCCCACGGACCGGACGGTGACCGGTCAGTCGCGACGCCGCGGACGCGCGCGCACGTGCATGCGCTCGCCCTGCGGGCCGTACACCGCGAGCACCTCGGTGTGGCCGTCGGACACGTTGCCGAGCCAGTGCGGCACGCGCGTGTCGAACTCGGCGGCCTCGCCCGCGGCCAGGTCGAGCTCGCGCCCGGCGAGCACGAGCCGCAGCGAGCCGGAGAGGACGTACAGCCACTCGTAGCCGTCGTGCACGCGGGGCTCGCGGTCGGCGTCGGCGTGCACGGCCGGCGGGTAGACCATCCGGAACGCGCGGGGCCCCTCGGTGCGGCGGCTCAGCGGCACGTACGTCACGCCGTGGCGGACCGTGGGGTGCGCGGGCACGCGCGGGTCGTCGCCCGCGGGGACGTCGACGAGCTCGTCGATCGTCACGTCGTGGAACCGCGCGAGCGGCAGCAGCAGCTCGAGCGTGGGGCGACGCAGGCCCGACTCGAGGCGCGACAGCGTGCTGACGGAGACGCCGGTGACGCCCGCGACGTCGGCGAGCGTCGCGCCGCGCTGCTCACGGAGCGCACGCAGCCGGGGGCCGACGGTGTCGAGCACCGCGTCGAGGTCGTCCACGGCTCCATTTGCCATGGTGGCAACGTCTCTTGTCAAGACGGCACGGGGCCGCGCAGGCTCGTGCCATGCCGAACGCACCCCTGACCCCGGTCGACGTCCTCGTGCTCGGCGGCGGCGCCGCGGGCCTGTCCGCCGCGCTGAGCCTCGGACGCTCGCGCCGCACCGTGCGCGTCCTCGACGCCGGCGAGCCACGCAACGCGACCTCGCCGCACGCCCACAACCTGCTCACGCACGACGGAACGCCGCCGGCCGCGCTGCTGGCCGCGGGACGCGACGAGGTCGCCCGCTACGGCGTCGAGGTCGTGACCGCGCGGGTGGTCGCGGCACGGACGGTCGACGGCGCCGGCGGCGCGGGGTGGGACGGCGCCGGGTCGGAGGACGCCGGGTCGACCGGCGCCGGGTCGGACGGCGCCGGGGCGAACGGCGACGGGTCGGACGGCGACGGGTCGGACGGCGCCGGGGCGAACGGCGCCGGGTCGGACGGCGACGGGTCGGACGGCGCCGGGTCGGACGGCGCCGGGTCGGACGGCGCCGGGTCGGACGGCGCCGGGTGGAACGGCGCCGCGCACGAGCCGGTGCTCGAGGTCCGCACCGCCGACGGACGCACGCACCGTGCGCGGCGTCTCGTTGTGGCGACGGGCATGCGCGACGTCCTGCCCGACGTCCCGGGCCTGCGCGAGCGCTGGGGACGCGACGTGCTGCACTGCCCCTACTGCCACGGCTGGGAGGTGCGCGACCGGCGCCTCGCGGTGCTCGCGACCGGCCCGCGGGCCGTGCACGCGGCGCTGCTGGTCCGCCAGCTCAGCGCCGACGTGACCCTGCTGACGAACGACGCGTTCGCACCGGACGCCGAGCAGCGGGCCGACCTCGCAGGCCGGGGCGTGCGCGTCGTGCCCGGACGGGTCACGGGCGCCCTCGTCGAGGAGGACGCGCTGACCGGGCTCACCCTGGGCGACGGCGACGTGGTCCCGTGCGACGCGGTGTTCGTCGGGTCGCGCGCGGTCCTCGACGACGCCGTGGTCGACGGCCTCGGGCTGGAGACCACCGCGCTCGACTTCCTGGGCGAGGACGTCGGCCGCGCCGTGGCCGTCGACGCGACCGGTGCGACGTCCGTGCCGGGCGTCTGGGCCGCGGGCAACGTCACCGGCCCGCAGCACGCGCTCGCATCGAGCATCGCGGCCGGCTCGCTCACGGGCGCGCACGTCAACGCGTCACTCGTCGCCGCCGACGTCACCGCCGCCCGCGCCTCCCGCATCACGACCCGCCCCT
>NZ_LNTD01000157.1 GCF_001462455.1 Cellulomonas sp. B6
GGGGTGGCGTCCCCGGGGGGACCGCGTCGGTGCCCGCGGTGCCGACCACGGGCGTGCCCAGCACCGGCGTGCGGGGCGGGCGCGGGGCGCCGGCCCCGCCGAGGGAGTCCTCGGGGGGCTGCGACGCGGGCCTCATCGGTCGCCGCCCGGGTGCTCGAGGTGGGCGACGTGCGCGACGCGCACCTGCGGGTCGAGGCGCACGTACACCTCCTGCGACCACGCGTACGTCTCCTGCGAGAGCACGTCGTGCGCGACCGCCGGGCGGTCGGCGGGCAGGCCGAACGCCGACAGGTCGAGGCGCACGGTGCCCTCGCGCACGCCGTCCGGGTCGATGTTGACGATCGTGACCACGGTGTCGGGGCGGCCCGTCGGGGACTCGTCGGCGTCGAGGTGGCGCGAGAACGCCACGAGCGCGTCGTCGGACGTCGGGTGCACGCGCACGTTCCGCAGCTGCTGCAGCGCCGGGTGCGCGCGGCGGATCTCGTTGAGCCGCCCGATGAGCAGCGCGATGCCCAGGTGCTCGGCGCGCGACCAGTCGCGCGGGCGGAACTCGTACTTCTCGTTGTCGATCTGCTCCTCGACGCCCGGGCGCGGCACGTCCTCGACCAGCTCGTAGCCGGAGTACACGCCCCACGTCGGCGACCCGGTGGCCGCGAGCACGGCCCGCACCGCCCAGGCCGCGACCCCGCCCTGCTGCAGGTACGGCGGCAGGATGTCGTGCGTCGTCGGCCAGAAGCTCGGGCGCATCCACGCGCCCTCGTCACCGCCGACCCGTGCGAGGTACTCCTCGAGCTCGGCCTTGGTGTTGCGCCACGTGAAGTACGTGTACGACTGGTGGAAGCCGACCTTCGCGAGCGTCAGCATCATGGCGGGGCGCGTGAACGCCTCCGACAGGAAGATCACCTCCGGGTGGTCGGCCGCGACGTCCGCGAGCAGACGCTGCCAGAACGACAGCGGCTTGGTGTGCGGGTTGTCGACGCGGAACGCCGTCACGCCGTGGTCGATCCACACCTGCAGCACGCGGCGGATCTCCGCGTAGATGCCCTCGGGGTCGTTGTCGAAGTTCAGGGGGTAGATGTCCTGGTACTTCTTCGGCGGGTTCTCGGCGTACGCGATCGTCCCGTCGGCGCGCGTCGTGAACCACTCGGGGTGCTCGCGGACCCACGGGTGGTCGGGCGACGCCTGCAGCGCGACGTCCAGCGCGACCTCCATCCCCAGGGACCGGGCGCGCGCCACGAACGCGTCGAAGTCGTCGAACGTGCCCAGGGTCGGCTCGATCGCGTCGTGGCCGCCGTGCTCCGAGCCGATCGCGTACGGCGACCCCGGGTCGCCCGGCTGCGCCGTCAGCGCGTTGTTGCGGCCCTTGCGGTGCGCGTGGCCGATCGGGTGGATCGGCGTCAGGTAGACGACGTCGAAGCCCATCGCCGCGATCCGCGGCAGCTGGTTGGCCGCGGTGCGCAGCGTGCCCGACGTCCACGTCTGCGTCGCCTCGTCGAACGTCGCGCCGTGCGAGCGCGGGAACAGCTCGTACCACGCACCCGTGAGCGCGAGACGACGGTGCACGACCAGCGGGTACGCGCGGGACGCCGTCACGGCGTCGCGCAGGGGGGTGCGGTCCAGCGCCTCGCGCACCTCCGGCGCGAGACTGGCCGCGAGCCGGACGACCGGCGGCCGCGACGTGTCCCGGAGCGCGTCGACCGCGGCCAGCAGCGTGCGCACGTCGTTCGCCGACATCGCGTCGTCACCCGTGCGCCGCGCGGCACGCTCCAGCACGAGCGTGCCCTCGGTGAGCATGAGCTCGACGTCGACGCCCGCCTCGACCTTGATCGCGGCGTCGTGCGCCCACGTCCCGTACGGGTCCGACCAGCCCTCGACGCGGAACGACCAGTCGCCCTCGGCGTCGGGGACCAGGCGCGCCTCGTACCGGTCGAGCCCGGGCGCCACGTCGACCATGCGACGCCAGGAGTGGACCGAGCCGTCGGGGCGCAGCAGGACCGCGGTCGCCCCGAGCGCGTCGTGCCCCTCGCGGACGACCGTCGCGCGGACCGGGACGGGCTCGCCGACCACGGCCTTGGCGGGGAACCGGCCCTCCTCGGCCACGGGCGAGACGTCGAGCACCGGGATGCGTCCGACGGGCAGCGGCGCGACCGCCGGGAGGGACGGCGCCGCGGGGGTGACCGGTGCGTCCGGCACGGGCACGTGCGACGCAGGGGCGTCCGGTGCCGCGGCCGCCGGTGCGCCGGACGCGGGAGCCGTCCGTACGGGGCTCGTCGCCGGCGGCACGACGGCGGCGTGCGACGACGCGCTCGCGGGCTGCGACGCACCGGCCGCGGACGCCGCCGTCGGTGCCGGTGCCGGTGCCGGTGCCACGACGGTGCTCGGGTCGGAGGGTCGCACCTGCGGGGGCAGCGGTGCGACGGCACGTGGCCGGTCCGCTGACGTGGCCGGTGACGTGCGACGGGGGCGGCGAGGTGTCGTCACGGTCACGAACCTATCCGGCGTTCCGGGGTCGCGGCATCCGCAGGGACCGGACGGCGCGCCGCCGCCGCGCGGCCTGACCGGCCACACCCCGGACGCGGTCCTGCGTGTGCTGGTCACCCGTCCACGACGTGACCCGCGCCGGACGTGCCGCGAGCGCTGTTCGTGCCGGTCCCGGGCCACCAGGACCGGCATTAGTCCGCGTTCGGCACCCGGTCCGACCGGGCGGGGCCGACGCGAGGACCGTGCGGGACGGACCGGCCGCAGCACGGCGGTCGTGCGTCCCGCCCCGTGCCGAGCGCCGGGCGGGGTCGTCCTGGACGCTCCATGAGCGGCCGAACCGCGCGCTCGGCGGACGAGGTGCGGCCGACGGGAGCGATCGACGGCACCCGCGAGGCGACCACAGGGTCCCGGAGGCGGATGGCGTCCACAGCGGCGACGGTCGCCGGGAGGCACGCCGCGCCGGTGCTGGTGCGGTGGTGCGATGCGACCACCCGCCCCGCTCCCGGACCAGCTGCTGCGACTCGCGCTCCGGCAGGAGGGGCTCCTGTCGACGGCGCAGGCGGACGCCGCGGGCGTCGGCCGGCACCGGCGTGCCGCGCTGCGTCGGGACGGCGCGCTCGTCGCCGTCGTCCGCGGCGTGCACGACGCCGCGCCGGCGCTCGTCCGCCGGTACGGGGCGCAGGTGTTCGCGGACCCGTTCGGCCGGCCTGCTGGTGGCGAGCACGGCGGGCCCGCTGCCACGAACGACGCCCGCGCGCTCGCGCACGACGGGCACGCCGTCGTCCGTGGCCTTGACCACGCACGTCGACGTACCGCGTGGACGGCGCTTCTGGCGCTCGGGCCCGACCGTGCGGTGGCGGTCGGCGAGTGCGCTCTCGCGCTCCTCGGTGTCCACGGGCTGCCGCGCTCGATCCGACCGCAGGCGGCGCTGCCGTCGGCAGGCGGGCGCGCCGACCGCGGTCCTGCCCGGGTACGCCGCTTCCGGACGCACGTCGTGGTCATGGTCGGGGGCGCACGCGTCGTGGGTCCCGACCTGGCGCTCGCCCAGGCGGTCTGCGAGCTGTCCCGCGAGCACGCGGTGAGCGTGCTCGACTCGGCGATCCGGCTCGGGCTCGTCGCACCGGACCTCGAACGGGTCCGTGCGCTCGCGCGCGGGCGGCGGGGAGCAGCTCGGCTCGAGGCGTGGTGGAGCCTGGTCGACGGACGAGCGGACTCACCTCTCGAGACCAGGGCGAGGCTGCAGTGCGTCGACGCGGGCCTGGCTCCGCACGAGCTGCAGGTCCCGGTGCTCGACGCCCACGGTCGTGTCGTGGCGCGCGGCGACCTGGGGTGGTGGGCGCCGGGCGGACGCCTCGTCGTCGTCGAGATCGACGGCGCGGGTCCGCACTCGACGCCGGCGGCGCTCTACCGGGACCGCGAGCGGCAGAACGCGATCGTCGCGACGGGCGCCACCCTGCTCCGCTTCACGGCGTCGGACGTGGCCGCCGGACGCATCCCCGCGGTCCTCGCGCCGCACCTGGCCGGGCCACACGCTCGTCGAACGCCGGGTTCTGCCGCTTTCGGGCCGTCAGAACCGGCGCAACCTCGCGTTCGGCGGTGAGGCGCGGACGACCGTGGCGGGCGCAGGGGTCGGGCCGGGCGGGCGTCAGACCGTCTCGACCAGCGCGCGGCCCGTCGTGCGGCCCGTGAACAGGCAGCCGCCCAGGAACGTGCCCTCCAGGGCGCGGTGGCCGTGCACGCCGCCGCCGCCGAACCCGGCGGCCTCGCCGACCGCCCACAGCCCGGGCAGCACCTCGCCGTCGGGACGCAGCACGCGGCCCGCCAGGTCGGTGGCCAGGCCGCCGAGGGTCTTGCGGGTCACGACCGACAGCCGCACGGCGTACAGCGGGCCGTGCGCGGGGTCGGTCAGGCGGTGCGGCGGCGCGACGCGGATCGCGCGGTCCACGACGAACCGCCGCGCCATCGCCGTCGCCGTGACCTGCAGGTCCTTGCCCAGGCCCGTGCCGACCTGCGCGTCGCGCAGCGCGATCGTGCGCGCCAGCGCGTCCGGGTCGATCCGCGACGTGCCCGTCAGCGCGTTCATGCCCGCGGCCAGCTCGGCGGGCGTCGCCGCCGCGACGAACTCCGGGGACCGCCGCGCGAACGTCTCGACGGGGCCGACCGCACCCGGCTTCACGCGCTCGAGCAGCAGCCCGACGTCCCGGCCCGTGAGGTCCGGGTTCTGCTCGGAGCCGGACAGCGCGAACTCCTTGCCGAGGATCGTGCGGTCCAGCACGAACCACGAGTGGTCGTCGCCGCGCGACGTGATGTGCGTGAGCGCGCCGAGCGAGTCGAAGCCCGGGAACAGCGGCGCGGGCAGCCGGTGCCCGTCGGCGTCGAGCCACAGCGAGCTCGGCCCGGGCAGGATGCGGATGCCGTGCGACGACCACACCGGGGAGTGGTTCGTGACGCCCTCGGGGTAGTGCCACATGCGACCCGCGTGCGCCACGTGCGCGCCCGCGTCGCGCGCGGCCTCGATGCCCGAGCCGTCGACGTGGTCGGGGACGCCCGACAGCATGCGGGCCGGCAGCCGGCCGGCCGCCGCGGGCCACGTCGCGCGCACCAGGTCGTGGTTCGCACCGATGCCGCCCGTCGCGACGACCACCGCGGCGGCCTCGACCTCGAACGGCCGCACGACCGTGCGGGACGACGGCGCACCGCGCTCGGCCGCGTCCGGTGCCAGGACGTCGCCGCGCACACCCGTGACCCGGCCGTCCGTCGTCGTCAGGCCCGTGACGCGGTGCCGGAACCGCACCTCGACGCGCCCGTCGCGGTGCGCGTCGAGCAGGGCGCGCACGAACGGCTCGAGGATCCCCGGGCCCGTGCCCCACGTGACGTGGAACCGCGGCACCGAGTTGCCGTGCCCGTCGGCCAGGTACCCGCCGCGCTCGGCCCACTGCACGAGCGGGAACCAGCGCACGCCCAGGCGGTGCAGCCAGTCCCGCATGCCCCCGGCGGCGAAGTCCACGAACCCCTCGGCCCACGCGCGGCCCCACCGGTCCGACCCGTCGTCCGCGAACGCGGCCGACCCCAGCCAGTCGGACAGCGCGAGCTCGGCGCTGTCGCGCACGCCGAGGCGGCGCTGCTCGGGCGAGTCGACGAGGAACAGCCCGCCGAACGACCACCACGCCTGCCCGCCGAGGCTCGCGGGCGGCTCGGCGTCCAGCAGCAGGACGCGCCTGCCGGCCGCGACCAGCTCGGCGGTGGTGACCAGGCCCGCGAGCCCGGCGCCGACGACCACGACGTCGTGGGTGCGTGTCATGCGCGCACGCTACCCCCGCGCGCGGTCACGGGTCACGGGCGCACGTACACCCGCATGCTCAGCGGCTCCACCGTCGTCGTCGTGCCGCCCGGCAGGTGCAGGCCGCCCGAGATGGCCGCCGTCGACACCTCGGACGGGTGCTCCCACACGGAGTCCCACGCGAGCGTCCAGGGCTCGGGGTGCCCGTCGACGAGCGTGACCTCGACCGCGTCCAGCGCGCCGTTGACGACGAGCAGCACCTGGTCGTCGTCCGGCAGAGGCGCGACGCGCAGCATCTGGAACGTGCGGATCGACGCGTCGTGCCAGCGGCCGTGGTCGAACGGCGTGCCGTCGGCGCCGTACCACCCGAGGTCGGGCAGGCCGCCGTCGGTGCGCGGCCGGCCCGTGTAGAACGTCTCGGTCCGCAGCGCCGGGTGGTCGCGACGCAGCGTCAGCAGGTGCCGTGCGGTCGCGAGCTGGTCGGTGCGCCACGGCGACAGGTCCCAGCGCACCCACGACAGCGCGGTGTCCTGGCAGTACGCGTTGTTGTTGCCCCGCTGCGTACGCCCCATCTCGTCGCCCGCCGTGACCATGGGCGTGCCGGCCGAGAGCACGAGCGTCGCGAACAGGTTGCGGATCGAGCGGCGCCGCAGCGGGGCGACGTCGACCGCGGGGGAGTCCTCCTGCACCGGGCCCTCGACGCCGTGGTTCCACGACCGGTTGTCGTCCGACCCGTCGCGGTTCTGCTCGCCGTTCGCCGCGTTGTGCTTGTGGTCGTACGCGACGAGGTCGGCCATCGTGAAGCCGTCGTGCGCCGTCACGTAGTTGACCGACGCGCGCGGGCCGCGCTGCAGCGGCGGCGTGCCCGAGCCGAACAGGTCGACCGAGCCCGACAGGCGCGTCGCGAGGTCCCGCACGCGGTGGCCGGGCAGACCGTGCGCCGCGCGGCCCGGGTCGGCCAGCCAGAACGACCGCACGGCGTTGCGGAACCGGTCGTTCCACTCGGCGAACGGTGCGGGGAACTGGCCCGTGCGCCAGCCGCCCGGGCCCACGTCCCACGGCTCGGCGACGAGCTTGAGGCCCGCGAGCGACGGGTCGGTCGCGGCCGCCACCAGCGTCGCGTGGTCGGGCCGGAACCCCTCGGGGCTCCGACCGAGCGTGACGGCGAGGTCGAACCGGAACCCGTCGACGCCCACGACGTCGGCCCAGTACCGCAGCGAGTCCAGCGTCATCCCGACGACGCCGGTGCGCCGGAAGTCCAGCGAGTTGCCGGTGCCGGTGACGTCGACGAGGGTCGCCGGGACCGCGCCGTCGTGGCTGTAGTAGTACGCGTTGTCGAGCCCGCGCCAGGACACGTGCTGCCCCGGCAGGCCGCCCTCGCACGTGTGGTTGTAGACGACGTCGAGCAGGACCTCGAGCCCGGCCTCGTGCAGCGCGTGCACGGTCGCGCGGAGCTCGTCGAGCACGGCCGCCGGCCCCGCGGCGCGTGCCGCGGCCGTCGCGTACGCGGCGTGGGGCGCGAAGAACCCGAGCGTCGAGTAGCCCCAGTAGTTCGTCAGGCCCTTGGCCACGAGGTGCGGCTCGGAGGTGAACGCGTGGACCGGGAGCAGCTCGAGCGCCGTGACGCCCAGGCCGAGCAGGTGGTCGACGACCGCCGGGTGCGCGAGCCCCGCGTACGTGCCGCGCAGCTCCTCGGGCACGTCGGGGTGCAGCCGCGTGAGGCCCTTGGTGTGCGCCTCGTAGACGACGGTGCGCGACCACGGCGTCCACGGGCGGTTCGCGGCCGGGTCGGGGCCGGGCAGCGCACGCGTGTCGACGACGACGCCGTGCGGGACGTGCCCGGCCGAGTCGCGGCCGTCGGGCGCGCCGTACGGGTCGCCCGTGAGGTCGTCGCCCACGACGTGGCCGTAGGTCTCGGGGCCGTACCCGAGCTCGCCGACCAGCCCGCGCGCGTACGGATCCACCAGCAGCTTGGCCGGGTTGTACCGCAGGCCGTACCCCGGCTCCCAGGGGCCGTGCGCGCGGAACCCGTAGCGCTGACCGGCGCGCACGCCGGGAACCGAGGCCGACCACACGCCGAGGCGCGGCCCGGCCAGCGGCACGCGACGCTCGGTCGGGGCGTCGGGCGGGCCGTCGAGCAGGCACAGCTCGACGGCGGTCGCGTGCGGGGCCAGGACCGCGACGTCGACGCCCGCGTCGGTGACGTGCACGCCCAGGCGGTGCGGGCGGTGGGGCGGGGGCGTCGCGGTCACCGCACCATCGTGCCAGGACGCACGTCCGGGACGTGGGGCGTCGTTCCCACGTGGCGAACACCACCGCCGTCCGCGGGGCCGGGTGAGGGTAGCCTTCGGCGGGTGAGGATCGTCGTCTGCGTGAAGTTCGTCCCCGACATCCAGTCCGACCGGCAGCTCGGTGCCGACGGACGCGTCGTGCGTGACGGCGGTGACGGCACCCTCAACGAGCTCGACGAGAACGCCGTCGAGGCCGCGCTCGCGCTCGCGGAGGAGCACGACGGCGAGGTCGTCGTCCTGACCCTGGGGCCCGACGACGCGGTCGACGCGGTCCGCAAGGGCCTGCAGATGGGCGCCGACGAGGCGGTCCACGTGCTCGACGACGACGTCGCGGGCTCCGACGCGATCGGCACGGCGACCGTGCTCGCGGCCGCCGTCCGCCACCTGTCCGCGCAGACCCCGGTCGACCTCGTGCTCACGGGCATGGCGGGCCTGGACGGGCTGACGTCGCTGCTGCCCGCCGCGCTTGCCGAGCTGCTCGACCTGCCGGCGCTGCCGCTCGCGTCCTCGCTCGACGTCGACGTCGACGCACGCACCGCGACGGTCGTGCGGCGCCTGGACCACGCGACCGAGACGCTCACGGCCCCGCTGCCCGCGGTCGTGTCCGTGACCGACGGCATCAACGAGCCGCGCTACCCCAACTTCAAGGGCATCATGGCCGCCCGGAAGAAGCCCGTCGCGACGCTCACGCTCGCCGACCTGGGCGTCGACCCCGCGATCGTGGGGGCCGCGGGCGCCCGCACGCAGGTCCTCGAGGCCGCACCGCGGCCGCCGCGCGAGGACCGCGTCCTGATCACCGACACCGGTGACGCCGGGACGCGGCTCGCCACGTGGCTCGTCGAGCGCAAGCTCGTCTGAGCGCGGCCCGCCCCCACCCCGTCGCCC
>NZ_LNTD01000158.1 GCF_001462455.1 Cellulomonas sp. B6
GGTCAGGGGGAGCGTCGCGCGCACGCGCCACACGTCGTCGGCCGGGCCCGCGGTGAGGGTCCCGCCGAGCGCGGCGGCGCGCTCGCGCATGGTCTGCAGGCCCGTCGACGACGACAGCGCGGGGTCGGCGGGCGCCGGCGCGTGCTCCGGCAGGGCGTTCTCGACGACGAGCGCGAGCGCACCGCCGTCGCGCGTGCAGCGCACCGTCGCGCGCCCCGCGCCGTGCTTGCGCGCGTTGGTCGCGGCCTCCTGCAGGATCCGGAACGCCGCGTGGTCGACCGCCGCGGGCAGGCCGTCCGGCACGTCGCCCAGCACGTCGAGGTCCAGGTCGCGCAGCCGCGCGAGCCCCGCCGGGGCCGTCGTCGCGTCGGGTGCGGCGCCCTCGCGCAGCACGAGGATCATCGCGCGCATCTCGGTCAGCGCGTCGAGCGCACCCGTGCGCGCGGCCGTCAGCGCGGCACGGTCGCGGTCCGTGTCCGGCGGTGCGTTGAGCGCCGCGCCGGTGTGGATCGCGACGGCCGACAGGTGCCCCGCGACCACGTCGTGCAGGTCGCGGGCCATGCGCGCGCGCTCGTCCTGCACGGCGCGCACCCGGTCCAGGGCGGCGATGCGCGCGACGTCGTCGGCGTGCTCACGGGCCAGGTCGGCGCGGGCCCGCTCGGCGTCCGCGCGGCGCGCCTGCTCGGCCGCGAGGGCCTGCGAGCGGCGCACGTCCGTGCCCCACCACCACGGCGGCAGCAGCAGCGCGAGCGCGACGAGCGTGAGCTGCGCGACGTCCTGGGTCCCCAGACCCGCGACCACCGCCGCGACAGGCGTCGCCACGACCAGCGCCGTCAGCGTCCCGAGGACCGCCGCGCGCGGCCGGCCCGACGCCCGCACGGCGACCGTGAAGATCGCGTCGAACAGCACGAGGTACATGCCGAGGCTGCCGCCCAGCGCCGCGTCGGCCAGCGTGAGCACCGTGACGCCCACCAGCGCGCCCACGGGGTGCGTCCGCTTGCCGAGCAGCACGGTCGTCGCGACGACCAGCAGGCCCGCCTGCCACGGCACCGGGCCGCCCGGCAGGTCGACCAGCGGCACGTCGCTGCCGACCATGCGGACGTCCAGCGTCAGCAGCAGCAGGCCCACCAGCAGCAGCGTCACCGAGTCCCACCGCGCGGCCTGCGGGCTCTCTCGCGCGAGCCACCACGTGGCGTCGACGCGGCTGCGCAGGGCGGTGAGCATGCGCCCATCCCAGCACGCGCGCGGCCACGGGCCCTCGTCCGAACGGAGGAGCGCCCGCGCGCAGGACGGTCCGTCCGCCGGACGCGGCCGCGGGCCGGTGCGCGCGACGGTGCTCGCATGGACGTCATCGGGTGGATCCGCGAGAACCCCGTCGCCGCGCTCGTCGTGGCCTGCGAGGTCGCGTTCTGGGTGTTCCTCGCCGCGGCGATCGTCGCGCGGTACGTGCTGCGGCGCCGCCGGCTGTCGACCGTGCTGCTGCTGTGCGAGCCCGCCATCGAGGTGGTGCTGCTCGTCGCGACCGTCGGGGACCTGCTGCGCGGCTCCGAGCCCACGTGGACGCACGGGCTCGCGGCGCTCTACCTGGGATTCACGGTCGCGTTCGGCAGGTACACGGTGCAGCGGGTCGACGCGTGGGTGGCCTGGCGGTTTTTCGACGGCCCGCGCCCGCCCAAGCCCCCGGCGGGCGGCCGCGCGCGGCTCGCGTACGAGTGGCGCCTGTGGCTGCACGTGCTGCTCGCGTGGACCGTCGCCGTGGCCGTGCTCGGCGTGCTCTGGCTCATCGCGAACGCGCCCGACCAGCGCGAGGTGCTGCTCGGATGGGGCGCGCGGGCCTCGCTCGTGCTCGTGCTGTGGTTCGTCACCGGGCCGGTGTGGCAGCTGTTCGCGGGCGGCCTGGGGGAGCGGCCGTCGGACGACGCGGACGGGGGCGCGTCCGACCGGTCGGACGACCGGGCGTCCGGTCTCGCGCGCGGCGCCGCGTCGTCGGCGGGCCGCGACGGAGCGTCGTGACCCCGCGGCAGGGGGTCGTCAGTCGGTGCGCTCGCCGATGATCGCGTCCGCGTGGTCGACGATCCACGACATGAGCGGCAGCAGCCGTGTCGCGAGGTCGACGCCCAGCGGCGACAGCGCGTAGTCGACGCGCGGCGGCACGGTGGCCGTCACGGTGCGCTCGACCAGGCCGTCGGCCTCGAGCGTGCGCAGCGTCTGCGCGAGCATCTTCTCGCTGACGCCCTCGACGACGCGGCGCAGCTCGCCCCAGCGCAGCGTGCGCTCCGAGAGCGCGACGAGCACGAGCACGCCCCACTTCGACGTCACGTGGTCGAGCACGACGCGGCTCGGGCACGCGGCGGGCAGCTGGCCCGCAGCGAGCATCTGCTGCAACGCAGGGGTCGTCACGGGTGTGGTGGCCGTCACGTCGTCGACCACCGACATCGCTGCTGCCTGCATGCTCACCTCCGGGTAGGTACCCGACGAGAAGGTGGGTACCGGGTCGTGGGAAAGTCTAGGTGCACACCGCCGTTGACCCGGACGAGCAACGCAGCACGCGGCCGTCCGGCCGCACCAACCGAGGAGGATCACCATGTCCGTCGTCGTCACCGGGGCCACCGGCCACCTGGGCCGTCTCGTCGTCGAGGGTCTGCTGGACGCGGGCGTCACCGACGTCGTCGCCGGCGCGCGCGGCACCGACCGCGTCGCCGACCTCGTCGCCCGCGGGGCACGCGCCGCCGAGGTCGACTACGACCGCCCCGAGACGCTCGCCGCGGCCTTCGCCGGTGCCGACACGGTCGTGCTCGTCTCGGGCAGCGAGGTCGGGCGCCGCGTGTCGCAGCACCAGGCCGTCGCCGACGCCGCCGTCGCCGCGGGCGTCCGTCGCGTGGTCTACACGTCCGCGCCGCACGCCGACGCGACCGAGCTGGTCCTCGCCCCCGAGCACAAGGCCACCGAGGAGCTCCTCGCCGCGTCGGGCCTGGTCACGACCATCCTGCGCAACAACTGGTACACCGAGAACTACGTGCAGAGCCTGCAGCAGGCCGCCGCGACCGGCGAGATCGTCGGGTCGGTCGGGCAGGGCCGCGTCGCGTCTGCGTCGCGCGAGGACTTCGCGGACGCCATCGTCGCGGTCGTCACGGGCGAGGGTCACGACGGCCAGGTCTACGAGCTCGCGGGCGACGTCGCGTGGACGCACGACGAGCTCGCGGCCGCCGCGTCGCAGGTGCTCGGCCGTGAGGTCGTCTACCGCGACGTCACGCCCGACGAGCAGCGCGCCGGGCTGCTGGCCGCGGGCCTCGACGAGGGCACCGCCGGGTTCGTCGTCGCGCTCGACCAGAACATCAAGGCCGGCACCCTCGCGGACACCGACGGCACCCTGCGCAGCCTCATCGGCCGCCCGACGACCCCCCTCGTCGACGGCCTCAGCGTCGCCTGGGCCGCCGCGACCGCCTGACGGCCGCCCCCTGGCCGCCCGGCTGTCCGTCGGGTGGGACGGTCTGTCCGCGAGACCGGGCCGGCGTCGTTCATCGCCTCGATGCGCGACGCCGGCCCGGTCTCGTCGGGGCGACGTCCCGGTGGGTGGACGTCGGCCCCGTCATCGGTCGCCCGCGGGCACGCGTCGGCGCGACGGATGCCGGCCTGGACGCGTCATCGTGCCGTCGTTCGTCGGGACCGTGATGCGTCGTATCGGGCCGACCGTCGGCGCGACGGATGACGGTGTCGTTCTCTGGTGTCCGCCGGGTGGGACGGGTCGCTCACGACACCGGGCTGACGTCCTCCGTCGGCGAGGTTGCGTGACCTCAGCCCGGTCTCGTCGGGTCCTCGTCCCAGGTCGTGGACCTCGGCCCCGTCGTCGGTCGGCTTCGGGTGCTCGTCGGTGCGAGGGATGACCGTGTCGTCGGGTCGCAACCTCGCGTCGTCGGGGTCGACCCCGTCAACGGTCGCGCTCGGGACCGCGTCGGCACGACGGACGACGAGTCGCTCCCGCCCGACGGATGACGGGGGCGCTCCCGCCCGGCGGACGCGTCAGACAGCGTCGGCCCACGCCTCCGCAGCCGTGCGGACCTCCCGGCCCGTGCGGGCGGACTCCTCGATCGCGAGCCCGAGCAGGTGGTCCTGGCACCCGTCGGCCAGCGGGTACGGCGGCGGTGCATCGCCGCGCAACCATGCGCCGGACGCGTCGAGCAGGTGCGCGACCGCGAGGTCGTCGTCGGCGAGCCGCGCCCCGACGAACGGGTTGCGGTAGAGCACCTGGCCGTCCATCGACAGGTGCTCGAGGTCGAACCCGTCGAGGTTCTGCTCGAGGCCGGCCTGCCGTCGCTCGATGCGCGACGTCAGCACGGTCCGCTCGTCGACGCGGCGCGTGACGGCGTCGTCGACGATCTCGCCGTGCGAGCCGCGCACCACGATGCGGTTGGTGCGCAGCGGGTTGTGCCACTGGTTGTCGGTGAAGTCGTAGAGCACGGACCGCCCGTCGCCGAGGTCGAGCGTCGCCAGGACCTGCCGCGTCGGTTCCGCGTCCACCTTGCCCGTCCACCCGTCGCGCTCGAGCGGCGAGAGCAGCGGCGCCGTGAACGCCTGCGCGTGCACCGTCACGGGCCCGCGCCCGGCGCCCAGCAGGTGCCGCGCGAGACCGGCCGCGTGGTAGAGGTGCGTCGAGGAGACCTGTACCTGTGTCGGCTCGCCGATGGTCCCGGCGGCGACCACGGCGCGTCGTGCCTGGTGGGACGGCATGAACGGCGAGTGCTCCGCGACCTGCACGAGCCCGGTGGGCCCGACGTCGGCCCACAGCGCGCGCAGGCCGTCGACGTCGGGCGCGGGCGGCGTCTCGGCCAGCACCGGCACCGCCGCGTCGACGATCTCGCGCACCGCGTCGGGCGTCACGGGCCACGGCGTCGCGGTCACGACGAGCTCGGGCCGGTCGGGCGCGACGCCCGCACCGGGCAGCGCGCCCGTCACGAGCTCCTCGATCGTGCGGACCGTCGGCACGCCCCACGCGGCCTCGACCCACGCGCCGCGCTCGGCGGTGCGGGTCACGACGCCCACGCACCGGAACCGGTCCGGCAGCAGGCGCGCCACGCGCACGAAGAACTCGGCCCGCCACCCGGACCCCACCACCCCGAACGTCACCGGCTGCGGCACGCGGACCTCCTCGTCGTCGTCCACCGACCCTAGCCGCGCACAGCCCGACCCCCCCGCGGGAGAGGGCGATCCGGCCCCGACCTGTCGTCGTCGACGGCGGGGTGGATCGCCGTCACGGGCGGTCGGTGCGACGGGGGTCGACGTCTCGCCGGGAAGGGGCGACTGGATTGCACTCTC
>NZ_LNTD01000159.1 GCF_001462455.1 Cellulomonas sp. B6
CGGTCGTCGTCGACGGCGCGGGCGACGCCCCGGTCTCCCCCGCCGTCGGTCGCTCGTCCCGCGGCACGCACGCCACGAGCAGGACGGCACCGCCGGCGGCGAGCAGCGCGCGCCGCGTGAACCCGGCGCTCACGCGCGACCCGCCACGCGCCGCAGCAGCCGCAGCAGGGTCTGCTGCTCGTCGTCGTCGAGCGCGTCGAGGCGCGCGCGCACCCCCGCCTCGCGGCTGCTCGCGACGGCGTCGAGGCGTTCCCGCCCGGCGTCGGTCAGCTCGACGAGGGTCGCGCGCCGGTCGTCGGGGTCGGGCACGCGGCGCACCCACCCGTCGGCCGCGGCCTGGTCGACCTTGGACGTCACCGAGCGGGGTGCGACGTCGAGGGCCTCGGCGAGCTCGCCGAGGCGACGCGGGCGGCCCATGCGGTCGAGCGTGCGCAGCAGGCGCAGCTGCCCGGGCGTGATCGCGTCGCCCAGGCGCTCGGACGCGTCCCGGCGCGCGTTGCGCAGCACGTCGTGCAGCAGGTCGAGCAGCTCCTCCGACGGCGCGACCGGGTGCGCGGGGTCACGGCCGGGGTCGCACGCGCCGCGACCGCGGGGCGCGCGCCCGTCGGCGTCGGGGTGCTCGTGGGGTCGCACGCGCCGAGGCTACCGGGGCGGCCCTCGGCCACCCGCGCCCGGCCGACCCGACGGGTGCCGTGGACGTCCACGGTCGTCGACGCCCGTCGCGCCGCGGAATACCTCGCCGGGCCGCACGCTTATTGGTGAGGTAACCTCAGCATCTTGCGGGCTCGCCCCCGCTCCCCT
>NZ_LNTD01000160.1 GCF_001462455.1 Cellulomonas sp. B6
CACCTCCACGTCGGCCGCACGTCGCGCCCCCGCGCGCGTCGGCGCCGCCGCGCTCGCGCTCGGCCTGCTGGCCGCCTGCTCGACCGGCACCGGGCCCGCGCCGGGCGACGCGCAGGGCGACGCCGCGACGCCGACCGTGCTGGAGAGCCCGCCGGTCGAGATGACGGCGATGGACCCGCCGGAGTGCCTGACCGACGGCGTCGCGTACGCCGAGGTCGGCACGGGCATGGCGGCGAGCCGCGTCGCCTGGGCGGGCTCGGGCCCGCGCGGCGTGCTGCTCGCACCGCAGGTGCGCGGCGACGTGTGCCAGTGGTCCGCCGAGCTCGTGCGGCTCGCCGGTGAGGGCTACATGGTCGCGACGTTCGACTGGGGGAAGGCGGGGGAGATCGGCTTCCGCGCGGCGCTCGACGTCCTGCGGACCACCGGCGCCCAGGACGTCGCGTTCGTGGGCGCCTCGGCCGGCGGCACGCTCGCGGCCGGCCTGGCCGACGACCTCGACGCCGTCGCCGTCGTCGCGCTGAGCCCGCCGTCCGAGAACGGTGGCGTCGACGCGCGTGCCGCGTCCAGCGGGTTCACGGGTCCGCTGCAGGTCTTCGCCTCGACCGACGACCCGCAGGTGGCCGCCGCCGACAGCGCGCTGGTCGCGCGCCAGGACGCGACCTCGGTCGTCACGGAGGTGCCCGGAACGGCCCACGGCGTCGAGCTCCTCGCCCCCGACGCCCCGCACGCCGAGCACGTGCGCAGCACGATCGACGCGGCCCTCGCGCAGGGCTTCGAGGCCGCGGGCTGATCGCGGCCGTGGCCGGCGGGATCCCGCCGGCCACGGAGCCGGTCCGTCAGAGGTAGCGCGTCGGGTCGAACTCCTCGAGCGGGATGATCCGCAGCCGCGGCAGCTGGACGTTGAACGCGTGGACGTCGGACTCGAGGTCGAAGACCTGCAGCCCGCGCGCCGTCAGCCCGGCCAGCGACTGGCTCGTGAACTCCCGGAACGCGAGCAGCCCCACCTGCCGCCCGGCGTCGACCAGCTGCGTCACCTCGGGTGCGAAGTCGCCGTCGTGGCTCGCGAGCAGCACGTCGCCCTCGCGCAGCGCGATCGCCTCGAGCGTGCGCTTGATGCCGATGTCGACGACCTTCTCGTACGACTCGCCCGACAGCGGGATCGGCACGAACCCGATGGCCGTGAGCGCCTGCACGAACGACATCGGCAACGAGCCGTTCGAGGCGTTGAGGAAGAACAGGGCCTTGACCGGCTGGTCCCACGCCTGCTGCGCGAACGTCAGCACGCGCTCCCAGCGGGGACGCTGCTCGGGCGTCGGGCGCCCGCCGAGGATCGACGACCCCAGGGTCGCGTCGATGTTCTCGCCGTCCACCAGCAGGTAGGTGGTGCCCGTCTCGCTCATCGTCCCAGCGTAGACGCGCCACGGCCTCGCGCCGCCGCGGCGCGCGTCCTGGCGCGTGGTGACATGATTCCTGCGCGGCGAGCCGCCGCGGGTGGGCACGCCGCCCCGACGTGCGAGGAGGAGCCGACCGTGGCCGACGTGACCTCGCAGGAGACGGTCCGGCCCGCGGGCGACGGTGCGGGCCCCGACGTCCGCGCGTCCGCCGAGGCGTGGGAGGCGCTGTTCCGTGCCCAGGTGACGCTGGTCCGACGCTTCGCGCGCGACGACGTCTGGGGCGACCTGAGCATGCGCGAGTACGACGTGCTCTTCACGCTCTCCCGTGCCCCGGGGCGCGCGCTGCGCCTGCGCGAGCTCGCCGGGTCCAGCCTGCTGACCCAGCCGAGCCTCTCGCGCCTCGTGGACCGGCTGGAGGCCGACGGCCTGGTCCGCCGTGGCCCGGTCGAGGGCGACCGACGCGGCACCGCGGTGCACCTGACCGACGCCGGTGCACGCACGCAGCGCGACGTCGGCAGGCGCCACGTCCGCTCGATCGCCGCGCTCGTGGGCGGTGCGCTCGAGCCCGACGAGCTCGCGACCCTCGAACGGCTGTGCACCAAGCTCCGGGACGCGCAGCGGGACCTGCCGGACCCCGGGGCCACCACGGCGGACGACCCGCTCGGCGTCTGACCTGCGGCGCCGTGTGGGGACCTCCGGCCCACGACACGCCCGCACCCGCCAGGAAGCATGGTGGACGGACCGGTCGCAAGGGGACCCCCGGTCCGCAACCGAGCGGCGAAGGAGGGGACGATGCGCATCCTGCTGACGGTGGCGTCACGTCACCACGGCACGTGGGAGATCGGCGAGACGATCGCGGACCGGCTGCGTGCCCGCGGCCACGCGGTCGACCAGTGCGCTCCCGAGGACGTCGACGCGGTCACGGGGTACGACGCCGTCGTGCTCGGGTCGGCCGTCTACACGGCCCACTGGCTCCCGGCCGCCCGGGACCTCGCGGCGCGGTGCGTCGACGCGCTGCGGGAGCGCCCCGTGTGGCTGTTCTCCTCCGGCCTGGCGACCCAGCCGGCGAACTCGGCCAACTCGCCGCTCGAGGTGGCCGCCCTGCGCGACCGTCTCGGCGCGCGCGGGCACCGGCACTTCCGCGGACGGCTGGACCGGTCGGTCCTGTCGTTCACCGAGCGCGCCATCATCGCCGGCGGCCGCGCGCGGGAGGGCGACCACCGTGACATGACCGCCGTCGCCGCCTGGGCCGACGAGGTCGCCGACGAGCTCGCGGCGCTGGCCGCGCCGACCGCTGCCGCCCTGAGCCGCCCGGCCTGATCCCGCACGACCCGCACCGTCCGCCACGGACGTGCGCGGTCGACCCCACGACCACCGCCGCACCGCGCCCCCCCGGGGGTGCGGTGCGGCGCCGTGCTCAGACCCGTTGCGTCCTCACGACGCGTGCAGCGTCCTCACGACGCGTGCAGCGTGCGCTCGCGCTGGCGGCGCAGCCCGCGCAGCTCGGCGGCGACCGCCGCGGTCGTGGGGCGCTGCGCCGGGTCCGTGCGTGTCATGGCGCGCAGCAGCACCGCCACGTCGTGGTCGAGGTCGTCCGCGATCTGCGGTCCGTGCAGCAGGCGCGCGAGCGAGGCCGTGAGCGGGTCGCCCGGGTACGCACGCCTCGCCGTGAGGCACTCGAGGAGCACGAGGCCCAGCGAGTACACGTCGCTCGCGGGACCGACGGGCTCGCCGAGCGCCTGCTCGGGGCTCTGGTAGCTGGCGGTCGCGCGGTCGTCACCGGCGTCGTGGGTGGCTGTCGCGTCGGATGCCGCGATGCCGAAGTCCGCGAGCACGACCGGCACCGTCGGGGCGTCCCGACGACCCGACGCCGGTGTCGTGTCGGCCACGAGCACGTTGGACGGCTTCACGTCGCGGTGCACCACACCCGCGCGGTGCGCGTGCGCGAGGCCCTGCGCGAGCTGGTAGCCCACGTCGGCCGTCGCGGCGACGTCCAGCGGGCCGTCGCCCACGAGGTCGCGCAGAGTGCGGCCCTCGACGAGCTCCATGACGAGGAACGCCACGGGGCCGGTGCCGGGCAGCACGTCGGCGCCCACGTCGAGCAGCGCGACCAGCGCGGGGTGCGAGAGGTCCGCCAGGACGCGCGCCTCCTGCGCGTAGCGGCGCACCTGCTCGGCGTCGGCGTCGGCGAGCCGGAACAGCTTGATCGCGACGGTGCGGTCGAGGCGGACGTCGACCGCCCGGTGCACCTGCGCCGAGCCGCCCTGACCCAGCCGCTCGCCGAGCACGTAGCGCTGCGCCAGGCGGGGGGCCGCGTGGCGTCCGGTACGGGTCACGACGTGCTCATCGCTCTCGTGCTCTGCCTCTCGGGGGCGGTGACGGTGCGGCCGGACGCGGCGCGGGGGACGCGGTGACCGCCACGCACGACGGTAGAGGCGCCGACGGCAGGCTGCACCCGGAGCGGCGGGTGACGAGGTGACACGGCGTCGCGACAACGTCACGTGGGAAGCGGCCCGGGCCGACCTGACCGGTTCGCGGCGCGGTGCGATGATCGGGGACGTGCCCCCCGTGACGCCCCCCGCGACCGACCTGCCCGCGCCCACGACGTCGGCGCTGGCCCCCTACGACGCCGTCCTGCTCTTCTCGTTCGGCGGCCCGAACGGCCCCGACGACGTGCTCCCGTTCCTGCGCAACGTGACCGCGGGCAAGGGGATCCCCGACGAGCGGCTCGCCGAGGTCGCCGAGCACTACCACCACTTCGGCGGGCGCAGCCCGATCAACGAGCAGAACCTCGCGCTGCAGGCCGCGCTGCGCGCCGAGCTGGACCGCCGGGGGCTCGACGTGCCCGTCGTGTGGGGCAACCGCAACTGGGAGCCGTACACCCGTGACGCCCTCGCGGAGATCCACGCCGCGGGCGCGCAGCGCGCGGTCGCGCTCGTCACCTCGGCGTACTCGTCCTACTCCGGGTGCCGGCAGTACCGCGAGAACCTGTGGGCGTCGCTCGACGCGCTGAGCGTGCAGCTCGGCGGCGAGGCGGGGACGCACCCGCTCGAGGTCGACAAGTGCCGCTCCTACTTCAACCACCCCGGGTTCGTGCAGGCGAACACCGACGCGGTCGTCGAGGCCTACGCCGGGTTCGACGCCGACGCCGCGTGGCCGCGCCTGGTGTTCGTGACGCACTCCATCCCGGACACGATGGAGGAGGCGTCCGTCGTCGCGGGCGCCTCCTACCGCGAGCAGCACCTCGACGTCGCGCGGTCCGTCGCCGCGGCCGCCGCCGAGCGCCTGGGCCGCGACGTCGAGTGGGACCTCGCGTACTGCTCGCGCTCGGGCCCGCCGAGCCAGCCGTGGCTCGAGCCCGACGTCAACGACCACCTGCGGGCGCTGTCGGCTGCCGGCACGACGTCCGTCGTGCTCGCGCCCATCGGGTTCGTCTCGGACCACATGGAGGTCGCCTTCGACCTCGACTCCGAGGCGCTCGAGACGGCCGCCGAGCTCGGCATGGCTGCCGTGCGTGCCGACTCGGTGGGCGTCCGCGAGCCGTTCGTCCGCGGGCTGGTCGACCTGCTGCTCGAGCGCGCGGCGATCGCGCGCGCCGACGACGCGGGTGAGCCGCGGCCCGAGCAGGCGACGGTCGGCGCGCTGCCGCCGTTCCGCTCGATCTGCGCCCCCGGCTGCTGCCGCCAGCGCGCGGGCGTCGCGTCCGGCCTCCCCGCCGCCTGCTCCGAGGACCCCCTGTCCTGACGGCGCCCCGCGCCCGACCCTGACGGCGCCCCGCGCCCGACCCTGACGGCGCCCCGCGCCCGACCCTGACG